>JACDAB010000148.1 GCA_013695665.1 Geodermatophilaceae bacterium | reverse complement strand
GGCCCGATGAGCCTGCGGGTACGGGCATCCAAGGGTGTGCACCTCGTGGTCGGGCGGGACCGGCTGGCGGGTGAGACCGGCTTGATCCTGCGGACCGAGACGAGCGTGCTGTTCGTGATCCCCTGGGGGTCGCACTGGATCATCGGAACGACCGACACTGACTGGAACCTGGACCGGGCCCACCCGGCGGCCAGTTCGGCGGACATCGACTACCTGCTCGGGCAGGTCAACCGGGTCCTGTCACGGCCGTTGCACCGTGAGGACATCGAGGGGGTGTACGCCGGACTGCGGCCCCTGCTGGCCGGTGAGTCAGATGCCACGAGCCGGCTGTCCCGGGAGCACGCTGTTGTCACGCCGGCGCCGGGGCTCGTACTGGTGGCCGGCGGGAAGTACACGACATACCGGGTGATGGGTGCGGACGCGGTTGACACGGCCACCGCCGGCATGGCTGGGGTCCCGGCCAGCAGGACGGCCCGGCTGCCGCTGATCGGTGCCCGCTCGTTCCCGGATCGGCGAATGCTCGCGCAACGATACGAGGTCGCGCTGCCCCTGGTGGACAGTCTGCTTTCCCGATACGGCGACCGGGTGGGTGAGCTGCTCGATCTCATGGCCGACCGCCCGACGCTGTCCCGGCCGCTGCCGGGCGGAGCAGGCCACCTGGCGGTCGAGGTCCACTACGCGGTCGCTGCCGAGGGCGCGCTGCACCTGGACGACGTGCTGACCCGGCGAACCCGCATCTCGGTGCAGACACCGGATCGCGGGCTGGCCTGCGCCGAGCCGGTGGTCACGCTCATGGGGGAGGTGCTCGGCTGGACACCGGCGGTGCGTGAGCGCGAGATCGAGCACTACCGCGCCCGCGTCGCCGCCGAGCTGGAGTCCCAGCGGATGCCCAATGACCGCACCGCGGACGCCGCCCGGTTGGGGGCCCCCGACGTGCGCGGGGGCGCCTAGACAAGGAGGACAGGGTCGACGAGGGCCCGCCCCCTGCAAAGAAGGAGCAGCTCGTCGGATGGTTAGGGTCCTAGCATGTACCGGCTGGTCAACCCCATCCAGAGCTACGCCTGGGGATCTCGATCGGCCCTTGCCCAGTTGCTGGGTGAACCGGCTCCGTCCGCGCAGCCGCAGGCCGAACTCTGGCTCGGTGCCCATCCCGCCGCCCCGTCCCGGATCGTCCGTGCCGGGTCGGAGGAATCGCTGCTGGAGGCGATCGAGGCCACCCCACGACAGCTGCTCGGGCCGGGGGTGGTGGATGCCTTCGGCCCCCGGCTGCCCTTCCTCCTGAAGGTCCTGGCGGTGGAGGCGCCCCTGTCGTTGCAGGCGCACCCCGACCTGGCCCGTGCGGCGGCCGGGTTCGCCGATGAGGAGGCCCGCGGCGTTGCCATCGACGATCCCGGCCGCAACTACCGCGACGCCAACCACAAACCCGAGTTGATCTGTGCGGTCACCCCGTTCACCGCACTGTGCGGACTGCGGCCGATGGAGGAGGTCGCGGCCCTGCTCGGCGAGCTCGGGGTTCCTGCGGTCGCCTTCCCCGGCCCGGACGGGCTGGCCGGGTTGATCGGCGACATCCTGGCGACCGGGACCTCGCGGGGCATGGTCGGCGCCGTCGTCGATGCATGCACCCGTCTCGTCCGGCAGGGCAGCACGTTCGCCGCGTCGTACAGGTGCGCGTTGGCGCTGGCCGAGCGCTATCCGGAGGACCCCGGCGTCGTCATCTCGCTACTGCTGAACCTGATCCGGCTGCGCCCCGGGCAGGCGACGTACCTGTCCGCCGGGCGGCTGCACGCCTACCTCAGCGGTGTAAGCGTCGAGATCATGGCGACCTCCGACAATGTCCTGCGGGGAGGTCTCACGCCGAAGCATGTGGACGTCCCCGAACTGATGTCGGTGCTGGACTTGCGCGGCGCAGTCCCGGAGATCCTCGACGGGCAGCCGGACGGCGCGGGCTGGTTGCGGTACCCGACACCGGCCGTCGATTTCGCCCTGGCGAGGGCAGCGCTCGACGGCGTGCCGGTCACCAGCGAGGTCGAAGGGCCGCAGATCCTGCTCTGCACCGAAGGTGCACTGAGCCTGAGCGGAGCCGGTGTCCCGGGGGTATTCGGTCGAGGGCAGTCGGTCTTCGTCCCCGCCGGGGAGCCGGTGGTGCTCACCGGTACGGGCACCCTGTTCCGCGCTGCCACCGGCTTGGGATCGCCCTCCGCGCTCTGACACGATGATGTCAAAGTTACAGCGACGAGGGTGACTGCTTGACACGAAGCTGCTAGCCTTGGCATCGATGGACGTTCTGACGATCGCGGAAGCTGCGCAGACCACGGGGTGGTCCGCGCGGATGCTGCGCTATATCGAACAAGCCGGCCTGGTCGTGCCCCGCCGCTCCGGGGGTGGCTATCGGCTGTACGGCCCAGCCCAGGTGCAGCGCCTGCGCACCCTGCGCGACCTCGTAAGAACGCACGACATCGGCCTTGCCGAACTCGCCTTCGTGGCCCGGCTGCAGTCCGACCGGGGAGTCGGCGCAGCCGTCAGTGAATGGTTCGCCACCAGGCAGACAACGCCGGAGGGCACGCCGGATTCCGACTGGCTTCGCTTCGAGCAAGAAAAACACGAGCGGCTGCTCACCCACACCGAGAAGTAGGAGACGCAATGACGCAAACGATCGGGACCGACTTCAAGGTCGCCGACCTCTCGCTCGCGACCTTCGGCCGCAAGGAGATCCAGCTCGCCGAGCACGAGATGCCCGGTCTGATGTCGATCCGCGCGGAGTACGCCGACGTGCAGCCGCTGGCCGGTGCGCGCATCACCGGGTCGCTGCACATGACCGTGCAGACGGCGGTGCTCATCGAGACGCTCACTTCGCTCGGTGCCGACGTCCGCTGGGCCAGTTGCAACATTTTCTCCACCCAGGACCATGCAGCGGCCGCGGTCGCCGTCGGACCGGACGGTACGCCGGAGAGCCCGTCGGGCACCCCGGTCTTCGCCTGGAAGGGCGAGACGCTGCCGGAGTACTGGTGGTGCACGAACCAGGCGCTGCTGTGGCCCGACGGCAATGGCGGGTTCACCGGCCCGAACATGATCCTTGACGACGGTGGCGATGCGACGATGCTCGTGCACCGCGGGGCGTCGTACGAGAAGGCAGGCGTCGTCCCTAATCCGGACACGGGGGAGACCGAGGAGTTCCAGGTCTTCCTCACGATGCTGACCGAGTCCCTGGCCGAGGACCCCCAGCGCTGGACGACCATCGCCGCCGGCATCAAGGGCGTCACCGAGGAGACCACGACGGGTGTCCTCCGCCTCTACGAGCTGGCCAAGACCGGCGATCTGCTTTTCCCGGCCATCAACGTCAACGACTCGGTGACGAAGAGCAAATTCGACAACCTCTACGGGTGCCGGCACTCACTGATCGACGGCCTGAACCGCGCCACTGACGTGATGATCGGCGGCAAGGTTGCCGTCGTCTTCGGGTACGGTGACGTCGGCAAGGGCTGCGCTGAGGCCCTGCGTGGCCAGGGCGCCCGGGTGATCGTCACCGAGATCGACCCGATCTGCGCACTGCAGGCATCCATGGAGGGCTACCAGGTCTGCACCCTTGAGGACGTCGTCGAGACCGCGGACATCTTCATCACCTCGACCGGCAACAAGGACATCATCATGGCCGCGGACATGGCCCGGATGAAGCAGGGCGCCATCGTGGGGAACATCGGGCACTTTGACAACGAGATCGACATCGCCGGCCTGCCGCGCGGCGGCGCCGAGCGGATCAAGGTCAAGCCGCAGGTCGACGAGTGGCGTTTCCCCGACGGCCACTCGATCGTCGTGCTGTCCGAGGGGCGGTTGCTCAACCTCGGCAACGCGACCGGGCACCCGAGTTTCGTTATGAGCACGTCGTTCTCCAATCAGACGATCGCCCAGATCGAGCTGTTCACCAAGAACGACGAGTACGACAAGCAGGTCTACGTTCTGTCCAAGACGCTGGACGAGAAGGTGGCGCGGATGCACCTCGACGCGTTGGGGGTCAAGCTGACCACCCTGAGCAAGGAGCAGGCGGAGTACATCGGCGTCGATGTGGCCGGGCCGTACAAGTCAGATGCCTACCGCTACTGAGCGAGTCCCAGTTCCAATGAGCGCCGCGGAGGAGTCCCTGAGCGATCAGGGGCTTCTCCGGCTCAACTGGGCGCAACGTGCCATGCCCGCGCTCGTCCAGATCCGGGAACGTTTCGAGCGCTCCCGTCCGCTGGACGGGCTGCGTGTGGTCGCCGCTCTGCACGTCACGCCGGAGACCGCCAACCTCATGCTGGTGCTCCAGGCCGGCGGTGCCGAGCTTCATCTGGCAGCGGCGAATCCACTGTCCACCCAGGACGACATCGCGGCCGCATTGGCGAATCGCTTCGGGATCGACGTCCAAGCGCTCCGAGGTGCGGACCGGGCGACGTACGACGGCCACCTCGAACAGGTCATGACCGCCGGCCCCCACCTGGTTCTGGACGACGGCTGCGACCTGGTGGGCCGGCTGCACACGACGCATCGGGAGCTGCTGCCCTCGGTGCTCGGCGGCTGCGAGCAGACGACGACAGGTGTTGTGCGGCTGCGTGCGATGTCCGCGGAATCAGCCCTGTCCTTCCCGGTTATAGCCGTCAATGACAGCCCCATCCAGCAGAGCTTTGCCAATCGGCACGGGACCGGACAGTCCACAGTGGACGCGATCATCCGTTCGACCAACGTCCTGCTGGCCGGTCGGACCGTCGTGGTGGCCGGCTACGGCAACTGCGGCAAGGGCGTCGCCGACCGGGCGCGGGGACTGGGCGCCAGCGTCATCGTCACCGAAGTCGACCCGAACCGGGCACTGGAGGCGGTGATGGCCGGTTTCCGCGTCCTGCCAATGCTCGACGCCGCCGCCGAGGGTGACGTGTTCGTGACGGTCACCGGCAGCCGCGGCGTCCTGGCTGAGCCGCACTTTGCTGCCATGAAGGACAACGCGATTCTGGCCAACAGCGGGCACTTCGACCTGGAGATCGACGTCGCGTGGCTGCACGCGCACTGTGTCGACCTGAGGGCGGGAATCCGTCCGCACGTGGACGAGTACCTGCTGGCCGACGGCCGGCGGTTGCTGGTCCTCGCCGAGGGCAGGCTGGTCAACCTCGCAGCCGCCGAGGGCCATCCCCCCGCGGTCATGGACGTGAGCTTCGCCGGTCAGGCCCTCTGCGTGGAATGGCTGGCGGCGAACGCCGGCACCTTGATCCCGGGGGTGTACGACGTACCGGCGCAGATCGACCACGGTCTGGCGGTGTTGCAACTGGCGGCGATGGGAGTGCGCATCGACACGCTGGACCCGGCCCAGGAGGCGTACCTGACGTCCTGGCGCTACGGCGGCTGAGTCGTGCCGGCCGGCACGTACGAGCACTTCGATGCCGACGGCGCGGTGCGGCTGCTGGAGCGGTTCCGTTGCGCAGCAGGCGGTTCCGGATGGCGCTACGTGTCCCAACTGTCCACATCGGACGGTCACGACGCAGGGTCCGTCGATGTGACGCTGGATCTGCGCGGCCGCCAGCTGAGGGTGACGGTGGCACTCGCCGGCTGGTCTCTTCGCGGCGGCCACAGTGGCGGGGAGCTGCTCTGGGTACGCCGGCCGGCCGAGGGCGGCCCGGCCGAGTCACGGGAGGAGCGCGACCAGGCTCAAGGATTCACTGGGGTCAGTCCCTCATTCCTCGTCGCCATCGCAGCAGCTGCGCCGCGCACCGGGGATCCTGTGCGCATCCGGCTCGTCGCGCTCTCCGACGTACTGGGCACCGTTCGCATGGACCAGCAGTGGCGGTTGACCGGCATCGACACGCACAGCGCCGATCCCGGGACCATCACCGCGTCGGCGTACGAACGGATTGACCTCGACACGGGGGAGCGGGACACAGTGCACATCGCCGGCGATGTGGTGCTTGCCGCCACTTCGATCGGCCTGGCCGCGCTCGACTCGCCGCCCGGCCGGGCGCTGCATGAGCTGCGGTAGTGGAACGATGACGGCATGAGGGGACGAGTACTGGTTGTCGATGACGATCCGGCACTGGCTGAAATGCTGGGCATCGTCCTGCGCGGCGAAGGGTTCGAGCCGTCGTTCGTCGGCGACGGGATCAGGGCACTGAGCGCCTTTCGTGACGTGCGGCCCGACCTGGTCCTGCTCGACCTGATGCTGCCCGGTGCCAGCGGGATCGACGTCTGCCGGGCGATCCGCGCCGAGTCCGTGGTGCCCATCGTGATGCTCACCGCCAAGTCCGACACGATCGACATCGTGCTGGGCCTGGAGTCCGGGGCCGACGACTATGTGGTCAAGCCGTTCAAGGCGAAGGAGCTCATCGCCCGGGTCCGCGCGCAGCTACGCCGCGGCGACGGCGACCAGGCCGAGAGCCTGTCCATCGGCGATCTGGCGATCGACGTGCTCGGCCACCAGGTCACCCGCGAGGGCGACCAGATCGCGCTGACGCCGCTGGAGTTCGACCTCCTGGTGGCGCTGGCGCGCAAACCGCGTCAGGTCTTCACTCGCGAGGCCCTGCTGGAGCAGGTCTGGGGCTACCGCCACGCAGCGGACACCCGTCTGGTGAACGTGCACGTCCAGCGGCTGCGGTCCAAGGTCGAACTCGACCCGGAGAACCCGACAGTTGTCCTCACTGTCCGCGGCGTGGGCTACCGGGCTGGAACGTTCTAGCGCATGCGGGACCTGCCGAGCCCGTCCTCGATCGCGATGGCTCTACGCCGCCGCTGGCGGCGGTCGCTGCAGCAGCGGGTGACAGTGACGACGGTGCTCCTCTGCGGTGTTGTGGTCGTCGTGATCGGACTCATCCTGCTGACCCAGATTCGAGACCAGATTCTCGAGGTCAAGAGAACGGCAGCAATCGCCCAGACCGTCAACGGGCTGCGCTACGCCGAGTCGCAGTTGGCGGCGGTCGACGCGATCAACGGCGGAGACGTGCGAACAACGCTGGACCGCACGAGGCTGCAGCTCACCGAACGCGGCGGCCCCGCCGGTCGCTTCGACGTGGTGATGTTTGCCAGCGTTGGAGCCGACTCTGTGCCCATCGCCCGATTGAACTCCTTGGCATCGAGTGTGCCGCCGGCCTTACGGGCCGCGGTGCAGGGCGGCGTGCAGAGCTACCAGCTGGCTACCGTGGACCTCGGCGAAGGCGTATCGGTCACGGCGCTGCTGGTCGGCTCGCCGATTCCCAGCAGCATCGGGGACTTCGAGCTGTACTACCTCTTCCCACTCGACCAGGAGCAGACCAGCCTGGAGTTGATCCAGGGCACGGTCGTGCTCTCGGGTCTCGCACTGGTGCTTCTCGTGGGTGCGATCGGGGCGGCGGTCGCCCGGCGCGTCGTCCGCCCGGTGCGCGACGCTGCACGGACCGCCGAACGGCTGGCCTCGGGCCGGCTGGAGGACCGGATGCGGGTCCGTGGCGAGGATGACCTGGCTGTGCTGGCCACCAGCTTCAACGACATGGCCGAGAGCCTCCAATTGCAGATCCGGCAGCTGGAGCAGCTGTCCCGGCTGCAGCAACGCTTCACCAGCGACGTGTCGCACGAGCTGCGGACGCCCCTGACGACGGTCCGGATGGCAGCGGACCTGCTCTTCGCGGCGCGTGAGGACTTCGCCCCCGCCGTCGCCCGGTCCACCGAATTGCTGCAGGCCGAGGTCAACAGGTTCGAGGCGCTGCTCAACGATCTGCTGGAGATCAGCCGGTACGACGCCGGCGCTGCGGTGCTGGAGGCGGAACCGACCGACCTGCGGGCGCTGGTCGACCGGGTGTGTGCGGCTACCCACCCGGTTGCGGCTCGGCAGGGCAGCGAGCTCGTCGTGGCCGCCGGGGGGCCGGCGGTGGTCGCCGAGGTGGACCCGCGTCGCGTCGAGCGCATCGTGCGCAACCTCATCGTCAACGCGGTCGAGCACGGGGAGGGACTGCCCGTCGAGATCGTCGTTGCCGGCGACGAGCATGCGGCAGCCATCACCGTCCGGGACCATGGGATCGGGCTCAAGTCAGGAGAAGCTGCGCAGGTGTTCAGCAGGTTCTGGCGGGCCGATCCATCCCGGAGCAAGGGCCTGGGCGGCACCGGACTGGGATTGTCGATCAGCCTCGAGGACGCGCACCTGCACGGTGGCTGGCTGCAGGCGTGGGGTGAACCCAGGCGGGGGGCGCAGTTCCGGCTGACCCTTCCGATCCTGTCCGGGGACGAGCTGACCCACTCGCCGCTCCCGCTGCTCCCTGAGCCGCGGAGACCAGCCAGAACCGCATCGGAGCGCGTGTGATGCGCCACCCGGTGGCCTTGGTGGCGGCCACCGTCGCAGGCCTTGCCACGATCCTGTCCGGATGCGTAGGCATCCCGTCCGGTTCCGATCCGATTCCGGTGACCGTCGTCGATGAGGGTTCGCTCGCTGACCCAGGCGGGGAGATCCAGGCGCTGGCGCCCAGGGCGGACCTGCAGCCTGATGAGGTGGTGAGGGGTTTTCTCGCCGCCTCGGCGAGCAACACACGGAGCCGCCCCGTCGCCCGGCAGTACCTGACGCCGGAGCAAGCCCAGAACTGGACCGACGACGCCGGTGTGATGGTGATCGAGCGGAACTTTGCCGCCGTACCCAGCCGGGACGGGTCCGAGGTGACGCTGACGGGCCGGGTCGTCGGGCGGGTGAACGACGCCGGGGTCTATGCCAGCGTCGACGAGGAGTTGCGGCAGGTGCTCAGCCTGGTGCAAGTCGATGGGCAATGGCGCATCGACAACCCGCCCCCGGGGGTCGTCCTCCGCGTCGATGATTTCCGCCGCGCCTACGTGCAGTACAACCTGTACTTCCTGGACTCGACCGGCACGAAGGTGGTCCCCGACCCCCGGTTCTTCCTGTCCGGGTCGGTCGCCCGCGCCAACTCACTTGTCGAGCAGCTGCTGGCCGGCCCCTCGCCGTTCCTCGCCCCCGCGGTGACCACCGAGTTCGGCCCGGACGTGGCACTGGCCAGCAACGTCCAGGAGGTCCGTGATCTCGAGGTCAGTCTCACCGGCCTCGGGGAGCGAAGTCCGGCATCCCTGCAGCGGTTGTCGGCCCAGCTGATCTGGACCTTGAAGCAGCTGTCGATCTCCTTGTTGACGCTGCGCAGCGACGGTCAGGTGGTGTCGGTTCCCGGGACTGGGGGAGTCCAGGGACCCGACGACTGGCAGAGCTTCGATCCGGACTTCGTGCCGGCCAATGCCGTCGGTCACTACCTCAATGAGGGTGCTGTATGGACTGTTGATGGCCAGCGCATACCCGGGCCCGCGGGCGAGGGCTCCTACGCTCTGGCCTCCGCGGGTGCCTCCGCGCAGCAGACGATGCTGGCCGGCGTCAGCGAGTCGGCCAGCGGGTCCACGCTGCTGATCGGCGCCTACGACGGCGTACTCGCGCCCGTACTCGCGGGCCGGTCCTTCACACCGCCGGCTTGGGTGGAGCCGACCCAGGACGTGTGGACCGTCCGGGACGGCAACGAGGTGGTGCGGGTCCCGACCGGAGGGCAACCCCAGATCGTCACCACCTTCGACTTCGGTGACCGTACGCCGATCCGCTCGCTGCAGATATCGCTCGACGGCACCCGAGCGGCCGTGGTGGCCGGGGGCGCGGGCGTCGCAGGACTTTACGTAGCCCGGGTTTCCCGCAGCGGTCCCACCGTCGCGCTGTCCGGTTTCACGCCGCTGGCGACGGGGCTGCGTGACGTCGTCGACGTCTCCTGGGCGACCGCGACGCAGCTGTTCTTTCTGGCCACCGATCCGGCCGACGGGCGGAGCAAGCCATGGCTGATCTCCGTCGACGGTGCGGTGCTGGCCTCGCAGCCGCTGGACAACCTGCCGGACGAGGCGAGCGGGATAACCGCCTCACCGGGTCGACCCGCGTTGGCCTCGGCAGCCGGGAGCATGTACCAACTCGACGGCACCACGTGGACCACCCTGGTCCGCGGGCTGCCGTTCTTCCCGGGCACCGCACCCTTCTACCCCGGCTGAGCGACTGTCCACAGCCCCGGCCGGAGGCTGTCGGCAGGCGGTCGCGAGAGGCCATTGTCAGGTGCGTGGCCCCTACCGTGTCCGCGCTGGTCGATGCGATGGTCGATCTGATGTTGCCGCGCCGGTGCCTCGGGTGCAGGCGACCGGGGACCGCGGTGTGCTCCGCGTGCTGGGCTTCATCGGGGCACCCGCTGCAGTTCCGGCCGGATCCGTGCCCGCCCGGCTTTCCGACCACGTGGGTCGCGGGTCGCTACGACGGGGTGCTGCGCGAGGCCGTCCTCGCGGTGAAGGAGCGCGGGCGCAGCGACCTTGTGGCACTGCTGGGCGTGGCGCTGGCAGGAGCTGTCGTGAGGACGGCGCCCGGGTCAGGTCCGGTGGTGCTCGTGCCGGTGCCGTCGACCCGGGCTGCGGTACGACGTCGAGGTGGTGACCACATGCGCCTGGTGGCCCCGCGGGCCGCAGCCGAACTGCGCAACAGCGGCCGCCCGGCCGCCGTGCTGCCTGCGCTTGTGCTGCTGCGAATACCGCAGGACTCCGCCGGGCTGACCGCTGCGGAGCGGGAGCGCAACCTCGACGGTGCGCTGGCGGCCGCCAGCGACACGCGGCGGCTGTCCGCCGGTGCCCACGTCGTACTGGTCGACGATGTCGTGACGACGGGGACGACCCTGCGCGAGGGTGCCCGGGCGCTGCGTGAGCAGGCAGTGCAGCTCAGTGCCGCCGCGGTGGCGGGAACAGTCAGGCGCTGGGCGGCGCCACTGTCCGTGTGCACGCTGTGGTACTAGCGTCAGGGAACCAGCACATGGATACGAGGCGAAGATTCCGCGACGCCACTACCGGAGGTGCCAATGGACATAGTCGTGAGAGGGCGCAACGTCGAGGTGCCGGATCACTACCGGCAGCACGTGGCAGACAAGCTCGGCCGGATCGAGCGCTACGACCACAAGCTGATCAGCGTCGATGTCGAGCTCACCCACGAGAAGAACCGACGGCAGGCAGATGCCTGCCAGCGGGTGGAGATCACCTGTACCTCGCGCGGGCCCGTGGTGCGCTCCGAGGCCTGCTCGGCCGACTTCTACTCAGCGCTGGACAACGCGGTGACAAAGCTCGAGTCGCGGCTGCGCCGCAGCGCCGACCGCCGGCGGATCCATCACGGCCGGCACACCCCGACGTCGGTCCACGCGGCCACCGGGCAGACCGCGACAGCGCTGCTCGAGATGTCACCCACGCAGACCGAGCCCGACGCCGACGCCGACGAACATGCGCCGGGGCAGGTGGTTCGGGAGAAGGAGCACCCCAGCGAACCGATGACCATCGACCAGGCGCTGCTGGAGATGGAACTCGTCGGCCACGACTTCTTCCTCTTTCTGTGCAAGGACACCGGGCGGGCCAGCGTCGTCTACCGCCGCACCGGTTACGACTACGGTGTGATCCGCCTGACCCCATGACGGTCATCGGTTTCCATGCCTCGCACGAGCAGGTTCATCCCGCGGCGCTGCTGGTGGCGGTACAGGCCGCGGAGCAGGCCGGCTTCACCGCCGCGATGTGCTCGGATCACTTTTCCCCGTGGAGCGAACGGCAGGGCCAGTCCGGCTTCGCGTGGTCGTGGCTGGGTGCGGCCCTGCAGGCAACCGGACTGCCGTTCGGGGTGGTCAACGCTCCCGGCCAGCGCTACCACCCGGCCATCATCGCGCAGGCTGCCGCGACGTTGGAGTCGATGTACCCGGGCCGGTTCTGGGTGGCACTAGGGACCGGGGAGGCATCCAACGAGCACATCACCGGCGCCGCCTGGCCGCGCAAGGACGTACGCAACGCCCGGCTGCGCGAGTGTGTGGAGGTGATGCGGGCGCTGTTCGCCGGCGAGGAGGTCAGCCGCGACGGTCTGGTCACCGTCGACCGGGCTCGACTGTGGACCCGCCCCGCACAGCCGCCGCCGTTGATCGGCGCCGCGGTGAGCGTGGAGACGGCCCGCTGGGTCGCCGGTTGGGCCGATGGCCTGGTCACCGTCGCCGCGCCGGCGCAGACGCTCCGGAAGATGATCGAGGCCTACCGCGATGCCGGAGGGCGGGGCAGCCTAATCGTGCAGGTCCACCTGTCCTACGCGCAGGACGAGGACACTGCGCTGAGCATCGCCCACGAGCAGTGGCGCACCAACGTCTTCTCGCCGCCTCTGTGCTGGGACGTGGACTCGGCCGAGACCTTCGACGAGGTGGCCAAGCACGTGCCGCCGGAAGCGATGCGCGACGCCGTACTCATCTCGGCCGACCCGGGCCGGCACGTGCAGTGGCTGCACGACCTGGTGGAAATCGGGTTCGACGAGGTCTACCTGCACCACGTCGGGCAGGAGCAGCGTGACTTCATCGAGGTCTTCGGCTCGAGGGTGCTGCCGCAGTTGGGCGTGACGGCGCGGAGCACGTAGTGCGGGTCGCAGAGTGAGAATCTCCGATACCAGCGACCTGTGGTGGAAGACCGCCGTCGTCTATTGCCTCGACGTCGAGACCTTCATGGACTGGAACGGCGACGGTGTCGGTGACCTGCAGGGGCTCGCGCAGCGGATGGACTACCTCGCCGATCTCGGTGTCACTTGCCTCTGGTTGATGCCGTTCTACCCGACCCAGGAGCGCGACGACGGCTACGACATCACCGACTTCTACGGTGTCGATCCCCGCCTCGGCACTCATGGTGACCTGGTCGAGGCGATCCGGACGGCCAAGGACCGCGGCATGCGGGTGATCGCCGACCTCGTTGTGAACCACACATCGGACAAGCACCCGTGGTTCCGCTCCGCCTGCGCCAGCCGCACCTCGCCGTACCGCGACTACTACGTCTGGCGCGACGAGCCACCAGCGGAGGAGACCGCCCCGACCTTTCCGGATCAGGAGAGCAGCGTCTGGCGATACGACGACAAGGCCGGGCAGTACTACCTGCACCGCTTCTACCGGCAGCAGCCTGACCTGAACGTCGCCAATCCCGCCGTACGCGACGAAGTTGCGAAGGTGATGGGGTTCTGGCTGGAGCTGGGGTTGTCGGGGTTCCGCGTCGATGCGGTGCCGTTCTTCCTGGAAACGCTCGGTGTCGACGGCGGCGAGGCCAGCCTCGCTGACCCGCACCAGTACCTCCGGGCGCTGCGGTCATTCCTCGGTCGCCGGGTCGGCGACGGCGTGCTGCTCGGCGAGGTCAACCTGCCGCCCGAGGAGCAACTGACGTTCTTCGGCGGCATCGACGGCGACGAGTTGACCATGCAGTTCGACTTCATCGCGATGCAGCAGATGTACCTGTCCCTTGCCCGGCACGACGCCCGTCCGCTGGCCTCGGCACTGCTGGGCAGGCCGCCGACCTCTCCGGACTGCCAGTGGGCGACCTTTGCGCGCAACCATGACGAGCTGACCCTGGACAAGCTGAGCGAGGACGAGCGCCAGGAGGTCTTCGCCGCCTTCGGTCCCGAGCCGGAGATGCAGGTCTACGGGCGAGGACTCACCCGTCGGCTCCCTCCGATGCTCCAGGGGGATCCCCGCCGGATCAGGATGGTCTACAGCCTGCTGTTCTCCCTGCCGGGCACGCCGGTTCTCTTCTACGGCGAGGAGATCGGCATGGGCGAGAACCTCGCCGCGGAGGGCCGGCTCGCCGTGCGTACGCCGATGCAGTGGACCGCTGCGAAGAACGGCGGCTTTTCCACCGCGGCGCCGTCCCGGTTGACGGCTCCGGTGGTCGAGGGCGGCTTCGCGCCGGAGCACGTCAACGTCGACGCGCAGCGTCGGGACCCGGACTCCCTGCTGCATTTCATGATGCTGCTGATCCGGCGCTACCGGGACAGCCCCGAACTGGGCTGGGGCCGTTTCGAGGTGTTGGAGCAGCCCCACGACGCGGTGTTGGCGCACTCGTGCACCTGGGACGACGCCTGCCTGATCGCCGTGCACAACCTCGGAGCTGAGCCGCGCTCGGTGCCGCTGGGCGGACTCGACGCCTCCGCCACCCTGGTCGACCTGCTCTGCCATGGTGCAACGGCGGTGGGCCAGGACGGATCGGTCGAGATCGTGCTGGAGGGCTACGGCTTCCGCTGGCTGCGCGTCACTCGCCCTGGGGACCGCCGGCTGCTCTGAGCACGCTGCCGGCCGGTCTCTGCGGTGCGGCCGCAGCAACTGGTCACTTGCACCGCGTCCCGTCTGGCGGAGTATGACGGGGCGGTGCACCGCGACGGGATGCAGCACGCCCGGGCCCGTGCCCGCGAGCGGTATGCCCGAGCCGCGAAGAGCTGTGTTCGTGGCCAGTTGCGCGGGTGATCACCGTGGCGCAAGGTCAGTTGGCGCGGGGTCATTCGACAGCCGGCCGTACACCGCCAGGTCGCGGTGCCCGCCGCAGCGGTCGGGTTCGGCCTCGCGCAGCACGCCCTCACGCCGGAAGCCCCCTCGTTCCGCGGTACGGCAGGAGGCCACGTTC
>JACDAB010000135.1 GCA_013695665.1 Geodermatophilaceae bacterium | reverse complement strand
CCGGAGTTGAAGTCCTTGAAGTACAGGATCTCCTTGTCCCCGTTGGCGTAGGTGACCTCGAGGAAGCGGTTCTCCTCCATCTCGGTGTACATCCGCTCGACCGTGCTCTGGATCATCGCCGACACCGTCGCCTCGGTGCTGCCTGCGTGCTCGCCGAGGTCGTCGCTGTGGATCGGCAGGTCGGCGGTGAGGTACTTGGTGAAGATGTCGCGGGCTGCCTCGGCGTCGGGCCGTTCGATCTTGATCTTCACGTCCAGGCGACCGGGGCGCAGGATCGCCGGATCGATCATGTCCTCCCGGTTGGAGGCGCCGATGACGATGACGTTCTCCAGCCCCTCGACCCCGTCGATCTCACTGAGCAGCTGCGGCACGATGGTGTTCTCCACGTCGGAGGAAACGCCACTGCCGCGGGTGCGGAAGATCGAGTCCATCTCGTCGAAGAAGACGATGACGGGCGTGCCTTCGCTGGCTTTCTCGCGAGCCCGCTGGAAGACCAGCCGGATGTGCCGCTCGGTCTCGCCGACGTACTTGTTCAGCAGTTCCGGGCCCTTGATATTGAGGAAGTAGCTCTTCGCCTCCCCTGCACCGCGCTCCTTGGCCATCTGCCGGGACAGTGAGTTCGCGACCGCTTTGGCGATGAGCGTCTTGCCGCACCCCGGTGGCCCGTAGAGCAGGATCCCCTTCGGCGGGCGGAGCTTGTGCTCCCGGAACAACTCGGCGTGCAGGAACGGCAGCTCGACGGCGTCGCGGATCGCCTCGATCTGGGCGCTGAGGCCGCCGATGTCGGTGTAGTCGATGTCCGGGACTTCCTCCAGGACGAGCTCTTCGACCTCACTCTTGGGAATCCGCTCGAAGACGTAGGCCGACCGCGGCTCCATCAGCAGCGAATCGCCGATCCGCAGCGGTGCGTCCAGCAGGACATCGGCCAGGTGAACGATGCGCTCCTCGTCAGTGTGACCGACAACGAGGGCCCTGTCGCCGCCGTCGAGGATCTCCTTGAGCGTGACGACATCCCCAGCGCGTTCGAAACCCTTGGCGGCGACGACGTTGAGCGCCTCGTTGAGCATGACCTCCTGGCCGCGCTGGAGATCGGCGACAGCGACGTTCGGGGACACCGACACGCGGAGCTTTCGCCCCCCGGTGAACACATCGACTGAGTCGTCGTCGTAGCTGCTCAAGAACAGGCCGTATCCGCTCGGCGGTTGGGCCAGTCGGTCGACCTCCTCCTTGAGGCTGATCAGCTGGTCGCGCGCGTCCCGCAACGTCCCGGACAGCTTGTCGTTGCGCTCGGTGAGGTAGGCAACCCGCCCATGTGCTTCGGCCAGGCGTTCCTCGAGCAGGCGCAGCTGGCGCGGTGAGTCGGCGACCTTGCGGCGCAACAGCGCTACCTCCTCCTCGAGGAAGGAGACCTGGGTCAACACCGCCTCGGCGTCCCGGTCGCGCCTGGACCGGGCGGCAGCGCGCTCCCCGTCGTGTCCACTCGACATGCTCGCCTCCTCCCGCCGGTCGGCATAGCCAACCCACCCTATACACGCGGTTCGTGCGCCGCCCCCACCACGGACACCCGACACTCCGCCACGGGGTAGAACGCCCTCGCCCGTAATCCGGAAGTTACTCCCGCGAATTGGATGGTGACTTTGCCGGTCGCCGCTGCCGGGTCGGTGCAATCACCCCGTCGGCCAGCCGCCGCGCGGTGACGAGGAACGCCGTGTGCGCCACCATGCGGTGGTCTGGCCGGACGGCGAGCCCGACGACATGCCAGGGCCGGACCAGGGTCTCGAACGCGGATGGCTCGGTGAAGGTGCCGTGCTCCCGCAGTCCTTCGACCAAGCGGCTCAACTGCGTCACCGTGGCCACGTATCCGATGAGTACGCCGCCGGGGCGCAGTGCGGTGGCCGCAGGACCGATCACCGCCCAGGGGTCGAGCATGTCCAGGACGATCCGGTCGACGTCGGTGACGTCGTTGTCGGCGAACTCCCCCAGCCGCAGGTCCCAGTTCGCCGGCGCCGAACCGGTGAAGCGCTCGACGTTTCGTCTTGCAGTCGCGGCGAAGTCCTCGCGCCGTTCGTAGGAGGTGACGGTCCCGTCCGGCCCGACCGCGCGCAGGAGCGAGCAGGTCAGCGCCCCGGATCCCGCACCGGCCTCGATCACCCGGGCACCGGGGAAGACATCGCCCATCATCAGGATCTGCGCAGCATCCTTGGGGTAGACGACCGCCGCGCCGCGCGGCATCGACAGCACGTAATCGGCGAGCAGCGGGCGCACGGCGAGGTAGGCGGTGCCGCTGGTCGCGGTGACGACCACCCCCTCCGGCCGGCCCAGGAGGTCGTCGTGGGCGATGGCGCCGCGATGGGTGTGGAACGCCTTGCCGGGCTCCAGCGTGACCGTATGCAGGCGGCCCTTGGGATCGGTGAGCTGGACCCGGTCGCCGGCTTCAAAGGTGGGATGGGGCCGACTCATCCGGCCGATGCTACGGCGGGTCGTCGGTGGTGCTTGCACGGTTCGGCCCGGCGGAGGCGGAAAATGTCGGTGCCCTCACCTACCGTGGGCCAGGTGATGCTGACGGAGTTGCCGAGCCCGGTCATCGGGTCGTTGTCGCCCTCGCGGGCTGCCGATTTCAAGACCTGCCCGCTGCTCTACCGCTTTCGCAGCATCGACCGGCTGCCCGAGCTGCCCAGTCCGGCGGCGACCCGCGGCACGCTGGTGCACAGCGTGCTGGAGCGGCTATTCGACCTGCCCGCCGCGGCGCGGACGCTCACCGCGGCCCAGGCCCTGCTGGTGCCGGAGTGGGACCGGTTGCGCGAGATCGAGCCCGAGCTCGACCAGCTCTTCACCGACCCTGCCGAGCTGGCCGGCTGGCTCGCCTCGGCACGGGACCTGGTCGAGACCTACTTCACGCTGGAGAATCCAGCCTGGGTCCAGCCGACCGAACGGGAGCAGCTGGTCGAGGTGATCCTGGACAGCGGGCTGCGGTTGCGGGGCGTCATCGACCGCTTGGACGTGGCACCCACCGGGGAGATCCGGGTGGTGGACTACAAGACCGGCGCGAGCCCCAGGGAGGTCTTCGAGGGCAAGGCGCTGTTCCAGCTCAAGTTCTACGCGCTGATCGTCTGGCGGACCCGCGGGGTGGTACCCCGCGAGCTGCGGCTGATGTATCTCGGTGATCGCGACACGCTGACCTACTCCCCTGACGCGGCCGAGCTGGGCCGTTTCGAGCGCAACCTGCTCGCCCTGTGGGCAGCGATCGCCAGGGCCACCGAGACCGGGGACTTCCGGCCCAGTCCCAGCCGGCTCTGCGACTGGTGTGACCACAAGGCGCTATGCCCGGCCTTCGGCGGCACCACCCCGCCGTACCCACCCCCGGTCGAGGAGTCCGCCTGAGGAGGGCATCCCGCCCCGAAGAGTGCGGCAGCTCGAACGCTGTCACCATGGGCACCCCAGGGTCGACCACCCAGCACGACGGGCACCGGAGCATGAACCGTCATGACCGCGGGACCACCGTCCGGCCCCAGATCCTGCTCAGGTCCTCCACCGTGAGACCGGCCAGCGTGTCGCGAATGACCACGCCGGGCTGTTCCGGCAGCGCAGCGGCGCACGGCACCGCCAGCACCATGCAGCCGGCCGCGACCCCGGAGGCCACCCCGGTCGGGGAGTCCTCGATGACGAGTGCATCCCCGGCGTCCACCCGAAGCAGCGACAGGGCCAGCCGGTACGGCGCGGCGTCGGGCTTGGCCGCCGTCTCACCACCGCAGACGACCGCATCGAAGTTCTCGGCCCCCAGCGACAGCAACGCCTGTTCCACCAGTGGTCGGCTGGTGGCGGTGACGAGCGCCGTGCGCAGCCCGGTCCGGCGTACCGCGTGCAGGAGCTCGCGCGCTCCCGGCCGCCAGATCAGGCCTTCGGCGAACAGCTCTCCGGTCCGCAGGTCCAGCCATGCGGCGTCGGCATCGACGTCCCTCCCGGTCACGCCCAGGTCCTCGTAGAGGATCACCATCGACGTCGCCATGCTCGTGCCCACCATCGCCTCACGGGCAGCCGGGGACAGTACGCCGCCCAGCTTCTCGGCGAACTGCGCCAGCGAGACGTCCCACAGCCGCTCAGAGTCCAGCAGCGTGCCGTCCATGTCCCACAGCACCGCCCGCAATGTGCTCACCTGGCGTTGAAGTACTTCGCCTCGGGGTGGTGCACGATGATCGCCGACGTGGACTGCTCAGGATGTAGCTGGAACTCCTCGGACAGCTCGACCCCGATCCGGCCGGGTTCGAGCAGCTGCATGACCTGCTGCTGGTCCTCCAGATCCGGGCAGGCCGGATAGCCGAAGGAGTATCGAGACCCCCGGTAGCCCTGCTGGAAGACATCGTCGAGGCTCGCCGAATCCTCACGCGCCGCCGTCGTACCGTCAGGAAAGGCCAGCTCCTCGCGGGTCCGCCGGTGCCAGTACTCCGCCAGCGCCTCGGTGAGCTGGACGGACAGCCCGTGCACTTCCAGGTAGTCGCGGTAGGCGTCGGCCGCGAACAGGGTGTTGGCGAACTCGCTGATCCGCTGTCCCATCGTGACGACGTGGAACGCGACGACGTCGATCTCCCCGGAGTCCTTGGCTCGGAAGAAGTCGGCCAGGCATAGCCGGCGCTCACGGCGCTGGCGGGGGAAGGTGAAGCGCACCCACTCCCCGCCCGGCTTCTCCCGGGTGCCGTGCAGCACGACCAGGTCCTCGCCCTCGCTGACGCACGGGAAGTAGCCGTAGGCCACCGCCGCCTCCAGCACGTTCTCGGTGTGGAAGCGGTCCAGCCAGTAGCGCAGCCGCGGCCTGCCGTCGGTCTCCACCAGCTCGTCGTAGGTCGGCCCGCGGCTGTCGTCGGAGCCGCGGGCGCCGCGCAGTCCCCACTGGCCCATGAAGGTCGCGCGCTCGTCCAGCATGGCGGCGTACTCGGCCAGGGCCAGACCGCGGACCACCCGCGATCCCCAGAACGGTGGGGTGGGCACGGGGTTGTCCACGACCACGTCCGACCTGCCGGTCGGCATCTCCTCGGAGTCCTCGGCGGTGCGGCGTTCTACGGCGATCCGTCGTGATCGCTCCCGGCGCTTCTTTCGCTCGACGGCGCGTACGTCGTCGAGGCCCGGCGCGGCCAGCGACGTGGGATCCGCCCCTGCCCGGCGCAACCGGGTGGACGTCATCATGGAATCCATGAGGCGCAGGCCCTCGAACGCGTCGCGGGCGTATCGCACCTCACCGTCGTAGGTCTCGCTCAGATCGTCCTCGACGTAGGACCTGGTGAGCGCAGCGCCGCCGAGCAGTACCGGAAAGGTGCCGGCGAGCCCGCGCGAGTTCAGCTCTTGCAGGTTCTCCTTCATGATCACGGTGGACTTCACGAGCAGCCCGGACATGCCGATCACATCGACGCGCTGCTCCTGGGCGGCCTCGATGATCGCGCCGATCGGCTGCTTGATACCGAGATTGACAACGTCGTAACCGTTGTTCGTCAAGATGATGTCGACCAGGTTCTTGCCGATGTCATGGACGTCGCCGCGGACCGTGGCCAGCACGATCTTGCCCTTGCCCTCCTCGTCCGACTTGTCCATGTGCGGCTCGAGGTATCCCACCGCGGCCTTCATGACCTCCGCGGACTGCAGCACGAACGGCAGCTGCATCTCCCCGGATCCGAACAGGTCACCGACGGTCTTCATCCCGGCCAGCAGGGTGTCGTTGACGATCTCCAGCGGCGGTCGGCTGGTCATGGACAGGTCCAGGTCGGCCTCCAGGCCGTTGCGCTCGCCGTCGATGATCCGCCGCTCCAGCCGCTCCGACAACGGCAGCGCGGCCAGTTCCTGCGCCCGGGTCTCCCGGCTGGACTGGGCGTCGACACCCTCGAACAGCTGCAGGAAACGCTGCAGCGGGTCGTAGTCCTCCCGGCGCCGGTCGTAGACCATGTCCAGGGCGACCTCGCGCTGCTCGTCCGGGATCTTTGTCATGGGCAGGATCTTCGAGGCGTGGACGATCGCGGAATCCAGCCCAGCACGCACCGCCTCGTGCAGGAACACGGAGTTGAGAACTTGCCGGGCGGCGGGATTGAGCCCGAAGGAGACATTGGACAGGCCGAGCGTCGTCTGTACGTCGGGGTGCCGGCGCTTGATCTCACCGATCGCGTTGATCGTCTCCAGGGCGTCCCGCCGGGTTTCCTCCTGACCGGTCCCGATCGGGAAGGTCAGGGTGTCCACGACGATGTCGCTCGTCCGCATCCCCCAGACGCCGGTCAGGTCACGGATCAGCCGCTCGGCGACCTCGACCTTCCACTGTGCTGTCCGCGCCTGGCCGTTCTCGTCGATCGTGAGGGCGACGACGGCGGCACCGTGCTCGGCCACGATCGGCATGATCCGGGCGAAGCGGGATTCCGGTCCGTCACCGTCCTCGTAGTTCACCGAGTTGACGATGCTCCGCCCACCGAGGCATTCCAGGCCGGCCTCGATCACCGGCGGCTCGGTCGAGTCCAGCATCAGCGGCAGCGTGGACGCCGTGGCGAACCGGCGGGCGATCTCCCGCATGTCGGCGGCGCCGTCCCGGCCCACATAGTCGATGCACACATCGAGCATGTGTGAACCGTCGCGGGTCTGCGACCTCGCGATCTGCACGCAGTCGTCGTACCGGCCCTCCAACATGGCGTCGCGGAAGGCGCGGGAGCCGTTGGCATTCGTCCGCTCACCGACCATCAGCACTGAGGTGTCCTGCCGGAAGGAGACCGACTGGTACAGCGAGGCCGCCGCGGCCTCGCTGCGCGGACGGCGCGCCATGGGCTCGATGTCGCGAACCGCCTCGACCACCTGACGGATGTGCTCCGGCGTGGTGCCGCAGCAGCCACCGACAAGCGTCGTCCCGAACTCCCGGACGAACTGGGCCAGCGCGTTGGCCAGAGCAGGGGGGCCCAGTGGGTAGACCGCCCCGTGCGGGCCGAGTTCCGGCAGCCCGGCGTTGGGCATGACGGAGACGCCGATGCGGGCATGCTTGGACAGATAGCGGAGATGCTCGCTCATCTCGGCGGGGCCGGTGGCGCAGTTCAACCCGATCAGGTCGATGCCCAGCGGCTCCATGGCCGTGAGCGCCGCGCCGATCTCCGAGCCGAGCAGCATGGTCCCCGTGGTCTCGACGGTCACCTGGGCGAAGAGCGGAACCCGCCGCCCGGCAGCGGTCATCGCGCGCCGAGCCCCGACCAGGGCCGCCTTGGCCTGCAGCAGGTCCTGCGCGGTTTCGACCAGCACTGCATCGATCCCGCCGGTGAGCATGCCCGCAACCTGCTCCTGGTAGGCGTCCCGGAGATCGGCGTAGGCGGCGTGCCCCAGCGTCGGCAGTTTCGTGCCTGGGCCGACCGCGCCGATGACCCAGCGTGGGTGATCCGGCGTACTGAACCCGGCGGCGACCTCCCGAGCGAGTCGCGCCCCTGCTTCGGCGAGTTCGCCGATCCGCTCCGCGATGTCGTATTCGCCCAGATTCGCGAGGTTCGCGCCGAAGGTGTTCGTCTCGATCACGTCGGAGCCGGCAGCGAAGTAGGACTCGTGGATCGCCTGGACGACGCCGGGGCGGGTCGCGTTGAGGATCTCGTTGCACCCCTCGAGGCCTTCGAAGTCGTCGAGGGTCAGATCCTGGCCCTGCAGCATCGTTCCCATCGCACCGTCGGCGACGACCACCCGTTCCCGGACGGCGGCCAGCAGGGGCGAGGAGAAATCGGACATACCAGCAGGGTACCGAGGCACAGGAGCTGTCCCTCGGAGCGACGCCCGCGTCGGACGTAGGGTGGAGTGATGCAGTACCCCCACCGTGATGCCGTTCACAGCCAGGCGACATGAGCCAGTTCGAGACGCTCCCGGACCTCACCGAGCCAGTCCTGATCGGTGCGTTCGAGGGCTGGAACGACGCCGGGGACGCGGCCAGCAGTGCCGTGGAGCACCTTGAACTCATCTGGGATGCGCGGCCGCTGGCGGCGCTGGACCCCGACGACTACTACGACTTCCAGGTCAACCGGCCGATCGTGTCCCTTGTGGACGGTGTGAGCCGGCGGATCGAATGGCCGACGACCCGGCTGTCAGTCTGCCGTCCGCCGAACTCCAAGCGGGACATCGTGCTGTTGCGTGGCATCGAACCGAACATGCGGTGGCGCAGCTTTTGCGACGAACTGCTCGACCTGTGCCGCGAGCTCGGCGTCGAGAGTGCCGTCGTACTCGGGGCGCTGCTGGCCGACACGCCCCATACCCGTCCGGTGCCGGTCACCGGTTCGTCATACGATGCTGCATCGGCGGAGCGCTACGGGCTGGAGGCCTCGCGCTATGAAGGGCCGACCGGGATCACCGGGGTCTTCCAGGACGCGTGCGTGCAGATGGGGCTGCCGGCGATCTCGTTCTGGGCCGCAGTCCCCCACTACGTGTCGCAGCCGCCCTCGCCGAAGGCCACCCTGGCGCTGCTGCACCGCGTCGAGGAAGTGCTCGATGTGCCGGTGCCGCTTGGTGCGCTGCCCGAGCAGGCCGAGGAGTGGCAATCCCTGGTCGATGAGATGGCCAACGAGGACGACGAGGTCATCGAATACGTCCGGGCGCTGGAGGAGCGAGACCACTCAGGGCAGCTCAAGCAGACCAGCGGTGAGGTCATCGCCCGCGAGTTCGAACGTTACCTGCGCCGGCGGCGGCCCTCCGGTCCCGGGACAGCTCCTTCCTGACGCTCCCGGCCCCCGACCCGATGAGACCCTGTCCCTCTCCGCGGCTGAGACCATGGTGCGGATTCGACGGCGGGAACGAGGTGTGTCATGCATCCGATGCGTGTGCTGCGACTGGTTGTCCATGCACCGACCCGGCAGCCGGTGCTCCTGCTGGGGGAGGTCGACGGTGAGCGCTGCGTCCCGGTATTCCTCCGGCAGCCCCAGGCCGACGTCATCGCCCTGGGGCCGCGCAGTGAGGATGACGTCCTGCTGACCCAAGACCTCCTGGGACCGGTCGTACGAGGTCTTGGTCGCAGCCTGGACAGGGTGGAGATCACCGAGTTGCGCGACGGCGCGTTCTACGCCGACCTCGTCTTCGACAGCGGTACCCGGATCGCCGCTCGGCCGAGCGACGCCCTGGCAGTCGCCGTGCGCGACGGGGTGCCCATCTCGATGGCGGCGGCGATCCTCGACGACGTCGGTCAACCGATCGCCGGGTTGTTCCCGCACGGGGGCGACGCACCGCCGGAAGAGCAGTTGCGCGAGTTCCGCCAGTTCGTCGACGACGTCTCCCCCGAGGACTTCGAGGACCCTCCGGCCCGACCGTGAACTGGCTCGGGTCAGTGATCGATTTGATCAAGACAGCGAGATGCCGAGCAGGGCGTCCACGATGTCCTGCACCAGCCTTGGGGCGTCGGCGTCGCGCCCCCCGCGGTGCAGCGCCTCGGTCGCCCAGCGGTCCACTGTGGACAGTGCATTGACCGTATCGAGGTCGTCGGCGAGCTGACGGCGTACGTCGTCGAGCAGTGCACGGGCATCCGGGCCGGCGTCGAGTGCGACTGCCTCCCGCCACGTCGCCAACCGCGACTGCGCCTGATCGAGCAACCCCGCTGTCCAGGGCCGGTCCTCGCGGTAGTGACCGGCCAGCAACGCCGTGCGGATGGCCATCGGGTCGACCTTGTCGCCGCGCAACCGCGAGACGAACACCAGGTTTCCGCGACTCTTGGACATCTTCGCACCGTCCAGCCCGATCATGCCCGCGTGCACGTAGTGCCGGGCGAAGGGCCAGTCACCGGTCACCGACTCGGCGTGCGCTGCGGACATCTCGTGGTGCGGGAACAGCAAATCCGAGCCGCCGCCCTGTACGTCGATGGCCATCCCGAGGCGGTTGAGCGCGATCGCCGTGCATTCGATGTGCCAGCCTGGTCTCCCGCGGCCGACGGGGGACTCCCAAGACGGCTCGTCCGGCCTGGCTCCACGCCACAGGTGCGGGTCGAGCCGGTTCCGCTTACCGGCCCGGTCGGGATCCCCACCTCGTTCGGCGAACAACGTGAGCATGGTCTCGGTGGAGAGCCCGGACTCGTAGCCGAACCGCTCGGCCCGCGTCACGTCGTAGTACACGTCACCACTGCCGTCGTCGAGGCGATACGCGGTACCGCTGTCGAGCAGGGCCACGATCAGAGCCACCGCCTCGTCGATGGATTCCACCGCGCCGATGTAGTCGCGCGGCGGCACGATCCGCAGCGCTGTCATGTCCTCCCGGAACAGCGCGGTTTCCCGCATGCCGAGGACCATCCAGTCGTCGTGGTCGCGGACCGCCCGCTCCAGCAGCGGGTCGTCGATGTCGGTGACGTTCTCGACGAAGTGCACCTCATGGCCGCCGTCGCGCCATACCCGGTTGACCAGGTCGAAGGCGAGGTAGGTCGCAGCGTGTCCCAGATGCGTCGCGTCGTACGGCGTGATGCCGCAGACGTACATCCTGGCGGTGGCTCCTGGGGCGGTGGGCCGGACCTGGCCCGTCGCGGAGTCGAACAGCCGCAGCGGGAGTCCCCGTCCGGGCAGCTTGGGGATCGGCGGCCCGGGCCACGACTGCATCGCTGCAGCCTATCCAGCCACTGGGTGCCCGCCGATCAGAACGGCGGCCACGGGATCGCCGGCCACTCCCCCGACGGCTCGGGGTGCCGGCCGGTGCGGATCAGCCGCGCCACCCGCAGCCGGGTCGCGCGTACCTCCCGCCGGGTCAGGTGCGCGCCGAGCTGCTCTCCCAGCGACCCGTCGAGGTCGGTCTTCAGGCCGCACAGCTTCTCCGCCGAGGCGTCCGTGAGCAGATCACCGGCCCACCGCCACAGCACGGTGCGCAGCTTGTCCTCGGTGGAGAAGCAGACACCGTGGTCCACGCCGTACACCCGGCCGTCGGGCATCGGGATCAGGTGGCCGCCCTTGCGATCGGCGTTGTTCACCACCGCGTCGAAGACTGCCATCCGGCGCAGTTCGGGGAGGTCCGCCCTGACCAGGCGGGTCAGGTCCACACCCGCGTCCCCGTCCACCCACAGCTGGACCATGCCGGAGCCGAACGGCCCGTCGCGCAGGACGGTAGGCGGCACGATCTCCCAGCCGAGGGCCGCGGAGACGAGGTACGCCGAGACCTCGCGGCCGGCCAGCGTCCCGTCCGGGAAGTCCCAGAGCGGGCGTTCCCCCATCACCGGCTTGTAGACGCAGGCCGCCTGTACGCCGTCGGCGGTCAGCGAGCAGTACAGCGTGGCGTTGCTGGCGTCGACCAGCCGTCCCTCGACCTCGATCGTGCCGGTACGCAGCAGCTCCAACGT
>JACDAB010000134.1 GCA_013695665.1 Geodermatophilaceae bacterium | reverse complement strand
ACGCCGTACAGGGAGTTCTCCCCGCCGACCGGACCCATGCTGAACGGGATGACGTACATGGTCCGACCCCGCATGCTGCCGCGGTACAGCTCGGACATGGTCGCCTTCATTTCCGCCGGGTCCATCCAGTTATTGGTGTGGCCGGCGTCAGCAGCGAGCAGCGAGCAGATGTAGGTGCGGTCCTCCACCCGCGCGACGTCACTGGGGTCGGAGGCTGCGTGGAAGGAGTTCGGCTTCTTTGTCAACCGCGTGAACGTGCCGCTGTCGACCAGGACGTCGGTGAGCCGGATCCACTCCGCCGCCGAGCCGTCGCACCACTCGACCCGGTCGGGGGTGGTGAGTTCGGCGACCTCGCTCACCCATGCGATCAACTCGTCGTGCGTTGTGGGCGGGTTGTCCAGGCCTGGAATCACCGAGGTCGTCATCTGCTCACTCCAACCGATTGGCCGTCTACGTACCCCAGCGAACGCCTCACGGCCACCGCGAACATACGCTCGGATGGGTGACGACGTGGGGTCTGATCAGGCTAGCGAACGAGTTGGTCCACGTCTGCCCCGGAGCTTGCGAAATTAATCACAAAGCCGCCGAAGCTACGAAGCGGGGGAGACCGAACTCATGTTGAAGTCGGGGACGCGCAGCGTCGGCATGGCCGCCCTGGTGAAGTAGTCGTTAAACTCCCGGGGCAGCGTGCGCTCGGACTGCCCGACCTCGGTCATCCTCCCGAGCAGGTCGACCGGGCTCTCGTTGAACCTGAAGTTGTTCACCGCACCGGTCACCTCACCGCCCTCGATGAGGAAGACGCCGTCACGCGTGAGCCCGGTCAGCAGTAGCGTCTGCGGGTCCACCTCGCGGATGTACCACAGCGTCGTCAGTAGCAGCCCGCGGTCGGTCTCGGCAATCATCTGCTCGGTGGACTTGCCCCCGGCCGGATCCTCGAGAATCAGGTTCTCCACGTACGCCGTCGGCGTGGCCTCGGACTTGGCAGCCCACCACCGTGGCGTCACAAGATTGCGGAGCTCGCCATCGCGGATCCAGTCGATGCGCCCGGTCGGCATGCCGTTGTCGAAGACCGACGTCCCCTGCCCGGACGATGGCGTTGCGAGGAACGGTGCGGTCTCCAATCCCGGCTCATGCGGGTCACTGCGCAGGTTCACCGGCTGGGACGCGATGCTCTCCCCGATCCGGGTACCACCGCCACGCCGGGAGAACACTGTCCGGCCCTGGTCGGCCTCCCGCCGCTCCGACGTGAAGTACAGAGAGAGCATCAGGTCGGCCACGGCCGTCGGCGGCAGCAGAGTCTCGTAGCGCCCGGCGGGCAGCTCCACCTGCCGCGAACCCCAGTCGAGTTTCCTGGACACCTGATCGACCAGCGCCGCGATGTCAACATCGGAGAAGTCGCGGGTGCCGACGCCGGCCCACACCGAGCGGGCCCGATCACCGGTCTTGCCGTTGAGCTCGACCCGCCCGGTCGGCTGGTCATAGCGCAGCCGAAGACCCGTCGACGTGCCGAGGAACGTCGTGGTCATGACGTGCTCGGCGAATCCGAACAGCAACCGGTCCGCGGCCGCGGCCCGGCCGAAGGCCTCACCCAGGGCGGGTGCAACGGCCGAGAAGACGTCGATCGAGGTCTCTGCCGGTGGGACCTCCCACTCACCGGCCGATTCGCCCGGCTCGACCAGCGGCATGACGTCCTCGGCCGGGCTGGCCTCCCGCGCTGCTCGCTCGGACGCGCTCACCAACATTGCGAGCTCGTCCACTGTGGACACATGCCGGCTGACCGAGCCGACAGCGGCGTTGACGATGCTGACGACGGCCACCTGCCGCGACCGCATGGCACCGTTCGTGGTGAGACTGTTGTTCGCCCACCGCAGGTTGGCTTCGGTGCGGTCGGAGACGATGACGATGCAGCCGTCGGCCCGCGAGATCGCCAATGCCCGTTCGACGATTTCCTGTCCGCGCAGGAACTCCGGGCTCACCGTCCGGCCTCCGTCACCGTGTTCAGGATGTTGATCCCGCGGAACAGCGCCGACGGGCAGCCGTGACTGACCGCCGCCACCTGCCCAGGCTGGGCCTTTCCGCACTGAAACGAGCCCTGCAGTTCATAGGTCTGCGGGCCGCCCACCGCCTCCATCGCACCCCAGAAGTCGGTGGTGGTCGCCTGATAGGCGGCGTCCCGCACCTGACCGACAAGCCGGCCGTTCTCGATCAGATAGAACCGCTGCGCGGTGAACTGGAAGTTGTAGCGCTGCATGTCGATCGACCAGCTCTTGTCTCCCACGACGTACAGCCCCTTCTCGACCCCGGAGATCAAGTCCTCAGTGGACGGTCCGTCCTGCGCCGGCTGCAGGGAGACGTTTGCCATCCGCTGGACCGGCACGTGCCCCGAGGAGTCGGCGAACGCGCAGCCGTTGGACCGGCCAAGGTTCATGAGACGCGCCATTTTCCGGTCGGTCTGGTAGCCGACGAGCACGCCGTCCCGGACGATGTCCCACTGCTGCCCGGCGACGCCCTCGTCGTCGTACCCGATGGTCGACAGGCCGTGCTCGACCAGCCGGTCACCCGTGACGTGCATGACCGGCGATCCGTACTGCAGCGAATTGAGCTTGTCGACTGTCGCGAACGACGTTCCGGCGTAGGCGGCCTCGTAACCCAGCGCCCGGTCCAGCTCGGTGGCATGTCCGATCGACTCGTGGATGGTCAACCACAGGTTCGAGGGGTGTACGACGAGGTCGTAGCGACCGGCGCGGACACTCGAGGCCTTGGTGCGGGCGGCGAGCAGTTCCGGCAGCTCGGCCAGTTCGGCGTCGAAGTCCCAGCCGGTACCGGTGAGGTACTCCCAGCCTCGCCCGACGGGAGGGTTGACCGTGCGCATCGTCTCGAAACCTCCGCTGCCCCGGTCGACCGCGACGGCGGTGAACTTCGGCACGATCCGCACCCGCTGCTGGGTCGTCGTCGTGCCGGCGAGGTCCGCGTAGAACTTGTTCTCCTTGACCGCCAGCAGCGAGGCGTCGACGTGGTCGACGCCGTCGGCGGCCATCAGCCGCTCGCAGTAGTCGGTGAGCAGCGCGAGCTTGTCCGGGTCCGGCACGCCGAACGGGTCGATGTCGTATGCCGAGACGTGGGTCGCGTCGGCGTACACCGGCTCGTCGGCGAACTCGACGCGGTCGGTGTTGACCGGGGCACTCACCCGAGCGACGTCGACCGCCTGCTCGGCGAGCCGCACCGCCTCGTCCACGGTGAACTCCACACCCGCGGCGAACCCCCACGTCCCCTCGTGCACGAGCCGGACCGCCAGCCCGCGCTCCTCACCGTCCCGGGAGTACTCGACGCGGGCATCGCGCAGGCCGATGTTCTGCGAGCGGACTCGCTCCACCCGCAGGTCGGCATGGTCGGCACCCAGCTCCCGGGCTCGGCTCAGCGCGGCGTCGGCGAGCTGGCGAAGCGGCAGTGCGGTGAATTCGGCATCGACTCCGGGCACTACAAACCCCTCTCTCCTGGTGCATCGACCATATCCAGTCCGCACCCGGCGACGTGCGCCCCTGGGGTCCGAGGTCCCGCAGCAGGCGGTAGTACTCGGTGCGGGCCGAGTCGGGCGCAACGCCGTACGCCGCGACCAGCCGACTGCCAGGTCGGCCTTGCGTTTGGGCTCTTTCGCCCGGCAGCGCGGCGGTGACCAAGCATCCGCAGGGTGGGCACGATGACCTCCGCTCGTAGCCGATGGCTCCTCGACGCTCTGGACAGTGGACCGCCGTGCAGGATCACTTCACGTCCATTCTCGCCAAGACGTCTGCCCACAACCGACGCACGCTCTTGTCACGCGCCCTCGGCACCTGATGCCGCGGGGCCACTGCTCAGCCGACCCCCAAGCGCCGTTCCCGGTGGGGTGCGCCTGGTGCCCACGCGGGCCGGTCCGACCTCTAGCGTTGAGCGCATGGCTGTCCCGGCGTACAGGATCTGCTTCGTCTGCCTCGGCAACATCTGCCGCTCCCCGATGGCCGCCGTCGTGATGCGCGCGCTGGCTGCCGACGCGGGGATGGCGGTGCTGATCGACAGCGCGGGGACCGGCTCGTGGCACATCGGTGGCCCGGCCAACCCGCCGGCTCTGACCGCCCTGCAACGCAGGGGGTACGACGGGAGCACGCACGTCGCCCGCCAGTTCGGGCCGGGCGACTTCGCCTCCTACGACCTGGTCGTGGGCCTTGACGGGCACAACGTCGCCGACCTGCGACGGCTGGCGCCCGACGAGGAGCAGGCTGCGAAGGTGGTGCTGCTGCGGGACTTCGACCCGGGTGCTGCGGCTGCCGATCGCGACGTCCCCGATCCGTACGGCGGACGGGACCACGACTTCGACCACGCCCTCGACCTCGTGACGGCAGCGTGCCACGGGTTGCTCGACCAGCTCCCGATACGCCGATGACTGTGGATCACGTCCTGCTCGGCGCGGACGAGGTGCTGCCGCTACTGCAGGCCCGTGTGTCCGACATCGCACCGTCGGCGCTCGTGGTCGGCGACCCGGGTCGAGCTGAGAGCGCGGCCCGGATGCTGACCGGTGTTCGCGAGGTCGGGCGCAACCGGGAGTACGTCACCTTCTCCGGCCGGTACGCCGATCAGCCCGTGACGGTCAGCTCGCACGGGGTCGGCGCGGCCGGCGCGGCGGTGTGCATGGAGGAACTGCTGCGGGCCGGCGTACGGCGGATCATCCGGGCCGGCACAGCGGGCGGGTTGCAACAGGACGTCGTGGACGGTGACCTCGTCGTCGCGACGGGCGCGGTTCGCGACGAGGGGACGTCGGTTCGGCTCATCCCGGCCGAATACCCGGCGGTCGCCGACGCCTCGATCCTCCTCGCACTGGGTGCAGCTGCTGGTGACGGGGCCGGCAGGGTGCACCGCGGCGTCGTCCTGACCGCTGACCTGTTCTACCCGATGCCGATGCTCGGCTCGTCACTGCGACAGTGGGCCGACGCCGGAGTCGTCGCGGTGGAGATGGAACTTGCGGTGCTGCTGGTACTGGCCGGGCTGCGGGGGGTGGCGGCCGGTGGCGTGTTCGCCATCGACGGCAACCCGCTGGCCTCGGCGGACATGACCGAGTACTCACCGCACCGCGACATCGTGCGTGGGGCGGCCGAGGCGGCCGTGCGCGCCGGCCTCACCGCCCTCACCAGCTGACCGCGTCGTTCATCCGAGATCCTGCGGCCCGGCGGCTGTCTTCGACCGCGCAAAGCTGCCTATACTGCCGTGATCCGTCGACGAACCCCCGTCGTACGACGGAATCACTTGCATCGCCGCCAGCGTAAGCGCGACGATGCAGGTGTGCCCCCGCAGCCTCGTCCGTCGCCCCCGCTGGACGAGCTGTCGGGGGCAATCATCGAGCAGCTGCAGCAAGACGGCCGGAGGGCGTACGCACGGATCGGTGAGACTGTCGGGTTGTCCGAAGCCGCAGTCCGCCAGCGGGTGCAACGACTGATCGAGTCCGGGGTCATGCAGATCGTGGCGGTCACCGACCCGCTGCAGATCGGTCTGCACCGCCAAGCCATGGTCGGCATCACCACCGAAGGCGACGTGCAGAGCGTCGCTGACGCCCTCGCCGAGCTGGACGAGGTCGACTACGTCGT
>JACDAB010000124.1 GCA_013695665.1 Geodermatophilaceae bacterium | reverse complement strand
ACGTTGGCAAGATGGTCAACCCCCACTACTTTGTCGAGAACCAAGCGGACGGCGTGAACCTGCACGACGCCCTGGACGACCCGTACAAGAGCGCGGAGATTATCATCGGCCATGTGCCCGAAGGTATCCGGCTGGCCGAGCGGCACAAGCTGCCGCGCCGGATCATCGATTGCATCGCGCAGCATCACGGCACCACCTCTGTGGCCTGGTTCCACCACAAGGCGTGTGAGGACGAAGGGGAAGCGTCGGTCAATGCGGCGGGGTTCTGCTACCCCGGCCCGAAACCGCAGAGCCGGGAGGCGGCGATTTTGATGTTGGCCGATACGGTGGAGGCGACGGCGCGCGCGGTTAAACCGACGGGTATTGACGAGATTGACCTATTGATCCGCAACACAATCTCCGGCAAGCTGGACGATGGGCAGTTGGATGAGTCGGATTTGAATCTACGCGATATTGATTCAATCCGGCGGGCCTTTGTGGAGGTGCTACAGGGTATCTACCACCCGCGCATTACCTACCCGGGGCAGAGACCGGCGCTTGCTGCTGCGGCCACGGAGTTGGAGGCCACCGCGCCGGACCCGCAGGGGGAGACGCATGAACGAGCAGGAAAACATTCAGGTTCAGATCGAGCCGCGGTGGGAACAACAGGTTGACGCGGCGGCGTTACAGCGGGCGATAGCGGCGGTGTTCCAGGCGGAGCGCGTCCCGGGTGAAGCTCACCTATCGCTGGTCATCGTGGGCGACGAGGAGATGACGCGGCTGCACGAGGCGTTCCGCGCGGACCCGGGCACGACGGATGTGCTTACCTTTCCCTATGAGGACGAGGGAGGGGATGAGGAGATGGCGGCGTACCTGGGGGATATTATCGTCTGCTATGAGCAGGCGGCACGCCAAGCGGAGGAGGAGGGGCACACGCCGCAGGAGGAGATGGCGCTGCTCGCGGTCCACGGAGCGCTACATCTGCTGGGCTACGACGATGAGGCGCCCGAGGGGAGGGCGCAGATGTGGGCGCGGCAGCGCGCGGTGATGGAGGAGATCGGGTTGGGACGGATCGCGCCGAGCTAGCGCGCCGCCCCGTGGGTGCCGCGCCAGGCGGCGGCTGCGATGACGCCGACGGTTACGGCGGAGGCGCCGAGGGCGGCCCAGCGCCAGCCGCCCCTGCGGCGCAGTAGACGCTGCTGGTGGGCCTGGGCCAGAAGGTCCGCCTTAAGGGTTGCCTTGAACTGGGCGCGCATGGTGATGGGCGCCCTAACGAGGGTATACGTTGATTCTGCCAGGGCGAAGAGGGGGTCCAGGGCTTCCACCTGATGGGGGAAGAGTGTCTGGTACCGCTCGCGGTAATCGGTCTCGCCCTGCAGGAGCGCGTCCGCGTGCGCGTTTAGCAGATCACTATGGATGGAATCGTCCATTTTTCCTCTCCTCTCCCGACATACCTTACATACCTTAGCCGCTATAAAGAAACAAGTGCCCTCGCACGCACGAAAAAAGGCGAGATTCCTCCCTACGGTCGGAATGTACAAAAGAGGAAACCGGAAATTGTTTGCTTGACGGCCCCTTAGTCTTCCTCACTGGTGCCGGTTCCGTTGGCACCGTCCGCGCCGCGCGTGTAGCCGCGCTGCTCCATCTCTTCGCGAAGCGCGAGCAGGGTGCGGTGGTAGAGGGATTTGACTGCCCCTTCGGTGCGACCGAGAACCTCACCGATTTGGGCGTTGCTAAGCCCGTCGCCAAATTTTAGCAGGAGAAGCTGGCGGCGGTCCTCATGCAGCGCGTTGATGGCCTGCCACAGGGTGCGCTCGGTGTCGTGCCGTTCCGCGACCCGCTCGGGCGCCGCGCGGGACGTGCTCGCCAGAGGAAGATCGTCGATTGGCACGGAGGGCCGCCGGGCCTGGTCGCGATGAAAATTCGCGACCAGGTTATGCGCGATGCGATAGAGCCAGGAGGCGAACGGCGCGCCCCGGTCAACATAGCGCGGCAGGGCCTTCAGGACGCGGTAAAAGAGACGCGAGGTTAGCTCTTCGGCCTCGTCTACATTGCCGACACGGTAGTAAATATAATTATAGATGCGATCGACGTAATGCTCATAAAGCTCGCCAAAGGCATCGGGATCGCTCTTGGCCCGCTCGATGAGCGTTGATTCCGGTTCGTCCGACACACCGCCTCCCGCACCAGGGGTTCGATACCCGTTGACAACTGGCTACCCGATTAGCGCGGGAGTATATCCTATTACGTCATCCCGTTCAACCCTCCAGCTTTTCCTCCTATAAATCAGGCGCCGGAAGCGCGACGAGGCCGAGGGTGTTGGGGCCGGTGTGGGTGGCGATGACGGGGCCGATTTCGGCGCGGATGAGGTGCTGCAC
>JACDAB010000110.1 GCA_013695665.1 Geodermatophilaceae bacterium | reverse complement strand
CGACCCCGAGTCCACAGATCATCACCTTGTGTGCAAATCGCATGACACAAGGTAACCACAGTACTATTGGTTTCGCTGAGCCCTTGAGCGAGGGGCCTCAGCTGCGATCCGGTCTGCGGCCGCTCAGGCCTGCGAGCGGGGCACGATGCGCATGACCGCCAGCCCGGCAGCCACGAGCGCGAAGGCAGCGAGCAGGAGCCAGGAGAGCTCGAGACCGGTGTAGGGAAGGAACCCGACACCACCGGCCGTTCCCAGCGCAGCGACAGGGTTGTTATACATAATTACCACCTCCTCTCGCGGCGAAAAGCACTGTCGAGGAAGGCCCGGGCCTGGACCGCCTGCAAGACAATGTCGAAGGCCATCTCCACCACCAGCACGGCGGCGAGGGCCATCTGCGCGGGTCCACGGCTGCGCACGGTGATGACCCGTTCGAGGATGAAGATGCCGGTCACGACCGCCCAGATGGGATGCAGCTTTAGCCCCCCGTCGACGGCGAAGGACCAGGCAACGGTGGACAGGTACGCGAGCGTGACCACCACTCCGAGAAACGAAAGCAGCTGACGGCCCCAGTAACGTCGAGTGATGGCGGTCCAGCCGTAGTCGGTAAGGTTCTCCAATGCTCCGCGCTTCCAGCGCAGCCGCTGCTGGGCCAGAGCTTGCCAGGTTGGCATCACCTCGGTGGTCAGCCGGCACCCCATCGGCGAGATGATCCGGTGCCCCAGGTGGAGGAGCGCGAGGGTGAGTTCGTTGTCCTCGGTGAGAACCCGGACGTCGTACACCTGCTTCGAATCGCCGGGCAGCCGCCCGTTCTCGCGCGCCCGCGCGACCTCGGTAAGGACCGCGACACTGAACACGGTGGCGGTACCGGTCAGGACCAGGACCTTGCCCTTGAGCCGACCGACGTCCCGTGCATAGCGGGCGTACTCGTTGCGCTGGAACATCCCGACGAGACCGCCGCCTGGCTGCCCCGTGAACGTTCCCCCGACCGCGCAAACGTCGCCGCGAGCCAGCCGTTGTAGGGCCGTTTCGAGGAAGGCGGCTTCCAGCACCGAATCTGCGTCCATCACCAAGACGGCGTCGGCCGGAGCCAGTCGAGGGAGTAGATCGTCCAGCGCCTGATTCAGGGCGCCGGCCTTCTTGGAGGTATTGCCCACGGTCTCCATGACGCGGACGGGGTAGCCGAGGGCGATCTCCACCGTTCGGTCGGTGCAGTTGTCGCAGACGACGATGATCTCGTCGGGTCGACGCGTCTGTGCAAGCAGCGATTCGATGGTGGCTGCGATCTGACTTTCCTCGTTGTGCGAGGGCACCAGCGCGACCAAACGCAGGGAGGTAGCGATACCGGCCGGCGGGCTGCCCGGTGCCTCGCGGTCCAGGACTGCAGTTCTGCTACTCAGTGCTCCACGTGGCCGACAACGGTTGCCTCCTTCGGGTAAGCCGCGCACGCGGCGAGCGACGCCCGTGGGCGCCGCTGTGTAGTGGGTAGGAACTCAATGTAACTGACGATCACCATTTTGCCCAATCGGGTTACGCAAAGTAGTGTAAATTGGGACAGAAGCGATGGTGGGCTACGCATCGTCACCGAAACAGCACCCGTCGCTTCACCCGAAGAGGGTTGCCAACGAGATCTGGGGACACGCCCAGCGATGCACGCGTGTTCGTCGGCTCCCCTGCGAGGATGCGGTTGCAGGCTGATGGCGGCCCGCGGAGCGGAGAGCAGCTGTGACAAGGCGGACCTGGGCGAGGACGCTGGGCTGGCCGTTGCTGGCCAGGCGCGTCGACGACCGATCCAACGAATCAGGTCTCGGCTGGCCAGATCCCGACCCTGTGGACAGCGGGCCGCACCTGCTGCCGGTCGGGGACACCGGACCGGTGGTCGATCGACTCCCGCCCTCCGGCGAAACCACGGAGACCACCCCGCCGAGCGTTGAGGATCGCGATGTTTCACGTGAAACATCGGGCGGCACCGACTCCCAGGACTCGGCGGTGCAGGACTCGGCGGTGCAGGACTCGGCGGTCCTGGAATCGACGCCTATCGCCGACGAGGTGGAGCATGCGGTGCGCGTCTTGAGCCGCGGCGCAGCGAGTCGGCTTCCCAGGCCCCCGCGGACCCGGGTCATGACGGTGGCCAACCAGAAGGGCGGGGTCGGGAAGACCACGACCACTGTCAACGTGTCCGTTGCGTTGGCGATGCGCGGCTGTTCGGTGCTCGTCATCGACCTGGATCCGCAGGGCAATGCCAGCACCGGGCTCGGGGTGCCGCATCACAGCGGCGTCCCCTCGATCTACGACGTCCTGATCGAGGACCTGCCGATGCTCGACGCCGCGACGGCCGTCGACCTTCCGCAGCGTGGCGGGGCACAGGCTCCGCAGCTGTCCTGCGTTCCCGCGACCATCGATCTGGCCGGGGCGGAGATCGAACTCGTCTCGGTAGTGGCCCGGGAGTCCCGGCTTCGGCGGGCACTGACGAAGTACCGCGCCGACCTGAATCGATCCGGTGCTGAGCCACCGGACTACATCCTCATCGACTGCCCTCCCTCGCTGGGCCTGCTGACCGTGAACGCCCTGGTGGCAGCCGAGGAGGTGCTGATCCCGATCCAGTGCGAGTACTACGCACTGGAGGGTCTTCGGCAGCTCCTGGCCAACATCGGCCTGGTCACCTCGCACCTCAACGCCGAGCTGGCAGTCTCGACCATCCTCCTGACCATGTACGACGGGCGGACCCGGCTGGCTGACCAGGTGGCCCACGAGGTGCGCGAGCACTTCGGCGAGCTGGTCCTGGACGCGGTGATTCCCCGGAGCATCCGGGTGTCCGAGGCACCAGGATTCGGTCAGTCCGTGATCACCTACGATCCTGGCTCCCGCGGTGCCATCAGCTACCTCGAAGCGGCCCGCGAGATCGCACACCGCGCGGGGCCGCACCGCCCGGCGCTGCGCCCACCGGCGGATCACCCGGTCGAGCGCGCGCAGGCGTTCGGATGAGCCGGCCCGGCGGGCTGGGACGCGGGTTGGGGGCGCTGATTCCTACGAGCGCCCAACCGCACCACACAGAGGAGGCGCCGGTCACCGGGGCATCGCAGGGGTCGGTACCCGGAGCGTCCTACCGGGAGGTCCCGCTGGACGCGCTGCATCCCAATCCCCGGCAGCCGCGGCAGGTCTTCGACGAGGACGCTCTGGCCGAGCTGACCCACTCGATCCGGGAGTTCGGGCTCCTGCAGCCGGTCGTGGCCCGGGTCCGGGAGCTCGGCGGCTACGAGTTGATCATGGGCGAGCGGCGGTGGCGGGCGGCGCGCGACGCTGGCCTGGCCACGATCCCGGCCATCATCCGGAACAGCGGTGACGACACCCTGCTGCGGGACGCGCTGCTGGAGAACATCCACCGCGCGGACCTGAACCCGCTGGAGGAAGCGGCCGCCTACGAGCAGCTGCTCGGTGAGTTCGGGGTAACCCACGAGGAACTGGCAGCGCGGCTGGGGCGCAGCCGGTCGCAGGTGACGAACACGATTCGCCTGCTCCGGCTGCCGTTGCGGGTGCAGACCCGCGTCGCCGCCGGCGTGCTGTCGGCCGGGCACGCCCGAGCGCTGCTCGCGGTGGACGATCCGGACGCGCAGGACGCCCTGGCCACCAGAATCGTCGCCGAGGGGCTGTCGGTGCGCGCCACCGAGGAGGTTGTGGCCCTGGGTGTGCTGGCCGGCGGCGTCGTCGCTCCAGGCCGGCCTCGGACCGGCACCCGCCGGGTGGACTCGCCGGGGCTGCAACGCCTCGCCGCCGCACTCGGCGAGGCCTTCGACACCCATGTGAAGGTCGAGCTGGGCCGGCGCCGGGGCAAGATCGTCGTCGAGTTCGGGTCGATCGAGGACCTCGAACGCCTGGTCACCTTGATCGCCCCGGACCTGGCTGCGCTGGCTACTGCCCCCTCATCCGAGCACCCGTAGGTCAGGTCCGCACCCCGGGCAGCGACGCAGTTCTGATCGCCGGCTCGCGGGCGGCGGCAGTGGCGATCATCGCCCGCAGTGTCCGTCCGAGGTCCAGTCCGGCCGCAGCGATCGACATCGGCAGCATCGAGGTCTCGGTCATCCCCGGTGACACGTTGACCTCCAGGAAATGGACCTCGCCGGCGGAGTCGATGATCGCATCGGTCCGGGACAGGTCACGCAGGCCCAGCGCCAGGTGCACCGCGACCCCGAGTTGCCCGACCCGGGCCGACACCTCGGCCGGCAACCGGGCTGGTGTGTGGTAGGCCGTCATCCCCGCCGTGTAGCGCGCCGCGTAGTCGAAGACCCCGCTGGTCGGGACGATCTCCACCGCCGGCAATGCCCGGGGTCCGTCAGCACCGTCGAGCACGCTGACCGCCACCTCGGTTCCCGCGACGAATCGCTCGACCAGGACGGTGTCGCCGTACGCGAAGCAGCTCACCATGGCCGACGGAAGATCCTCGGCGGCGCCGATACGCTCCACACCCAGCGCAGAGCCCCCCTGCGCCGGCTTGACCAGCAGCGGGAGGCCGAGCCTGGCCACTATCAGATCCAGGATCGCCTCCGCGCCGAGCTCGCGGAAGGTGGAGTGCGGCAGGGCGACCCAGTCCGGCGTACGGTGACCGGCCGCCCGGACGGCGGCCTTGGCCGACGGTTTGTCCCAGGCGATCCGGCACCGCTGCGCCGGCGTGCCCACGAACGGCACCCCGGCCAGCTCCAGAACGCTGCGCAGCGAGCCGTCCTCGCCCGCGGCGCCGTGCAGGGCGATGAACAGCGAGTCAGCGGGGTCTGCCGCCAGCCTCGCCAGCAGGTCGCCGTCGGCGTCGAGGACGGTGGTGTCGACCCCGGCGTGCCGCAGTGCCTCAGCGACCCGCCGGCCGGACCGAAGCGACACGTCACGCTCGTAGGCCAACCCACCGGACAGTACGACGGCGCGCGGCTGCCCCTCACTCACGGCAGGTCCGCGCCTGGGCTGTCGCCCGGACCGCGCGACTGTCCGCCGCGGGTGCGGGCGCCCAGGAAAGTTGCCCGCAATTCCAGCTCTTTCTCGATGACGCCGGAGAGCCGCCGTACGCCTTCCCGGATCCGGTCCGGGTCCGGAAAGCAATACGACAGCCGAAGGTGGCGCACACCCTGGCCGTCGGCGTAGAAGCCGATGCCGGGAACGTAGGCGACCCGGGCATGCACGGCCCGGGGTTGCATGGCCTTGGCGTCCAGGCCCTCCGGCAGCGTCACCCAGACGTAGAAGCCCCCCGCTGGCCGGGTCCAGCGCACATCGGGGGGCATCAGCGCGGACAGCGCGTCGAGGGTGGCATCCCGGCGTTCGCGGTAGACCTCGCGGAACACCTTCACCTGCTCGAACCACGGCTGGCTGGACAGGTACTCACGCACGACCAGCTGCGAGAGCGCGGGTGGGCAGAGCACCTGTGCCTCGCTGGCCAGGACGAGCTTGTCTCGGACCGCATGTGGGGCGCACACCCAGCCGACCCGCAGCCCGGGGGCGAATGTCTTGGAGAAGGACCCGAGGTAGATCACCCGTTCTGCGCTGCGGGCGCGGAGGGCAGGCAGCGGCTCGTTCTCGAAACCCAGCAGGCCGTACGGGTTGTCCTCGATCACGAGCAGGTCGTAGGCCTCGGCCAGAGCCAGCACCTGCTCACGGCGTTCCTCGCTGAGCGTGACGCCGGCGGGGTTGTGGAAGTTCGGGACGGTGTAGAGGAACTTTGCCCGCCGCCCCCTCGCCGCCAGCTCGCTCAGCGCGGTTGCCAACGCGTCGGGGATGAGGCCCGCAGCGTCCATGGGGATGTGCACGACCTGGGCCTGCGCTGCCTGGAATGTGCCCAGAGCCCCGACGTAGGACGGCGATTCGGCAAGTACAACGTCACCGGGGTCGAGAAAGATCCTGGCGAGCAGATCGAGACCCTGCTGGGAACCGACCGTGACGACCACCTCGTCGGCCGAGACGTCGTGGATGCCCTCGAGGGCCATCACCTGCAGGATCTGCTCCCGCAGCAGCGGGTCGCCCTGCCCTGAGCCGTACTGGAGCGCCTGGGCGCCCAGGCGGCTGACCAACTCCCCGATCATGGCCCCGACGGAGTCCAGCGGCAGTGCGGTCACTGCCGGCATCCCGCCGGCCAGGGATACCACTTCGGGCCGACTGACGACCGCGAACAGTGCCCTGATCTCCGATGCGGTCATGCCGTGGGTGCGCTGCGCGTAGCGGTCAGCGAAGGGATCGAGGGTGTTGCCGCGCACGCGGGGTGCCTCCGTGCGGAGTGGTGTGGGTGATCGGCAGCCGATTCTAAGGCAGCCGGTGCCGGCGGCCGACCAGGCGGCGCCGGTGGTCTGTCCCTTCTGCACCCTTTCCGGTAGTCGACCGCGCGCCTACGATGCCCTCAGGAACGTGCCGCCTGCCCGTCAGGCGGCGTGCGCCGTCCGGTAGTCCGCATCACCTGGAGCATCCGACGATGTCCCGTCGTACTGCCAGCATCACCCTTGACAACATCGACGACGTACCGCTGCGCTGCCGCCGGTGCGTCTTCTGGGAGCTTGATCCGGTGGCCCGCGAGCGGGCCATGGAGGCCGGGGACACCGCGCTGGAGAAGGAGGCCTGGGTCTCCTCGGTGCTGCTGGAGTGGGGCAGTTGCGGGCGGATCGCCTACGTCGATGCCGTCCCCGCGGGCTACGTGCTCTTCGCGCCTCCGGCGTACGTGCCCCGATCCGTGGCGTTCCCCACCAGCCCGGTGAGTGCGGATGCCGTGCTGTTGACCAGCGGGCTGATCCTGCCGGAGTTTGCCGGCGGCGGCCTCGGCCGGATGCTCATCCAGCACGTTGCCCGCGACCTGACCCGACGCGGGATCCGCGCGATCGAGGCGTTCGGGGACGGTGCCTGGTCGACGCCGGGGTGCCTGCTGCCCTCGGACTACCTGCTCGCGGTCGGCTTCAAGACCGTGCGGCCGCACCCCCGGTATCCGCGGCTGCGGCTGGATCTGCGCAGCGTGGCCTCCTGGCGTGAGGACGTCGAGTATGCGATCGAACGGCTCCTCGGGTCGATCACCCTCGAGCCTGCCCTGCGCCCTGCCTGAGTAGCCGGTCAGAGCAAGCCTCGGATCAGAGGTAGTCGGCGAGATCCTTCAGGATGGCTGCCTTGGGCTTTGCGCCGACGATGCTCTTCACCGGCTGGCCCGCGACGTACACGGTCATTGTCGGGATGGACATGACCTGGTAGTCCCGCGCCGTCTGCGGGTTTTCATCGATGTTCAGCTTCGCGATGGTGAGTTTCTCGGCGTGCTCACCGGCGATCTCCTCCAGGACGGGGGCCACCATCTTGCAGGGGCCGCACCACTCCGCCCAGAAGTCGACGAGCACCGGCTTGTCACTGCCGAGCACCTCGGTGGCGAAGGTGGCGTCGGTGACGATGACTGTGTTGCCTGCCATGGGAGTTCTCCTTGCGGACGGGGTCGCGCGGACGGGGACGGTGGGAGTTACAGATCGAGGGGTACGTCGGCCAGCCAGCGCTCGGCGTCGATGGCCGCGGCACAGCCCGTGCCTGCGGCGGTGATGGCCTGACGGTAGACGTGATCCACGACGTCACCGCAGGCGAAGACGCCTTCGAGGTTGGTGGTGGTGTTGGGGTGGTTGACAAGCACATAGCCTGCGTCGTCGAGCTTGAGCTGACCGGCGAACAGTTCGCTGCGCGGGTCGTGTCCAATCGCGACGAACAGGCCGCTGACGTCGAGGGTCTTGCGCTCGCCGGTCTCGCCGTGCACCAGCGTCACGCCCTCGACCGCGGTGCCGCCGAGGACATCCTCGACCGCCCAGCCGAGTTCCCAGCGGATCTTCGGGTTGTCCTTGGCGCGTTGCTGCATGATCTTGCTTGCGCGCAGTTCCTCGCGGCGGTGGATCACGGTGACGGACTCCGCGAATCGGGTCAGGAACGTCGCCTCCTCCATGGCCGAGTCGCCGCCGCCGACGACGGCGATGTCCCGCTCCCGGAAGAAGAAGCCGTCGCAGGTGGCACAGGCGGACACACCGTGCCCGAGCAGCCGGGCCTCGTTGTCCAGACCGAGATAGCGATACTTGGAGCCAGTGGCGACGATGACTGCCCGCGCGCGGTAGGTCGCGTCACCGACCTGGACCGTCTTGATCCGGTCGGTCAGGTCGACCGCTGTCACGTCATCGGGGATGAGTTCGGCGCCGAAGCGTTCGGCCTGGCCGCGCAGGTGCTCCATCAGCTCCGGGCCCATGATGCCCTCGGGGAAGCCGGGGAAGTTCTCGACGTCGGTGGTCGTCATGAGTGCGCCGCCGTACTGGCTGCCCTCGAAGACCAGCGGTGCCAGGTTGGCCCGGGCGGCATAGATCGCCGCGGTGTACCCGGCAGGTCCTGAGCCGATGATTATCACATCGCGTACCGCATCAGTCACTGTTTGTCGCCAACTCCCTAGACTTGAGCGTGTCGGTGTGGTGAACATGCTCGCAGGGTCGGACATTCCGGCGGGACGCCGCGGACGCCGCGTCGACGGGTCCTCAGCGGACGGGCTCCTCAGCGGGCGGCGTCGAACGCGACGACGACCGCGGACTCGGTGCCGTCGACGCAGTCGGCGAGCACGGTCACCTGAACCCGGCCGGGGTCCGCGGCGAAGAGTACGACGATGGCGACCTGGTCCTCATAGATCGCCCGGGTGATCGACAGCGCCTCCGCGGTGGCTACCGGGATGCTGGCGAGGCAGTCCTGGTCCACACCGCCACCTGGGGCCACCTCCTCGCCGCCGCCGGCGGTGCGCGGGCTGCCCCCTTCAGAACCGCTTCCCGTTCCCGCTGCCAGGAGATCGCCGACGGCAGCCTCGAGCGACTGCCGGTCGTAGCGAGCCAGCGCCTGACCACCGCCGCTTTCCGCGCCGTTATCCTGTGCCACGTCACCTGCGCCTTCGGCCGACGTGGCGGAATCCTCGCCGCCCCCGGGGGCAGTCAGGACGTAGCCGCCGCCACCGACCACCACGATGGCGGCGGCCAGCGCCGCAGCCACCCGCAGCCGCCGCACCCTGCGGGCGGACCGCAACTCGATCACCTCGGCGGGGCGGTGCCCTCCGGTTGCCTCGACTGAGGCGACTGCACCGAACCCCGTCGCCGAGCCCGGCGTCGACTCCCGCTCCGCCTCGGTCCGCGGCGGGTCCGCCGTCGCGGCTTCGGCGGCGAGCGCAGCGGCGATCCGATCCGCTACGGCGCGCGGTATCGGCGTACCGGCGAGCAGTTGAAGACTGGCCCGGGCGGCACCGAGGCCGGACAGGACCGCCTGGCACTGCGCGCACCCGGCGACGTGCGCCGCGGCCTGCGCGACACCTGTCTCGTCCGGCAGGCCGGCATCGAACTCGGCCAACGCCAACCGGTCCGGGGCACCGTTTCGCGGGTGCACGGGGGAGGCAGGCTCAGCGGAGGGGGAGGTGTCGCTCATCAGCCCTCCTCCTCGCCGCGCTCAGGCCCGGACCGAGCTTGGACGCCGCCGGTTGCCGCTGAGTTCCCGTCGGTCTCCTGCAGATGTCCGAGCAGGAGGGCCAACTGCAGCCGCCCCCGGGCGCATCTGCTCTTCACGGTTCCCTGCGGTACGTCGAGGATGTCCGCGACCTCGGCCACGGAGTATCCGTGCAGATCGACGAGGGTGATCGCGGCGCGATGATCCTCTCCGAGCCGGCCCATCGCCTCGCGGACGGCGATCACGGTGTCCAGCTCGGCTATCCGATCCCGCGGATCGACCGGTTCGCCGGGGCCCTGCTCGGGCAGCTCGACGGTCGGGCGGACCCGCCGCCGCCGGAGCCGATCCAGGCAGGCGTTGACCACGATCCGGTGCAGCCACGTCGTGACTGCTGCCTCCGCGCGATATCCGGCTGCGGCTCGGTAGGCCGAGATCAGCGCGTCCTGCACCGCATCCGCCGCCTCGTCCGGGTCGCGCAGCGTGCCGAGCGCGACACTCCACAGCCGGTTCTGGTGGCGCCCTACGAGCTCGCCGAACGCGTCAGGGTCACCACCGGCATGGGCGGCGAGCAATTCCGCGTCACTCCGCGTGCTGCTCATCGGCGTTCGACGGCCCGGCAGCGGGTCACGCGTCGATCAGCCGGCCGGTACGCCGGTGAAGCTGACCTCACCGAGGGATGCGGAGAAGTCCCCGCCGTCCGGCACGAGTTCGGTGATCCACACGAGCCAGTAGCGGGCGGGCTGGTCGGAGTCGAGCGGGATCACCGTCTGGTCGGTGAGCTCGGCCCCACCGGCGACCGGGAAGGCCTCCAGGTCTCCGCCCGGCTGCGGCCCGGCCCGCAACTCCACCGTCGCACCCGGTTGCTCGGTGGTGATCGTGACCTCGCTGACCAACGCCTCCACGCCGAGGTCGAACACGAGTCCGACGCCGGGCTTGAGGTTGCCCAGCAGCGGGCTGCCGCGGTAGGTCAGCGTCGGCCACGACGACCCCGGGTCGCCATCGACGGCCAGCGGGCTTTGGTCATTGTTCTCCGGTTCGCCGTCGCCGAACGGGTCGTAGACCGTCGCACTGGCAACGCTGAGCGGTCCCGGTGTCACCTCCGGTGTCGGCGTGGGCGTGGGCGTGGGGGTCGTGGCAGTTCCCGGTGGGGTCGTCGTCTGCGCCGTCGTGGGCTGCGGCGCGCTGGTCACCTCCTCGAACGAGGATGCGATGACCCAGCCGATCAGCGCGACTGCCAGCAGTGCTGCGACGGGGAAGGCCAGCACCAGCCAGGTGCGCCGCCGCCGGTCGGGTCTGTCACCGTCCTCGTCATCCTCGTCCGGGTCACCGTCCCGGTTGCGGTCAGCTACCCGATCACGGCCCCCATCCAGGTCTCTGTCCGCTGCGTCGGCTTCCCTTGCGGCGGCGCGGTCCAGCCAGTCCGGCGGGTCATCATCGGGCTCGGCGTCCGGTGCCGCCACGGTGGGAACGGCCGCCGTGGATGCTGCGGTGTACCCGCCCGGCGCCGCGACAGGAGCGTTGCCGCTCGCCCGACGCGGTACCGAAACGGCAACGGTGTCCGTCGGCGCGACTCCGGCGCCGCCGGTCGCGCGCGGCGGTGCCGCAGCACCGGCAGCTCCTGGACGATCTGCCGCACCGATGACCCGGGTGGCCTCGGAGGCAGTGGCTCCAGAGCCGGCGGGGTCCGACTCGACTGGACCAGAGCCGGCCGGGCCTGGCGCAGCGGCGCCGGCGGGTGCCTCGTCCGAGGCTCCGCCACCCGCGACCTCGACGAGGTCCTCGGCGACGGCCTCGGCGGGTTCATCCACCGGTGGTGGGGCGGGCGCCTCGACCACCTGACGCCGGCGGTGCCGCCGCAACGGCAGGGCGGCCAGCCAGGTCGGCTTGCGGGCACTGGGGCCGCTGCCCGCCGCCGGCTCGTCAGGCGGCGGTTGGGTCTGCGCTGGCGGGGCCGAGGCTGATGAGTCGACCTTGGCGATCGGGCGGGTCCGGTCGGTCGGGTAGTCGCTGTCGGCACGGGGGACGGAGTGTGCGGGACCGGTGATGGTCGGCCGGCTCGAGTCCGGCTGATCGGGGTTGCGCAGCGAGACGTCGGTGTCGTACTCGTAGCGATCGGTGATGAATGCCAGTCCGCTGTCCTCGAACCGGCGCCCGCGGTTCCGCCGCCCGGCGAGCAACTGCGACACCATGTCAGCGGCCCCGTGCAGCCGACCCTCCAGGGTGGCCACAGCGATCACGGCGAGGTCGGGCGAGGCGGCGTTGGCCAGCTGCCGCTTGAGTTCGGCGGGGTCCTCGTCGAGCGGCAGAAAGCCGGCGATCGTCGCGAACAGCAGCGCACCGAGAGCCCGTACGTCGGCATCGCGGCTGGCGGCCGGCGCCGGGATGGCGACCACCGTGACGCTGCCGGTGGCGGTGAGGATGACCCGCTCCGGTACCAGCCCACCAACTGCCAGACCGAGTTCGTGCGCCTGGGCAACCCCTTCAGCGACCCGGCGAATTGTCTCCCGCGCGTCCAGATCAGCCAGCGGCCCGCCGCGAAGCTTCTCGGCCAGGCTGGCGCCCTCGACCCACTCACCGACGACGTAGGCCCTGCGGTCCTCGTCGACGGCGTCATAGACCATCGCCAGCGCCGGGTGGGACAGCACTCCAGCAGCCAGTGCCCGGTCGAGGAACCCGCGCGCGGCCGGACCGCCGGGCGCGTGGATGCGCAGCAGGACGTCGCGCTGCAGGAGGGTGTCCCGCGCCCGCCAGGTCGACAGCCGGCCGGCGCCAGTGTCCTCGTCGTCACCGGAGCGGTTGAGCAGCCGGTAGCGTCCGCCGATCATGACCGGCTGTCCCGAGTCGGGCTCACCTAGCGCCCCTGCCGAACCCGGCCAATCCACGGGACCGGCGGGACCTGCGGAACCGTCGGGACCCGCGGAACCGGCGGGACGTTCCGCCGGGATACCGGACTCCACGGGCGACGCCTCTCCTGGTCGGCCTGCGCCGAACCCTTCGTCGGACCGGACCGGGTTGTCGGCGGTCGCGGCAGCCCGTTCCGCGGGGCGGCGGGACGGCGTACGACGGCGTACCACGGCGGTGAGTTCCCTGACCTCCGGGATGGGCAATACGAGACAGCCGGCGAGCATGGCCACACCGCCAACCAGGCTACCTGCCGCCACCGCCGCGGCACTGCCGAGCATCCCGCGCCCAAGTAACGATTCGACCGGGATCAGCACTGCCCAAGCGGCCAGCCCCCCGGTGGCGGCAGCCAACACGAGCAGGCCCGCGGTACGCAGCACCCGGACCGTCTCCAGCCGTCCCACCCGCCGCCGCAACCACACCTCGCCGACCACGGCCCCGACCACGAAGGACACGCTGTTCGCGACCGCCAGCCCGGTGACGATGTGCTCGGTGGGCAGCACCGCCGGGACGAGCAGGCACAGCGGCACCCGGACGGCGACCATGGCGAGGTTGATCAGTGTCGGCGTGCGCGCATCCTTCATCGCGTAGAAGACCCGCAGTTGCAGCATCGTGACGGCGTAGGGGAAGAGGCCGAAGGCCGAGGCGGCGAGGGCGATGCCGACGGCGCGGGCCTGCGCCGGGTCCACCTGGCCACGGGCGAAGGCGACAGTCGCGATCGCCGGGCCGAGAACCACCAGCAGGGCACTGATCGGGATCAACGCGAGCGCAGTCAGCCGGGCACCGAGGGACAGGTCCCGCACCAATGCCGGGGTGTCCCCATCAGCCGCGGCCTTGCTCATCCGCGGCATCAACGCAGTCAGCAGCGCCACGCCGATGATCCCGTACGGCAACTGGAAGAGCAGGCTCGCGTTCGCGTAGACGATCGAGCCGACTCCGGACGCGCGCCCGGCCTCGTTGGCCAGCGCCATGATCACCAGGTAGCCGACCTGGCTCACCGCCACATAGCCGATCACCCAGAGCCCGAGCCGGCCGGCCTCGGCCAGCCCGGCGTTGCGCCAGTCCCAGCGCCACGCCCATCGCAGCCCCGCCCGGCGTAGCGAGGGCAGCAGGGCCAGCGCCTGTACGACGATGCCGAGTGTCGTGCCGACGCCGAGCAGCCAGACCAGCCCCGGCGTAATCGTTGTCGTGGTCAGCTCAGTGGCGTCGTTGAGCCCGATGAAGATCAGTCCGGTGGCGATGACCACGAGGTTGTTCAGGACCGGTGCCCAGGCCGGCGGGCCGAACACCTGCCGGCTGTTGAGGATCGCGGTGAGCATCGCGCCAACGCCGTAGAACACGATCTCGACGAGCAGGATCCGGGCCAGCAGATTCGCCAGGGCTACCTGATCGGGATCGTCGCGGATCCCGTAGGCGTAGGTGAGCGCCGGCGCGGCCAGGATCGCAAACGCGGTTGCCACCACCAGTACGACGCTCAACAGGCTCAGCAGCCGCTGGGTGTAGGCCAGGCCGTCGTCAGCGTCGCGCGACCGGGCATGCACCAGCAGCGGCACGATGACACTGGTGAGGACGCCGCCGAGCAGGAGCTCGTAGACGATGTTCGGCAACGTGTTGGCGGTGTTGTAGGCGTCCCCGACCAGGCCGAGGCCGATCGCGGCGACCAGGACGACGGTGCGGGCGAATCCGGTCAGCCGCGACACGGCGGTGGCCACCGCCATCGTGCGGGTGGCCCGACCCAGGCTGGGAGCGATCACCCGGGCCTGCTCCGAACTCACGTTTCAACCCCCCGGGACCCGGCCCGGGTCCGGCCGCCGCGCCCCGGCTCTGAGATCAGCGCCGGACCAGGGTTCAGCAGCGGCACCTGCTCCACCTGCTCCGGCGCCGGTGCTCCCGCTGCACCCCGTCGGCGCAGCCACCGGATCAACCGCAGCGCGAACAGCAGCAGGAGCAGTGCCCCGGCGCCGATGGTGACGATCAGGGCGATCCCGCCGTACACGGTGCTGCGCACGGTGAGCTGCACGGGGTCACCGAGCATTCCACCGGCCGGTGTGAAGATCGCCGCAGTGACGCGGAACTGCCCGGGGCGCTCGACCGTCGCCGGAACCTCGATCAGCGTCCGGCCGTCCGGGGCCAGGACCTGGCTGCCGCCCTCGTCGGTGGTGAGCCCTGCCACCAGGCTGGTATCAACGCTGATGCTGACCCGGACCGGGACCGGGAGCTGATTCTCCACCGTGAACACGAGGGAGGCTCGCGCCGAGGCGAGGCTGTACGTCCCGTCGGCGGGCACGATCAGGAAGACCCGCCGGCGCAGCGCCTCCACCGCGTCATCGACGACGCTGGCAGCGGCGAGCAGGCCCGCGGGGTCCCCGCGCCGGTAGGACGACGCGACGCTGAGCACGGCGCGCTCCAGAGGATCGGTGAGGGTGGCCGCCGCCTGCTCGTCCTCGGGGGACGCCAGGACGAACATGGAGGTGAAGTCGTCGATCGACCGCACACCCGCCGTGAGCGCCGTCAGGCCGGCGGGATCCAATTCCCGAGCCCCGGCCTGCTCCGGGTACACCAGCAGGCCACGGTCTACCGGTCTGAGGTCGGCGAGGTCGGTCACCTCGCTCGGGCGCAGCCAGGGCTCCTCGGAGGTGTCGGTGAGCATCGGCAAGGCGTACGACGAGCGCGCGTCCCATCGGCGCGGCGGAACGATGAGCAGCTCGCGGCTGATGGCCGGCGCCTCAGCGGTGATCATCGCCAGTTCGGCGAGGTAGCGCTGCTCGGCCATCCGCGGGCCGGTGGGCCAGCCGTCGGCAGCGGCGACGATCTCGTCCAGGACCGGGTCGCTGATCAGGACGTTGCCCGTTCCCGTGGAGGTACTGACTGTGGCCGGCGCGCTCGGGGTCCGGGTCGCCGCCGTTGCCGGGCCGAGCGCATCGGCTGAGAGCACAAGTTCGCTGTCGCCGACCTGCTGCCAGATCTCGAGCGCGGACTCGGTGACCGCGCCGTCCACCGGCCAGGCCACAGCGGTGTCGGGCGCCACCCCCAGGACGTCGGTGACGAGCTCCCGGCCGCGTTCGATGGCCTCGACGGCCTGCTCGGACAGCCCTGCGCGGGTCAGGGCGACGATGTCGGCATCGGCGTACGGGAGCGCGATCACCGACCGGGTGCGAGTCTGCGCGGTGAGCCTGTTCAACCAGAGGGCAGCCGCGGCGCCTCCTCGGCCGACTGTGCCGCCCTCCAGCCGGTACCCATCGACCATCGCCTGCAAGGTCTCCAGGAGTAGCGGATCGACGGCGAGGGTCAGCGGCACCTGTGGGGCCGCCTCGGCGATGGCCAGCAGCCGATCGAGGCGTCCGCCGCGGGCCACGGCGGCGGCCAGGACGTCGTCGTCGAAGATCCCGTCCGGGCCGCGGTGCGGACGGTCGACCAGCGGCCAGAGCCAGGACACGCCGGTCAAGCCCTCCGGTGGCTCCGGGAAGAACGGGAGGGAGGTGTCGAGCTGGCCGATCCGCTGCTCGACATCGCCGTCCGGTGTCCCGTTGACATTGACCATGAGCGGGTAGACACCGAGATCGGACAGTCCGAGCACCTCGGCGGTCGTCTCGTAGCGGAACGGCGCGGAGTCCCCGGCGGCCAGGTCGGGCAGCAGGTCGAGGAAGGGAGCGAAGCCGCTGGTCGAGGAGGAGGGGTCCTCGTCGTTGTCCATCAGGTCCGCCCGGGTGGTCATCAGGGCACCGCGCTGGAGCCTGATGATCAGGTCGGTCACCGCGACTTCGGCGGTGTTCGTCACAGCGCCGGTCACGATGATCACAGCGTCCGGCGTGACAGTCCGCGGTTCGAGCTGCGTGACCGTGATCGTCAGTGGCATGTCATCGCCCGGGGCTGCGTGTCCGATGCCGGCCGGTGCGAGCCCGACGACCAGCAGGGCCGCCACCACCAGCAGGGGCCAGGGGGATCGTCGACGCCCGATCATGGTGCGACCGGTCACGCGCTGCCGGAAAGCAGCTCGGGGACCCGCTCGACCAGCCCCCGCTCGTCGGCGTACGCCAGTCGCTGCGGTAGGTGCTCGAGCGGCACCCAGGCCACCTCGCTCACCTCCGGGTCGGCGTCGGACAGCGTGCCGTTGCTCGCTCGCAGGAGGAAATGGTGCACGGTCTTGTGGATGCGCCTGCCCTCGGCGACGAACCAGAAGTCGATCGTGCCCAGCGGCGCCACGATCGAGCCGGTGATGCCGGTCTCCTCGGCAACCTCGCGGATCGCTGCCTGCTCGAAGCTCTCGCCCCGCTCGAGGTGACCCTTGGGCAAGGACCACAGCAGCCGGCCACGCCGATCGTGCCGGCCGATCAGCGCCGCCACCGGCGGATTGGCTCCGGCATCGACGACGAGGCCGCCTGCGGAGGTCTCCTCGACCCGGCGCAGGCCGCGGGACGCCGCCGGAGGAGCCATGGCCCGAGGGTAGCGCGGGGATCTCGGTAGGCCCGCCGGTCGCCGCCGGTACGCTGGCCCGTCGTGGGCACACTCACGCAGCTGACGGCCGCGCAGCGACAGCTCGTCACCGAGCTGTTGCGGCTCTCACCGGTGCTGACCGAGGTGGGCAGCCGCTTCGCCGCGGCCGGGCATGAGCTGCATCTGGTCGGCGGTTCGGTCCGCGACGCCCTGCTCGGCCGGGGCGGCGACGACCTGGATCTGACGACGGATGCCCGTCCCGAGCAGATCCTGGCCCTGGTCGCCGACCGGCCCACCTGGACCACCGGCATCGAGTTCGGCACCGTGGGAGTTCAGTACGGCGCCCACCGGCTGGAGATCACCACCTACCGGGCGGATCGCTATGACCGGGTGAGCCGCAAGCCCGACGTCGTGTACGGCGACTCGCTCGCCGCCGACCTGGCCCGGCGCGACTTCACGATGAACGCGATGGCGTTCTCGGTGCAGGACGATTCCTTCACCGATCCGTACGGCGGCCTGCCCGACCTGCTGGCACGCAGGCTGCGCACACCCGGGACGGCCGAGGACTCCTTCGCCGACGACCCGCTCCGGATGCTGCGCGCGGCCCGCTTCGTGTCCCAGCTCGGCGTTGTCCCGGCGCCCGACGTTCTGGCCGCCATCAGCGGCATGGCCGGCCAGCTCGCCCGGATCTCCGCTGAGCGGGTGCAGGCCGAGCTGACCAAGCTGATGCTGGGTGCGGACCCGCGTACCGCGCTGGAACTGATGGTGGACTGCGGCCTGGCCGCCTCGGTGCTTCCCGAACTCCCCGCCCTGCGGTTGGAGATCGACGAGCACCATCAGCACAAGGACGTGTACACGCATTCGCTGACCGTGCTCGAGCAGGCGATCGCGCTCGAGGGCCCAGGTGGTCCGGACCTCATTCTTCGACTGGCCGCACTGCTGCACGACATCGGCAAGCCCGCAACCCGCCGGTACGAGTCACAGGGCCGGGTCAGCTTCCACCATCACGAGGTGGTCGGCATGCGGATGGTGCGCGACCGGCTGCGGGCGCTGCGCTTCCCCGCCGACGTCGTCCGGGATGTGGCGCAGCTGACCTTCCTGCACCTGCGCTTTCACGGCTACGGCCGTGGTGAGTGGACCGACTCGGCCGTACGCCGGTACGTCGTGGACGCCGGCCCGCTGCTTGACCGGCTGCACCTGCTCGTCCGCTCCGACTGCACCACGCGCAACGAGCGGCGGGCGCGGGTGCTGTCGGCGACGTACGACGCCCTGGAAGAGCGGATCGCGGCACTCAAGCAGCGTGAGGATCTCGACGCCGTGCGGCCCGACCTGGACGGGAACGAGATCATGCGGTTGCTCGGGCTGGAACCGGGCCGGCTCGTCGGGCAGGCCTGGGCTCATCTCAAGGCAGCCCGCCTCGAGCGCGGACCACTGACCCGCGAGGAGGCCGAGGCCGAGCTGCGCCGCTGGTCTGCCGAGCACATCCCGCCGCCGACCTGAGGCCCCGCGTCTCCCGATGATCATGGGGTTTGACCGGCCATGACCGGCCCAATCCCATGATCACCGCGCGCGGGACGTCCGGGCGTAGCCAACGGCGGTCAGCGCGTAGCCGGCCACGATGACGCCGAGCACCCAGTAACTCTTCCCGTCAGGCGGCAACGCAAGCGCCGCCAGCGCGGCGGCCGCGACGAAGCCGACGTTGAAGACGGTGTCGTAGACGCTGAAGACTCGTCCGCGGTAGGCGTCGTCGATGGTCTCCTGCACGATCGTGTCGACGCAGATCTTCACGGCCTGCGCCACGAACCCGATGAGCAGCGCCGCCGGAAGGACAGTCGCCATCCGGTACGGCGCAACGAGGCACAACTGGCTGAGGGCGGCAACGGCCAGGGTGCCGATGATCCAGCGCGGTTTCCCCACCGCGCGGACGGCGGCGGGTGTTACCGCCGCGGCCAGCACCGCCCCGAGGGCGGCGGCCACGACGACCTGCGTCAGTCCGGCCAGCCCGGCCCGGAAGGGGCCGGAACTCTGGAAGTAGTTGCGGTACAGCAAGATCGTGGACACGGTGGCCAGCCCGAACAGGAACCGGTGCGCGCCGATGACGCTGAGCGCCGCGAGCGCGGGCCGGTGGCTGCGGATGTGGCGCGCGCCGGCGATCAGGCCGGTGAGGATGTGGGCGGCACTCGAGCGGTCCCGCCGGTCGGCCGCGTCGGGTCCGAGGTGCAGGCGCGGGAAGCCACCGGCCAGCACCGCCGACGTCGCGTAGCCCAGCCCGGCACTGAGTGCGATGAGTGCATATCCCTGGCCGCCGGCTCCCACCAGCACCCCCAGGATCACCCCGCAGGTCCCGCCGGTGACGGCAGCAACCGTGCCGAGGGTGGTCGTCAGCGCATTGGCGAAGACGAGGTTCTCGGTGGCCGTCACGTGGGGCAGCGAGGCTGCCAGCGCGGCGAGAAAGAACCGGTTGACGGCGATGACCGCCAGCGCCGTCAGGTAGAACGGCGCTCCGGCCACGCCGACGCCGAGGAGCAGTGCCACGACGACGAGCAGGGCACAGCGCAGGAGGTTGGAACCGAGCAGAACCCGCTGGCGGCTCCAGCGGTCGATCAGGACACCGGCGAACGGGCCGAGCAGCGAGTACGGCAGCAGCAGTACGGCGAGCGCGGCCGCCACATCCGAGGCGGTCGCCGCCCGCTCGGGATTGAACAGCACCGCGCCGGCCAGACTCGACTGGAACACCCCGTCGGCCCACTGTGCGCTCAGCCGGACGGCGAAGAGCCGGCGGAAGTCTGGTCGGGCCAGGCAGCCTCGCAGGGTCCCGGCCACGACGGGCTCCGCATCGGGCGCAGCCGTGCCGTCGGCTGGGTCCATGGGCACCGGATCAGGGTAATCCGGGTCTCTTTCTGCGTCCCCCAGACGGCGCCGGATGGGGCACAGTGACGGGTATGGCTTCGGTGTGCAGTGGCAACCTGCTGGTTGCGATGCCGGTGCTCACCGATCCCAACTTTGACCGCACCGTCGTCTACATCGTCGATCACGGCGAGCACGGCACGCTGGGCGTCGTCCTGAACCGCCCGAGTGACACCGACCTGCTGGAAGTCCTGCCCGGCTGGTGGTCACTGGCGGCGCCGCCGCGCACCTTCCACGTTGGCGGACCGTGCGAGCGGAACACCGCGCTGTGCCTCGGGGTCGGCAACCCGCCCTCGGGCGTTCCGGGCCTGCGGCCGATCGCGCAGCCGGTGCACCTGGTCGATCTCGACGCCGATCCGGCGGTGACCGGCGCTGTGCTGGACCGGCTGCGGGTCTTCGCCGGTTACGCCGGTTGGGGCCCGGGTCAACTTGCCGACGAGATCGCCGAACAGGCCTGGGCGGTGGTTGCGAGCCAACCCTCCGACGTGGTCGGCGAGGCCCGGGGCGGGCTGTGGCGCTCGGTGCTCCGGAGGCAGGGCGGATCGCTGGCGATGCTGTCGGCCTACACCGAGGATTCGAGCCTGAACTAGGACGGCGGGGACACGTGACCCGCGGAATCGGGGCGGCGCTCAGAAGCCGAACTGCGCCGCAATCTCGGGGTACGCCGAGGCGTCGGCGATCTGCTCCTCGGGCGGGAAGGCCACCTCGTTCGGGCCGTGGTTGGACAGCGTGATCCGGACCGGGAACGTACCGGCGGCCGGCGAGGTGACGTACTGACGCAGCAGGCGGTCCTCGATCCCAATGCTGATCGAGGCCACGGTGGTGCGGAAGGTGTTCGTCAGTACCGAGTCGATCCGGCTGGCGCCTTCCCAGGTGTAGCCGGCGGCGATGAGGTTGTCGGGGTCGTCGGGCTCGTCAGCGGCCAGCCGGTTCAGCATGCCGGCGACGTTGTCCAGGAGCCTGGTCTGCTGGTCCAGGTCGGTCCGCAGGTAGAGCGCGTCCGTGCGCCCGGCCGTGGCCATCGCGTCGGTGAACCCGGGGATGTTGCCGATGACGATCCGGTCGGCGTCGAAGTAGATCGTCCGCAGATCGTCGGGCTGGCCGGTGGTGTAGGTGGTCACGGCGTCGAGGGTGCCAGTGTCCGTGCTGAAGTCGATGCTCCCGGTCATGGTGAGCAGCGCCTCCTCGGCGTACTGGGCGGTGACGGTGACGTCGGCCCCGCCCTCCTCGGTGTTGCGATGCAGGACCTCGGCGAGAACTTCGGCTTCGGCGACAGTGATCGGATCCCCGGGGGCGCGATTCTCGTTGGGGTCGTCCTCGCCGCACCCGCTCAGCACCAGGACGGCCGTGATGAAGGCCGTCAGGGAACGAGCGCCGCGCAGATGCACGCCGCCCAGGGTAGGCGTCGCCGGTCCGAAGCCAGCGCTCGACTGGCGCGTTGCGTCTGGCTAGCGCTCCACGTCGCCGCGGATGAACTGCTCGACCTTCTCGCGGGCGATGTCGTCGCTGTACTGCTTGGGCGGGCTCTTCATGAAGTATGACGACGCCGACAGGATCGGTCCGCCGATGCCGCGGTCCATGGCGATCTTCGCGCACCGCACCGCGTCGATGATAACCCCTGCGGAGTTCGGCGAGTCCCAGACCTCGAGCTTGTACTCCAGGTTCAGTGGTACGTCACCGAACGCCCGGCCCTCCAGCCGCACGTAAGCCCACTTGCGGTCGTCCAGCCAGGACACGTAGTCCGACGGACCGATGTGCACGTTGGCGGCACCCATGTCGTGGTGGACGTTGCTCGTCACCGCCTGCGTCTTGGAGATCTTCTTCGACTCCAGCCGGTCACGCTCGAGCATGTTCATGAAGTCCATGTTGCCGCCGACATTGAGCTGCATCGTCCGGTCGAGCACCACCCCGCGGTCCTCGAACAGCTTGGCCAGCACGCGGTGGGTGATCGTCGCGCCGACCTGGCTCTTGATGTCGTCACCGACGATGGGAACACCGGCCGCGGCGAACTTGGCAGCCCACTCCGGCGTACCGGCGATGAAGACCGGCAGGGCGTTCACGAAGCCGACCTTCGCGTCGATGGCGCACTGCGCGTAGAACTCGGCCGCCGCCTGGGAGCCGACAGGCAGGTAACAGATGAGTACGTCGGCCCGGGCGGCACGCAAGGCAGCCACCACATCGACCGGCTCGGAGTCGGACTCGGTGATCGTCTGCAGGTAGTACTTGCCGAGCCCGTCGAGGGTGTGCCCGCGCTGGACCGGTACGCCGAGCTCCGGAACGTCACAGATCTTGATGGTGTTGTTCTCGCTGGCGCCGATCGCGTAGGACAGGTCCTGCCCGACCTTCTTGGCGTCCACGTCGAACGCCGCGACGAACTCGATGTCGCGGACGTGGTAGTCGCCGAACATGACGTGCATGAGCCCAGGCACCTGCGCCGTGGGATCGGCATCCTTGTAGTACTCGACGCCTTGCACCAGCGATGCGGCGCAGTTGCCGACCCCGACAATGGCTACCCGTACCGAACCCATGGGGTCCCCTCTCATGTTGTGCTCTTCGGTGGTTGGGAGTTCGTGCCGTCGATCTGCCTGCGATCGACCGTTTCGTGATCGATCAGCTCGGAGAGCCAGCGGACCTCGCGGTCGATGGAGTCCAGCCCGTGCGACTGGAGCTCCAGGGTGTAGCGGTCGACCCGCTGCCTGGTGCGGGCCAATGACGAGCGCAGCCCGTCGCGGCGCTCCTCCACCCGACGCCGCCGGCCCTCCAGGATGCGCATCCGGACGTCGGCGTCGGTCTGGGCAAAGAAGGCGAACCGGACACCGAAGCGCTCGTCCTCCCACGCCTCGGGGCCGCCCTCGGTGAGCAGCTCCTGAAAGCGTTCCTTGCCTTCCGCGGTCAAGGCGTAGACCACCTTGCCGCGCTTTCCGGTCAGGGGTGGGGCGTCGGCCGGCAGCACCCGCGAGGCATCGTCGGGGTCCTGCCCGCAGATCCAGCCCTGCTCGCGCATCCGTTTCAGCGCCGGATACAGCGAGCCGTAGCTCAGCGCCCGGAACCCGCCGAACACGGCAAGGACTCGCTTGCGCAACTCGTACCCGTGCATCGGTGCCTCGTTCAGCAGGCCGAGGATCGCCATCTCGAGCATGTCCTCCACCTCCCGTTCACCGGAACATCATACGTCGTTGTATCGGATCGATATATCGCACTGTACGTCACAGTCGCCTATCGTGCGGAACGGGTGCACAGGCGGATTGGGCGGTTAGGCGCGGCCCCCGCCGTCGGGGCAAGTACCCTTGCTCGCGTGAGTGTGCAGGCTGGCGAGCGGCGGGAAGGGTCAGCGGAGGCCCGGCAGCGCCGCGCCGTGGTCGACTACGCGCTACAGCGGCGCGCCAAGCTGGCCGACGTCTACGCCGGCCGGGCCAGCCTGCACGACGTCTGCGACGCGCACCCATACCTGCTGCGGGCGGCCAAGTTCCACGGTCAGCCCGCC
>JACDAB010000108.1 GCA_013695665.1 Geodermatophilaceae bacterium | reverse complement strand
GACGTGCAGTTGGACATTTTCGACCCCAGCCACGTGAAGGTGCGGCTCACGTCATCCCACCCGCTGCGGCTCACCCAGGCCCCGAACAGCGTCACCGGATCGTTCGGCGACCACATCGCCAGCCGTGGGGCAGCGTCCCCGTTGTGGATCGCCGTTTCCGCCGCTACCTGCCGCGCGATCGTCGCGGTCAGAAAGTCATCGACCTCCTCCACTCCGCCCACCTCCCCTGGATCTGAGCCCTCCGCCAGGTAGATGATGCAGCACCGGTCGGCACCGGGGGTACTGGTGGCTGGACTCAGCCGCTCGGGATCAGGGCAGCGGTGTGCCTGCCGTTTCCCGCCGTACCGAACTCCTCCCTGACGCTCCGGAGCAGCGCGTCCGGAGACTGCACCTGGCACCACCACGGCGCGCGCTTGCCCGCGAGGGGGCGAGCGCGAGGGGGCTCACCATGACCGGCGCAGTGCTCACAGTGCTCGCTCAAGGACGACGGCTCGGTGATGGAACGGGCACTGCCGCTGCTGTCCCCCTATACACCGCCCGGGCGGCGTGAGATCAGCGTCCGCACGGCCTTTCGCGGACCCGGCGCCCGCGATGCCATCCAGATGGTCACCCTGGCAGTCCTCGAGGACCGGTACGTCGTCGACGACGCCCTGGCCAGACCCGAACGGGGTAGAACCCTCAAGCGGTACGTCTCCGTACTCAGCCATCGAGATCGCTCCGTGACGCTCACCATCCGCACCGGCATCGTCCGCGACGATTTCACTCAGCCATGGACGCTACGACGTGGACGGGTCGCCCTGACCACGGGAGGGGTCTGATCGGTCCCGCCCGCGACCCGGCGAGCCGTTCCGGCCGGACAGGTCATGCCGGCCAGGCCCGTCCTGGCGGGTACGGTTCAGGTGAACCCCTCTGAACGTTCGGTCCGTGCCCGTGCTGGAGTAGCGATGAACGATGCCAACCGTGTGCATGACGGACTTCAGGCGGTCTTGGCAAGTGGGGGGCGTGGACGTGAGCTCGCCGAGCGCCTGTGTACCGCCTGTGCGGATCTACTGGGTGTCGATGGGGGGGCCTTGTCCGTCGGCCGGGCCGGGGCCGCCGGCGGGTGTGTCGGCTCAAGCGATGCGTTGAGTCGCGAGCTTGATGACTTGCAGTTCACCCACGGGGAAGGCCCCTCCATCGACGCGGCTCGCCAGGGCACCCTGGTGTTGGTACCCGACCTGATTGAGCACGGGGCCGAACGCTGGCCGACGTTCGCGTCCGCGGCGATCCAGCGCGGCGTCCGGTCGATCTTTGCTTTGCCCGTCTCGTTGGCGAGCGCGCCGGTCGGGGTATTGGCTCTGTACCGGACACGTCCAGGCGACCTGAACGACACGGCGATGACCGGGGGGCTGCTCGCCGCCGAACTCGCGTCGCTGCCATTGCTGGACTTGATCAGTGGCGATCTGGACGCGCCCGGAGTCGATCTATCCAGCTCGGCCGACCGCGAGCTGACACTGATAACGCGCGTCGAGGTGTATCAAGCCACCGGCATGCTCACTGTCCAGTTGGACGTGGGGCCGGCCGAAGCGCTGGTGCGGCTACGCGGCTACGCCTTTGCACATGACCGTAATGTCAACGATGTGGCCTGGGACATCGTCGAACGCCGGCTTCGGCTCGACGCCGACGACGCCTGGCGCACCCACGAAAAGGACGTCACGCCATGACTACTGACACTCGGGAACGCGACATCGTTCGCTCGTTCATCGCATTTTCGGACAGCCTCGTCGATGACTTCGATGTCCTGGATGTCGTGACGCGTCTCGCCGAGGACTGCGCCAGGCTGCTGGATGTCGCCGCGGCCGGACTGCTGCTGGCCGACGCCCGCGGCGAGTTGCACCTGCTGGCCGCGACCTCCGAACAGGCCAGAAGCCTGGAGGTCTTCCAACTACAGCGCGACGAAGGCCCATGCCTGGACTGCTACCACAACGGCGAGCCCGTCAGCGTCGCGGACCTGAGCACCGAAACTGCCCGCTGGCCGCGTTTCGTGGCCGCGGCCAGTCGAAGGGGTTTCGCCTCCGTGCACGCCATTCCGATGCGGCTCCGGAAGAGAACGCTGGGCGCGTTAGGACTGTTCGGCACGACGCCCGGTGACCTTGGCGCGGAGGATCTCAGCTTGGCCCAAGCCCTGGCACACGTCGCAACGATCGCGATCTTGCAAGAGCACCGGGCTACCGGCAACGCCGCGATCACCTCACGTCTTCAGTCGGCGGTGGCAAGCCGCGCTGTGGTGGAAACGGCCAAGGGCGTCCTGGCCGAGGTTTACGAGATCGACACGGACGAGGCCTTCAAGCGGCTACGCCGCTATGCGCGGGAGCACGACCAGCATCTAGCTGAGGTCGCCGGCGCCGCCGTCTCCGGCCCGTCCGCGATCCGAAAAGCATTGCTGGGCGAGCTCCAAGGCGGCCACGCCGCAGAGTAGGGCGACCAACCCCACGGCGCGGCGAGCGCGCCCACCAGCTCGACCGAGCACACATGTCGTAGTTCGAGACCCGGACCTGGGGTTTCCTGGTGGGCGATACTGGGATCGAACCAGATTCAGTATGGGCGGCTGACCTGCCCATATTGGCTTTGACCTGCGGAAACAGCGTGTCGCTAGTGGTCGCGAGTGGACAGGAAGGTACTCTCGGATAGCACGTGGATAGCACGCCCGAGAGGGGAAACGATGGCAGGGACCAGTCAGCACCGGCGGTTCGGGTGGATCAGGAAGCTGCCCAGCCGCCGCTATCAGGCCAGCTACGTCGGACCGGACACCGCCCGGCACCGGGCACCGGGCACGTTCGCCGCGAAGATCGATGCCGAGGGTTGGCTGGCCTCCGAGTCCCGGCTGATTGACAGCGGAGCCTGGTCCCCGCCGGGCGAGCGGACCGGCCCGGCGTCGCGGCCAACGC
>JACDAB010000105.1 GCA_013695665.1 Geodermatophilaceae bacterium | reverse complement strand
GCCGTGGGTCAGCCCTGGCCGAGGCGGGTCAGGATGAGGTGCCGGACTACCTGCGCATCTGCCTTTCCTCGAGTCGCCTTCATGACCGCGCCCACGAGTGCCCCGGCCGCGGCGATCTTGCCGGCGCGCACCTTTGCGGCGATGTCAGGGGCAGCAGCGATCGCCTCGTCCACCGCGGTTCCCAGCGCGCCGGTATCGCTGACCACCTCGAGACCACGGGCGATGATGACCTGCTCGGGGTCGCCCTCCCCCGCCAGTACGCCGGCCAGCGCCTGCCGCGCCAGCGTGTCGTTCACCCGGCCGGCGGCTACCAGTGCCGCCAGCTGTGCGACCTGTGCCGGAGTCACGGCCAGCTCGGCGAGCTCGGCCCCTGCCTCGTTCGCCTGGCGGGACAGGTCCCCGAGCCACCACTTGCGCGCGTCTTCGGCCGAGGCCCCCGCCTGCACGGTCGCCTCGATGAGGTCGAGCGCGCCCGCATTGGCCACGGCATCCATCTCGCCGTCGGACAGGCTCCACGAACCCTGAAGCCGCCGGCGGCGGGCAGAGGGGAGCTCCGGCAGGGTGGCCCTCAGCCGTTCGATCCGGTCGGTGTCCGGGGCGAGTGGAACCAGGTCCGGCTCAGGAAAGTAGCGGTAGTCCGTCGCCTCCTCCTTGGACCGTCCCGACGTCGACTCGCCGCTGTTCTCGTGGAAGTGCCGCGTCTCCTGGATGACCCGCTGCCCCGCGTCCAGCACAGCCGCCTGCCGGATCATCTCCGAGCGGACGGCCCGCTCGACCGATCGCAGGGAGTTGACGTTCTTGGTTTCCGATCGAGTGCCCCACACCTCACTGTCCACACGCGACAGTGACGTGTTGACGTCGCACCGCATGCTGCCCTGCTCCATCCGCACGTCGGAGACGTCAAGTGCGCGCAGGATGTCCCGCAGCTCGGTGACGTAGGCCCGAGCCACTTCCGGCGCGCGCGCCCCGGTCCCCGTCACCGGCTTGGTCACAATCTCCACGAGCGGGATGCCGGCCCGGTTGAAATCGACGAGGGAGTGCGTGGCTCCGTGGATACGACCCGTGGAACCGCCCACATGCAGCGACTTCCCGGTGTCTTCCTCCAGGTGCACCCGCTCGATCTCGATCCGGTGCACCGCGCCGTCACGGTGTACCTCGACCCAGCCGTCGGTACACAGCGGTTCGTCGTACTGGCTGATCTGGAAGTTCTTCGGCATGTCCGGGTAGAAGTAGTTCTTCCGGGCGAACCTGCACCACGACGCGATGGAGCAGTTCAGCGCGAGGCCGATCAGGATCGTCGCCTCGATCGCCGCCGCGTTCGCGACCGGGAGCGCGCCAGGCAGACCCAGGCAGACCGGGCAGACCTGGGTGTTCGGCTCGGCACCGAATACCGTCGAGCAGCCGCAGAACATCTTCGACACTGTTCCGAGCTCGACATGCGTCTCCAGGCCGATCACCGGTGCGTAGCGGGCGACGACATCGTCGTACGCCGAAGTTGTCACTGTCATCGGGTTCCTCGGTCGGTCAGCTGAGCCGGAAGTCCTGCACCTGGTCCTGCGTCGCCTCGTCCCGGCGGGACAGCGCCGCGCGCTGACCCCGGAACCAGATGATGTAGAGCCAGGTCGACAGGACGAAGAGCACAACGAGAGCAAGCCGGGCGGTGGTGAGTGCGACCTCCCAGGACCAGGTGAGCACCCCGAGGACGATCACCAACAGGCTCAGCAGGCCGACCAGACGCCACAGGGCGGTCGCGGCGAAGGACTCCCACGTCGACCCGTGCTGCGTCGACCCGTGCTGCGTCGACCCGTGCATGGGCCGCGGGACTGGCCCGGCCGGCTGTGCCACGCTGCCTCCCGTCGTCCCTGTGTGCGGCAGAGCCGCATCGGCTGCCACGGTGACACACGTGGGGCTCCTGGGGCGAGTCCGAACACGCGCCGTAGACCTCCGATGACCGCCCGTTCATCGTGACCGCTTCCCGCCCAGGGTGAGCACCCATCCGGACACGCCGGCGACCAGCCCCACCGCGGCGATTGTCAGGAACACCGCGCTCCCGGTCAGGAGATAGGCGACCACGCCGGCGAACACGGCGAAAAGCGCCAGCAGCAACCCCACGCCGACCATCTACAGCGATGGCGCGGCGGCCAGGATCGGTTGCCCGTCGCGCCCGGCCACGGCGGCCTCGACCGCGGCGGCGACCCGGTAACAGCGGTCATCGGCCAGGGCGGGTGCCATCACCTGCAGCCCCACGGGCAGCCCCTCGGACAGTCCACAGGGGACGGAGATGGCCGGCGTACCGGCCAGGCTGGCCGGCAGTGTGCACAGGTCGGCGGCGTACATCGCCATCGGATCGTCGACGCGGGCTCCGAGCGGAAACGCGACGGTGGGCGTCGTCGGTGAGACGAGCACGTCGCAGGTCTCGAACGCGGCGCCGAAGTCGCGGCTGATCAGGGTGCGGACCTTCTGCGCCTGTCCGTAGTAGGCGTCGTAGTAGCCGCTGGACAGCGCATAGGTGCCGAGGATGACGCGGCGCTTCACCTCCGCCCCGAAACCGGCCTCGCGGGTGAGGGACATGACCTCCTCCAGCCCCCGCCGGCCGTCGTCACCGACGCGCAGGCCGTAGCGGACCGCGTCGAAGCGCGCCAGGTTGGAGGAGCACTCGCTGGGGGCGATGAGGTAATACGCCGGGAGCGCGTACCCGAAATGCGGGCAGCTCACCTCAGTGATCGTGGCGCCGAGGTCGGTGAGCAGCCCGACGGTCTCGGCGAAGCGATCCAGTACGCCGGCCTCGTAGCCCTCGCCGGACAACTCGCGGACGACACCGACCCGCAGGCCGGACAGATCGGCGCGGGCGCCGTCGAGGGCAGCCGCGACCACCGCCGGGACGGGAGCGTCGATGCTCGTCGAATCGGCCGGGTCGTGCCCGCCGATGACCTCGTGCAGCAGCGCCGCGTCGAGCACGGTCCGGGTCAGCGGCCCGGCCTGGTCGAGGCTGGAGGAGAACGCGATCAGCCCGTAGCGGCTCACCCCGCCGTACGTCGGCTTGTGTCCCACCAGACCGGTGACGGCGGCCGGCTGGCGGATGGAGCCGCCGGTGTCCGTGCCGATGCCGAGCGGCGCCTCGTACGCCGACACCGCGCCCGAGGAACCGCCCGAGGAACCGCCCGGGACCCTGTCCAGGTCCCAGGGGTTGTGGGTGGGGCCGTACGCGGAGTTCTCCGTGGAGGAGCCCATCGCGAACTCGTCCATGTTCGTCTTGCCGAGCATGACGACGCCAGCCGCTCTCACCCGCTGGGTGATGGTGGCGTCGTACGGCGGGATCCACCCCTCCAGGATCTTGGAGCCGCTGGTACTCGGCAGGCCCCGGGTGACCACGACGTCCTTCATCGCCAGTGGTACGCCGGCCAGCGGCCCCAGCTCCTGCCCGGACGAGCGCCGATCGTCCACGGCACGGGCAGCGGCAAGAGCTCCCTCGGCATCGACGTGAAGGAAGGCGTGGATCTTCTCGTCCACGGCGGTGATCCGGTCGAGGTGGGCCTGGGTGACCTCGACCGCGCTGGCCCGCCCGCCGGCGATCTCGGCGGCGAGCGCGGCGGCGTCCATCCTCGTCAGCTCGGTCATTCCGGATCGTCCAGGATGCGCGGCACACGGAACCGGCCATCCTCTGCGGCGGGCGCCGCCGCCAGCACCTCGTCCCGAGCCAGCGAGGGGCGCAGCTCATCCGGTCGCAGCACATTCGTCACCGGTACCGCATGTGTCGTGGGCGGGATGTCGCCCGCAGCGACCTCACCGACCCGGGCGACCGCGCCGATGATGACATCCAGCTGGCCGGCGAAGGTCTGCAACTCCTCATCGGTGACAGCGAGTCGGGCCAAGCGGGCGAGGTGCGCGACCTCCTCGCGGGTGATCGAGGCCATGTGGACGGCACTCTCCTGAGATCCGGGGCTTGGGGACGGCCCGCAGTCTACGGCGGCTGCAACTCACCGCCGGGCGCCAGTTCGACGCAGACATCCGTAGTGCGTATCCGTACCGGCACCGTTGTAGGTCCTCGCTGCTGGCATCACGCTCACCTCACATCAACGACGGAGGTCACGATGCACATGCGAATCGCCCCCCACGACAGCCCGGCCGAGGCCGCGATGACCCAGCTTGGGCAGCTGCCCGGCCTGGTCTCGGCATACGTGCTGCGCCCCATGGATCAGCAGCGACCCCTCCTCGTCAGCGTGTGGGGCAGCACGGTCCACGCTGAGCAGGCGCCAGTCGCCGCCGGTGGTCGGGACTACCCCGACTGCAGATTCGAGGGCACCGACAACGGCGAGGAACGCCCGACATACGGCCAGATCGTCTACTTCGACGGGCCGCGCCCGCCGGCCGAGGCGGCGGCGATTGACCGCGCCAACCACGAACGGATCGCGCCGGCGGTCCGCGGGATCCCCGGCACCCTGGGCGCGTACGTCGGCCGCACTCCGGACGGCTCCTCCGCAGTGGTGGCGTTGACGACGTCGTTGCAGGCGATCGAGGACGCCCAGCGGGCCATCATGTCCACCGACCTGCTGCCCGGTGAGGATCCGGCGCTGTTCTCCGGACCCGACCGCATGCACATCGGCTGGGTCCTCGCCGCATCCCCCAGCACCGCGCCGCTGGCGCGTTGACCACCCACACCCGCCCACCGATACGCAAGGAGCTCGTGATGCCCCCTTTCTCTGGTTCTGTTACCGCCCGCTTGGACCGTGCAGTCGGCACGTGGACGCTGGCCGACCCGACCCTGGCAACATTCACCGTCGGCAACCTCGGCAGGCGCGTCAGTGGCACGATCCCCGTGCTGTCCGCCCAGACCGACGTCACTGAGGACGGCACCGTCTGCGCGGTCAGCGCGGTTCTCGACATCGGCGCGATCGCCACCGGCCACTCCCGCCGCGACAAGGACCTGCGCAAGCCGGCCCTGCTGGACCTGGACAACCACCCCCGGCTCAGCTTCACGGGGACCGACGTGACGGCTCGCGACGAGAGCTGGGTCGTCACGGGTCTGCTGACGGTGAAGGGCACGACGCGGGAGATCACCCTCGATGCAAGCGCCGATCAGCAGGACGACGCCACCATGCGAGTCCGGGCGACCGGCCAGCTGGACCGCCGTCACTACGGCGTCAAGGCACCGCGGTTGATGATCGGGACGCTGGTCGACCTCGAGATCGATGTGACCTTGCGACGCCGGTAGCCCCTTCCCGGGGTGCTCAGCCCAGTCCGATGCGGGTTTCCGGGGTCGAGCCGGTCAGCCGGTAGTACAGGTAGGCGGCGGTCTCCCGGACGATCGCGCGGAACTGCGTCCCCCGGGTGAAGACCGCCGGCCCCTGCCGGGTCGGCGAGGCGAACGTGGCCATGCCGAGATCGGCCGCAATCCGATTGGCCCGCAACTCATGCCACGGGTCGGTCACGATGATCAGCCGGGACCACGCTGCCTCGTCGTACACCTCGACCACCGCCTCCATGCTGTTGAGCGTGTTGGTCCCGCTGCCGATGGCCACGATCGCCTCGGCCGGTACCCCGACACCCTGCAGCCACAGCGACCCTGCCTCGGCCTCGGTGAACCGGTCACCGTCCTGCTTGCCCCCGACCGTCACGATCGTCGGCGCGAGACCCTCCTCGAAGAGACCCACCGCGTGGTCCAGCCGGGCCTCGAAGACGGGGGACGGTACACCGTCGTACTGCGCGGAGCCGAGCACCAGGATGGCATCGGCCGGTGCCCGCTCGTCGGCGCGCGCCTGCTTCCAGACCGCGTACGCAGTCCCGGTGACGACGAGGACCGCGGCGATCAGGACGGCGGCCACACCGCGCAGGGCCCAGCGCATCACTGCGCCTGCGCGGCGGGAAGTACGTCGGCGCGCCGCATCACCGGGAGTCGCTGCCTCCGCTGAGCAGCGCCGCGCGACCCGCCTCGAGGCGCGCCACGGGGACGCGGAAAGGCGAACAGGACACGTAGTCCAGTCCCACCTCGTGGAAGAAGTGCACGGACTCCGGGTCGCCGCCGTGCTCGCCGCAGATACCGATCTTGAGATCTGGGTGACCCTCGCGACCCTTCTCCACCGCGATCCGGACCAGCGCGCCGACACCCTCGAAGTCCAGGGTCTCGAAGGGACTGACGCCGAAGATCCCCTGCTCCAGATACTGCGAAAAGAACGACGCCTCGACGTCGTCCCTGGAGAAACCCCAGGTGGTCTGAGTCAGGTCGTTGGTCCCAAAGGAGAAGAAGTCCGCGGCCTCGGCGATCTGGTCGGCGGTCAGCGCCGCCCGCGGCAGCTCGATCATCGTGCCGATCAGGACCGACAGCTCCACGTCCTGCTCCCCGGCGACATCGGCGAGCACCTGCTCGGTCTGCTCGCGGACGATCTCCAGCTCCTGCACGGCGCCGACGAGCGGAATCATGATCTCCGGCATCGGGTGCTTTCCGGCCTTGATCAGCTCAGCGGTCGCCTCGGCGATGGCGCGGGTCTGCAACTTGAACAGCCCCGGCACCACCAGGCCCAGCCGCACACCGCGCAGCCCGAGCATCGGGTTCTCCTCGTGCAGCCGGTGCACGGCCTCCATCAGCGTCTGCGCCTCGTCGTCCGGTTCGTCCCTCGCCTCCGCGACGGCCACCCGCACCGACAACTCGGTCAGGTCGGGCAGGAATTCGTGCAGCGGCGGAT
>JACDAB010000090.1 GCA_013695665.1 Geodermatophilaceae bacterium | reverse complement strand
CGCTCAGGTGGCGGGGCAGCGTCGGCCACGACTGCGACCGTCAGCCGGTCGGCTGGAAGTACTGCGTGGTAGCCCAGTCGGCCACGTCGTGACCGAGCTGGTTGCCGTCGGTCATCGCCTTCCGGAAGTGGATACCGAGCCAGATCCGGGCATTCATCGTTTCGTCGTCCAGGGCGTCGGCTGTCTCGTACTGCCGGGTCGTCCCGGTAACCGCCGAGAACACGGTCAGGTCGATGGAGTTGGCGCCGAACAGGTAGCTCAAAGTACCGGTTGTCGCACCCGTGACGCACGCATGCCCGCTCGTGTACTCAGGGTACGGCGGGTTGTCCACGAGCGACGTCCAGTCCGCATCGGGTCGGGTCGCCGGGTTGCCGTCGGTGCCTGCGAGCTGGATGGCCGTGATCGGGCGCCAGTAGGCGTAGTCGTACTTCGCCCGCCAGCATGCGACCTGGGCATCGGCGGTGCTTGTCCCGAGAAGCGCGAACGCCCGTGAGCTCTCGACGATGTCGAGCCCGCGACGCGTCACCTGGTCACGAAGACCCTGCTGGAACTGGAGGACACCATTGTCGTCGTAGAACAGAGCGGTGTCGGTCTGCGCCGCGGTGCGGACAGACCCCTCCTTCGCGCCGTACCGCAGCACCTCGACATAGTCCCGCGCGTACCTGACTGTGGACAGGCGGTCCGGGCCGGGCAGCGGGAACTGGGTAGCAGACTCGAGCAGCAGCGGCGTGACAAACCCGAGCTCGGCCCCGAGCATCGGAGCGAAGGACGGCGGCGTGGGACGCCACACACCGGGTGCGGGTTCCACGTCCAGCGTCACGTCGGCGTCACGACCGTCGTTCTGCCGCAGCCGGATGATCTCGGCCGCCGCGCGTGCTCCGACCAGCCTCCCCTGCACTTTGCTGGCACCGTCGGGTGCGCCGGCGAGGGTCGCCGCGTAGTCGACTGCGAGGTTCCCGGCCGATGCCGGGAAGTAGTGCCGGAGCACGCGGTACGCGGCGGTGGCGGCCGCGACCTCGGCGGATGCGGTGGGCGGGGCCGCGGCCCGGTATGCGTACGGCGCGTAGCCGCCTTCGATCGCCACGACGGCGTCGTACATCGCGATGTGGACGAAGCCGAAGTACAGCCCTGACCTGGGGATGGGAGTGGCGTTCTCGGTGAAGATGGTGCGTGCGGCAATGACGTTCCACTCCGTGATCACGGCTGGGTCAGCGGCGACCGGGGCAGCGGCCTGGCTCGGTACGGCGAGGACGGCCGAGGTTAGGACACACGCCGAGGAAATCACCGCGGCAATCACAACCCGTGCTCGTTGAGCTGGCATGGCACATACCTCCGGTGAGGGTGATGTCTCGACGAGGCCGGATGTGGCCTTCGCCGGTAGGACGCCCGCCGCATGTCACGGCCCCTCCAAAATGTCCTCTTTGCCCTCGGCTGCCTATACGACATTCGTCGTATGCTCCGGCCACATCCGGGACGGGGATTGCTCGGTGGGAGACGTCGGTGGCAGGCATCGGTTTGAACGCAGCCGCGCTGTGTGAGTTCATGGCGATCCTTGCTGCTCCGCCGGTTTCTCCCGGCCAGGCGCTACCCGTCATGGTCGACCGCGCCCTGCTGGCCACGCTCGGAGAGCTGGTGTCGGCAGACGTCGTGGTCTTCAACGACCTCGCGCCGCGCCGGCGGTCGGCATGGGCATTTTCCTACGTCATGCCCGATGGCGATCTTCCGGTCAGTGACGGCCCCCCAGAACTGAACTTCTACGACCACTTCTGGGCAGCGCACTCCAGCTATCACGACCGGAGCGGCGACCGGGAGACGGTGACTGCACTGTCGGACTTCTGCAGCGTCCGCCAATGGCGGCGCAGCATGATGTGCGCCGTACTCGGAGGCCCGAGCTTCGACCGGGAACTGACTCTGCCATTGCCGGCTCCGCCGGGTCACTCACGCAAGATCCGCTTCCTCCGGACGAACGGCCGCGATTTCGATGACACTGACCGAGCGCTGGCCGCGCTCGTCCGCCCGCACCTGATCGCGCATCTACATGCGCTGGATCTGACCAGCCGAGGCATCGTCCCCCTGACCGCCAGGCAGCACCAGCTCATGTCCCTGGTGGCCGGCGGCTACTCCAACGCCGAGGCGGCGCGCACGCTCGGGATCAGCGCGCAGACGGTCCGGACGCACCTTCAGCAGATCTACACCCGGCTCGGCGTCAACAGCCGCGGCGAGGCCGCGGCACTCGTCAGCCCACCCGGTGCCCTCGGTGCCATACCTCAAGCCGACGATGGCGTTTCGGGCCGCTGAATACGGCGACTCCGGGCGGGACGGACCACGGAGCTTCATGGCAGCCGGGGAGGAGCGGCGGGGACTGCAGGTGCGAACTCAGGTTGGGCGTCGAAGGCGGCCCGGCGACCGGCCCGGCGTAGCGCCCGCAGCACCGGGCGTGCGGTCAGTCCCACGAGCACTGCGGTTGTGACGGCGCGGCCGATGTCCCACCCCATCGACGTCGCCAGGTCGTAGGCGAGGAAGCGGATCAGGTTGTCACCGACCGGGTCCCCCGGGACGAACGAGATCGAGGTCAGCGGGCCCAGCGCGAACGGCCAGAACGACAGGTTCATCACCAGCCCGTAGGCGAAGGCGGCAACGGCGCCGTACGCCGCGAGCAGCGCCACCTCTCGGCGACCGGCAGCCCGCGGCAGCAGTCCCGCGCCCATCGCGATCCACGCGGCGGCGAACATCTGGAAGGGCACCCATGGACCGACGCCACCGGTCAGCAGCGCGGAGGAGAACAGCGCGGTCGACCCCAGCACGAAGCCGAACCCCGGACCGAAGGCACGGCCACCCAGGATGATCACGAAGAACAGTGGTTCGATACCCGCCGTGCCGGCCCCTAGTGGCCGGACCGCTGCGGCCACCGCGGAGAGCACACCCAGCATCGCGACGGCCTTGGCATCCATCGTTCCGTCGGCCAGCAGGGCCAGGACCGTGACGATCACCAGGGCGAGCAGGCCCCCGAAGACCAGCCAGGCGTCCAACCCGTCGGCAAGCCCGGATCGCGAACCGATCAGGAACGGCCAGCCGAACGCCGCTACCCCGAACAGCGACGCGATGGCGATGGCGATGACACCCTTGGGTCCGACCGGCACCGGACGAGCGGGCCGGGGTACGACTCCCGCACTCACGCGGGCACCGACAAGGCGTGTGCCACGTCGTGGACCGTCAGCCAGGGCTCCGGGGCCAGCACCTTCGCCACCTGCGGCGCGTACGTCGGCGAGGACAGCACCACGTCCCGGGTGGGTCCGTCGGCGATGATCTCGCCGCCGGCGAGCACCAGGACCCGATCGGCGACGGTGGCGACGAACTCCACATCATGCGTGGCCAACAGGACTGCGACACCGTCGCGAGCCAACTCGGCGACTGCCTCGCCGAGGCGATCCTTGGACAGGTAGTCCAGCCCGCGGGTCGGCTCGTCCAGCAGCAGGACAACCGGCCGCGCCGCGAGCTGGATCGCGAGCACCAGGCTCAGCCGTTGCCCCTCGGACAGGTCCCGTGGGTCGGTCGCGTCCCCCACCCCGGGGGTGATCCGGTCCAGCAGGGTCCGGGTGGTCCCGGCCGGCCGCCGCGACTCCTTGTCCCCCTGCCGGCACTCGGCGCCGACGGTGTCCAGGTACAGCAGGTCGGTCGGATTCTGCGGGACCAGCGCCACCCTCGTACGGCGGTCCGCGGGGGGCATCGCCGAGGGGTCGTCGCTGCCTACGCGGACCGACCCCCGGTGGGGTTTCAGGGCACCTTGCAGGCTCCACAGCAGCGTGGACTTTCCCGCCCCGTTGCGCCCCATCAGCGCGGCCACCTGGCCCTGGGCCAGCGCGAGGTCGAGGTCGTTCAGGACCGGCGGCGCACCCCGGTAGCCGACGGTCAGACCGCTCACCCGCAGGGCGATGTCGCCGCCGGCCCGGTGGGTCGAGGGGGCGGTGCACAGCGCGAGCCGGGACCGCAGATCCGCAGCTTGCCGCCGGGCACCTCGCACCGACACCGGCAGCGGCGTCCAGCCGGCCAGCCGGGCGAGATGCACGACGGGCGGAGCGACGTCGGCGGTCCCCAGAACATCACCCGGTACGCCGTAGGTCGGCCGCTGCCCGGGTCCCCCGAGGCTGATCACCGAGTCGGCGTACTGGACCACCCGCTCGAGCCGGTGCTCACACAGCAGCACGGTGATGCCGAGATCGTGCACCAGCCGGTGCAGGGCGGCGAGCACGTCCTCGGCCGCGCCGGGGTCCAGCGCGCTGGTCGGCTCGTCCAGCACCAGAACCCGCGGATGCGCGGTGAGCGCCGATCCGATCGCCACCCGTTGCTGCTGCCCGGCGGACAGCGCAGCGAGCGGGCGGTGGCGCACGTCGGCGAGCCCGAGCAGGTCAAGCGTCTCCTCGACGCGGCGGCGCATCACCGGCCGGTCGATGCCCAGGGACTCCATCGTGAAGGCCAGCTCGTCCTCGACGCTGGCGGTGACGAACCCGTCGACCGGGCTCTGGCCCACCACGCCCACCACGTCGGCAAGCTCCCGCGGCCGGTGCTCGCGGGTGTCGCGCCCGCCGACGAGGACGCGACCACTGAGCCGCCCCCCGGTGAAGTGTGGGACGTGCCCGCTCGCGGCGCCGAGCAGCGTCGACTTCCCCGACCCGGTTCGCCCGACCACGAGGCACAGCTCGCCGTCGGGGACACGCAGATCGACCCCGGTCAGTGCATCGGTCGTCGCGTCGGCGTACCGGATGGAGACGTTCTCGAAGGCGATCACGACCGGGCGGCCGCGCTGACAGCTGTTTCGTCCGCCCGTCCGGGCGCCAGTGCTCGTGTCCCTGGCGACCCTGGCGACCCTGGCGACCGTGCGGTCGGCGGCATGGCCGCCGCGGGACCAGCAGGCGCCGGCGCGATCCACGCCGGCGCCAGTGCCAGCAGCAGCCCGAGGACCGGCAGCAGGGCGAGTTGCGGAGCGGTGAGTGGGTACGTCGACGGGTAGGCAGTTGCCACGTCGTACCTCGACACGATGACCAGGCAGATGCCGGCCCCGACACCACTGGCAGCCACCAGCGCAGAACGCGCGTCCACGCGGTCGGTGCGATACCGGCTGCGCAGTACCCGGCGCGATCCGACCGCGAGGCCCGCAATGGACGCGAGTACGCCGATCAGCAGGCTGGTCAGCCCGATCCCGCCTTGGGCAGAAGCGTCCAGTACGCCGTAGGCGCCCAGCGTCAGTCCCAACAGGCCGGCAAGCAGCAGGCCGGCGGTGAGACGCCGGGCGCCTGCGCTGACGGAGCCGGCGCGGCCGTACCCGCGCGCGTCCATGGCAGCGGCCAGGGCCACCGCCCGGTCCAGCGCCATCGCCAGCACCGGCATCCCGATCGAGGCGACCGCCCGCAGCCCGGTACCGCTGCCACCGCGCAGGGACCTGGCCCGGCGTACCCGCAGCGCCGACTCGACCAGTTGTGGGGCCAGGCTGATCGCCACCACGACGACCAGGCCGAGTTCGTACAGCGCCCCGGGGAGCGTCCGTAGCAGCCGCCGCGGCTCGGCCAGTGTGACCGCCGCGCCGACGCAGATGAGCAGCGTCGCCAGCCGCAGTCCGTCGTACAGGGCGCTGACCAGCCCCTCGGCGCTGACCGCGCCGCCGAGGCGGATACCGGCCGCCCAGTCGGGCAGCCGGAGTTCCGGCAGCCGGAACAGCACGGTCTCACCGAGGCCGCCGCCGAAGATGATGTGGAATACGGTGCGGATCCCGATCACCACCAGGCCGAGGATCAGGTAGGCGCGGAAGCCGCGGGCCCAGCCCTGCTCCGGACGGCGGGCGGCGACGACGTACCCGGCCACGGCGATGATCAGGATCAGGAACAGGGGGTTGGTGGTGCGGCTGGCCGCCGTGGCCAGGCCGATCGCCCACAGCCACCAGGCGAGCGGATGCAGATCGCGGTGCCGGGTCAACGTCGCTGCCGGATCTGCCAGAAGGCACCCCCGGCCAGCGCAGCGGCCGCCACACCGGCGACCAGAACGCCCCACGGTGTGCCCCCACCGGTGTCTGTTGCGTCGGGGTCCCCGGCAACCGGCGCACCAGCTGAACCTGACGCCGTCGTCCGGGCGTCCCCGGAACTCGTCGTGACCTCGGCCGACGTGGGCGTTTCCGTGTCGGCCGCCGTTGGCGGGGTGCTGCCGTTGGGGCTACTAGCGCCAGGTCTGCTGGGGCTGGGACTGCTGCCGCTGGGACTGCCCCCGCTGGGACTGCTGCCGTCGGGGGATTGCGAAGTCGGCCCGCCGGTCGAACC
>JACDAB010000123.1 GCA_013695665.1 Geodermatophilaceae bacterium | reverse complement strand
TCGGGGTCGCCTTGGCCATGCCCGGCCAAGGCGCCTCGGGTGCGATGTCCGCCGCAGGACCTGACCTGCCGCCACTGGGCCAGCGGGTCCAGTTCGGGGCATACGTCGACGGCATGATCGCCGATCCCTCCAAGCTGCTCGCCTTCGAGAAGCAGCTGGGCCGGACCACGGAGGTCGCCTCGTACTTCTACGGCTTCGGTGATGAGTTCCCGGCGGTGACCGAGCAAACCTTCGCCCGCGGCGGCACCCGCGAGGTCCTGCTGTCCTGGGACATGGGACCGACCCGATTCATCGACTGGAGCACCGGGGTTCACGACGCCTACCTACGCCGCATCGCCGCGCACGCCAGGGCCTACCCGTACCAGGTCTTCGTGCGCCCGTGGCCGGAGATGAACGGTGACTGGCAGGATTTCCAGCCCACTGCGGCCGGGACCGAGAAGCACGGCGGCACCCCGGCCCAGTTCATCGCCGCCTGGCGGCATGTCGTCACGACAGTCCGCAATGCCGGCGGCGACAACATCAAGTGGGTGTTCAACCCCACTGCCGACACCTACCCCGAGACCACTGACGTGCGCATAATCTGGCCCGGAGCCGAGTACGTCGACGTTCTCGGGCTGGACGGCTACAACTGGGGGGTCGGCGGACCGTTCCGCTGGCGATCGTTCGCCGAGATCTTCCACGTTCAGTACACCAGGTTGACCGCCCTGCACCCCTCCGCCCCTGTCTGGATCTGCGAGTTCGGTTCGAAGGAGCCCGCGATCGACGACGGAGCCCCGGTGGACCCCACGCACAGCAAGGCCGCCTGGGTACGGACTGCGCTGGCGAGCACAGCGTTTCCCCGTATCACCACGTTGGTCGCATTCCAGGTACGCAAGGAGCGCGACTGGCGGGTCGACTCCAGCGCAGCAGCGCTCGCTCAACTACAACGCGGCCTGGCCTAGCCGACCACCTCAGCCGCCGTGTCGAGGGCCGCCGGGACGCGAACCCGCGACCACCCGGACGACCGTCGTCGGGGTCGGCAGCACGCCGACCCCGCACCTGACGACCTCCGCGCTCGCAGCCCCGACCGCGCGTAGGGCCACCCGGGCGGCGTCCAGCTCGGCCTGCGCGGAGGCACCCTTGAGGGCCAGCAGCTCCCCGGTCGGGGCAAGCAGCGGCAGGCACCAGCCGGCGAGCCGGTCGAGGCCGGCGACGGCACGAGCCGTCACGACCTGACTGGTCCCGAGCAAACGCCGTACCGCACCGTCCTCGGCCCGGCCGCGCACGATGACGACGTTGGCGAGGCCCAGATCACTGACCACTTCGGTAAGGAAGGCCACCCGGCGTGCCATCGGCTCCAGGAGGGTGACGGAGACGTCAGGCCGCGCCAGGGCTAACGGGATGCCGGGTAGCCCGGCTCCCGAACCCACGTCGAGCACCGATGCCGCCGGGTGGATCAGGTCGCCGACAACTGCACAGTTGAGCAGGTGCCGTTCCCAGAGCCGATCCGCCTCACGCGGCCCGATCAGACCCCGCTGCACGCCGATACCGGCCAGCAGGTCGGCGTAGGCGCGGGCCTGCGGGAGCAACTCCCCGAAGATCTCGGCGGCCAACGCCGGTTCGTCCCCGGTCGTGGTCACCGCGGCCCCGCGGGCCGCCGCCTCACTTCTGCGGCAAGACAACCACGCAACGCGAGGGCTCCTCGCCCTCGGACTCACTGAAGACACCGTCGACGGTGGCCACTGCGTCGTGGACGACCTTGCGCTCGAAGGGGTTCATCGGGGCCAGCTTCTCCTTGGTCCCGCTGTCCCGGACCGCCTCGGCCGTGCGCTGGCCGAGACCGGTGAGTTCGGTACGCCGTTGCGCGCGGTAGCCGCCCACATCGAGCATCAACCGGGTCCGGACACCGGTCTGCTGGGCGACCGCGAGGCGAGTCAGTTCCTGCAACGAGTCCAACGTCGCACCGCCGGTTCCGATCAGCCCCTTCAGGTTGCCACCGACGACGGCTACCGCCGCACGATCGCTCTCGACGTCCAGGTCGATGTCCCCGTCGTAGTCAAGGATGTCCAGCAGCCGCTCGAGGTAGTCAGCGGCGATGTCACCCTCGCGCACCAGCAGCGCCTCACCTGACTCCTCGGGGGGGTCAGCGCTGGGTGTCGCGGCAGCGGCAGCCGGCTCTGTTCCGTTCGCTGTGGTGCCGTTCGCGGTGTTCTGCGGGTCTGGATCGGTCTGCGCCATGGACTGGCTCACGTAACTCCTGAATATCGGGCTGACCGGGGAGGTAGTGCGTCAGCGCTTCTTTCGTTTCGGCTTGGTGTTGGCCGGACGCTTTCCCGGGGTGGGCTTGCGTGCCCCCGCCGAGGTGGCCCCCGACCCCGCCTTCGGCTTCTGGATGGAGACCGGTGAGGGCGGGGGCGGCGGGGCGGGTGCGGCCGACGGGGTTGCGTTCGGCGAGGTTGCGTTCGGCGGGGTTGCGTTCGGCGGGGACGCGGCGGCCGGGCGGCGGCCCTTGGGTTGGGTCGGCTTGGCGCCCGGCTTCGGCGCCAGCAGCTTCGGGTCGATCGCGGGCCGGTCGGTCTTGGCGAGGTCGACGCGCGACTTCGGCGGATGCTTGTGCAGGATGTAGAACTGCTGCCCCATCGTCCACAGGTTGTTCATGAACCAGTACAGCAGTACGCCGATCGGGAAGAAGAAGCCGGAAACGAACAGGCTGATCGGGATCACGTAGAGCATGAACTTCTGAATCATGGCGGCCTGACCCTCGACCGGGCCGCCCTTGCGCATGATCTGCTTCTGCGTGATGTACGTCGTGAGCGACATCAAGATCATCAACGCGAACGCGACGATCCGGATGCTGGTGTAGCTGACACCATCCAGGCCGAGGATGGCCGCCTCTTTGGCCGGGTCCATGTTGAACGACGACGAGATCGGTGCGCCGAACAGAGAGGCCCGGGCCGCACTGTCGGTCAACGCGTTGTCCCAGGTGTAGAGGCCCTGGGCGTCCGGGCGCAGCCGGCGCAGCACATGGAACAGCGCGAGGAAGACCGGCGCCTGCAGCAGGATCGGCAGGCAGCCGGACAGTGGGTTGACCCCACGCTCCTTGAACAGTTCCTGCTGCGCCTTGGCCATGCCCTGCCGGTCCGCGCCGAACTGCGCCTTCAGCTTGGCGATGTCGGGCTGCAGTTCCTGCATGGCCCGCTGCGACTTCACCTGCTTGACGAAGAACCTGAACAGCAGAATCCGGACTGTTACCACGAGGAAGAAGATCGACAGCGCCCAGGTGATACCGGCATCCGGACTGAGGCCGATCCGCTCGAACAGCGAGTGCCACAGTTTCAAGACGAAGGAGATGGCCGTGTACAGCCAATCAAGAGACAAGGCTGGACTCCTGATGCGGAAGGGGACTGCTCACAGAGCGAACGCGCCGGGGCACCGGATCGTGTCCACCTGGGTGCCATGGCGCGCACTTGACCAACCGGCGTACGGCGAGGGCAAGCCCGACCACGGCTCCGCGGGTCTGTAGTGCCTCGATCGCGTAGCTGCTGCAGGACGGGTAGAACCGGCAGGTCGAGGGCCAGGCCGGGCTGATCCAGCGCTGGTAGAACCGGATCGGTGCCAGCAGCACCGTCGTCGCCGGGTTCCTCATCGCGATCGCGCCGAGGCGGAGAGTTCGAGCCGGGTGAGCGCGCGATCCAGATCAGCGCCGAGTTCGGCCGAGCTTGCACCGCCCGCTGACGGGTTCGCCCTGATCACCATCCGGTCACCCGCATCCAGCCGATCCAGTCGATCACGCATCAAGTGACGCAGCCGCCTGCTCACCTCATGGCGGCGAACGGCATTGCCCACACCGCGTCCGACAACGAGTCCGACCCGCGGTGGACGCGTCTCACCGCCGTCGGCGAGCCGGTGCACCACAACGGCGCCGCGGCCGGCGCGATGTCCCCGGCGCAGCACGGCAGTGAAATCCTCACGGCGACGAAGCCGCGCTGCGGCGGGCAACACGCAGCTCAGGCCGACAGCGCGTCGCGGCCCTTGCGGCGCCGGGCACCGAGGATGGCGCGGCCCGCCCGGGTGCGCATCCGCAACCGGAAGCCGTGCGTCTTGGCGCGGCGTCGGTTGTTGGGCTGAAACGTGCGCTTGCTCACCAGTGTCTCCAGTGTGGGCTCTGCTTGCCGTGCGTGGCGGCAGGCGGGTGCGGTGTGACGACGGACAGAAATCGTGCTGTGGTACGCGTTCGGCGCCCGGCAACACCCGTGCAACTGCCAGCACGCGGGGCACACTCCGTCCCAACGGTACCTCAGCAGAGCCGGGCGTACGACGCCGGTAGGCCGAGCATCGACCGCCGACCGCACCGGCGCAACCGGCCAACCTAGCCCAATGGGGTCTGCGCTTGTGACTGCCACGCCGCCGCTGTTAGCGTCGCCCGGCAACATCCGTGGGCAGAATAGCGATAGGCAGAACCGCACAACAGCTGTTGCGCGGCGCAGGTGGTTCGGTAAACATCCTGTGGACAACCCTGTGGATGGGCTTCGTCGGTGCGCCCCGCAGCGACGCCGGGTGGCAGCGTGCCGCCCGAGAAGGAGGAAGCCCAGTGCCCGACGAGCCCGCTGACCTCGACCGCGTCTGGCCGTCGACACTGCGTGGCTTGGGCATGTTGGACCTCAACGCCCAACAACGCGCCTTCCTCACCATGACCCGTCCGCTGGGCATCATCGATGACACCGCGCTGCTGGCGGTGGGCAACGACTACATGCAGGGAGTGCTGGAAACCCAGCTACGGCCCCAGATTTCCGACGTCCTGAGCGGTGAGCTCGGCCGCGAGATGAAGATCGCCTTCACGGTGGATCCCGGCGCCACCGAAGGACTGCCGGAGCCGGCGGCCCTCGCAGCGCTCGATGCGGCCTCTCCGCCGCTCGACGCCGCCTCCCCGCCACCGAACGGGGCGGATCCCGAGGGGCACGGCAGGTTGCCGCATCCCCTCGAGGATGAGCGGCCTGTGGGCAGAGCTGTGGACATCTTCTCCGAGCGGCGCTCGGACCGGGCCGCGCTGCCTGCGCGACTGAATCCCAAGTACATCTTCGAGTCCTTCGTCATCGGTTCCAGCAACCGGTTCTCCCACGCCGCCGCAGTCGCCGTTGCCGAGGCGCCGGCCAGGGCCTACAACCCCCTTTTCATCTACGGCGAGTCGGGGTTGGGCAAGACTCACCTGCTGCATGCGATCGGGCACTACGGCTACCGGCTCTTCCCGCACGTGCGAGTCCGCTACGTCTCCACCGAGGAGTTCACCAACGACTTCATCAACCTGGTCCACTCCGGCAAGGCCGAACAGTTCCGCCGCCGCTACCGGGACGTCGACATCCTGCTAGTCGACGACATCCAGTTCCTGGAGCGGGCCGAGCGGACCCAGGAGGAGTTCTTCCACACGTTCAACACGCTGCACAATGCGAACAAGCAGATCGTGATCACCTGCGACCGCCCGCCCAAGCAGCTGACCACGCTCGAGGACCGACTGCGGACCCGGTTCGAGTGGGGGTTGATCACCGACGTACAGGTGCCCGACCTGGAGACGAGGATCGCCATTCTGCGCAAGAAGGCGCAGCTGGAGAATCTGCGGGTCTCACCGGATGTCCTGGAGTTCATGGCCAGCAAGATCCAGACCAACATCCGCGAACTCGAGGGTGCCCTCATCCGGATCAACGCATTCGCCAGCCTGAACTCGCAGCACGTTGATCTCGCACTGGCCGAGATCGTCCTGCAGGCGCTCCTGCCGGAGTCCACATCCTCAGAGATCGACGCCCCGACGATCATGGCCGTCACCGCCGAATACTTTGCGATCAGTCTCGAGGACCTCACCTCGCACAGCCGCAGCCGCAACCTCGTCAACGCCCGCCAGATCGCCATGTACCTCTGCCGCGAGCTGACCGACCTGTCGCTGCCCAACATCGGCAAGCAGTTCGGCGGCAAGGACCACACCACCGTCATGCACGCGGTGAAGAAGATCAGCGCGCTGATGGCCGAGCGACGCCACATCTACAACCAGGTGACCGAGCTGACCGCGCGGATCAAACACCGGGACCGGCATTGACCCGGCCGGCCACGTGCACAGCCTGGGGAAAACTCTGTGGACAACCGGGGACTGTCCTGGGTACCCGGCCCTATGCCCTGCCCGGTGCGGCCCCAGTCCCGCTCACGGGGCAGTTGTCGGCACCCCTGTCCACACTGCACACACAGCCCACTCGCGCCCCGGACCAGCAGAAAGCGACACTATCCACAGTGTTCACAGCAGTGATGACGACGATGACCAGTACTTCTGAGAAGAGCACTCAACAGCATCACCTGAGCGCAGGCTTGGGGAAACGCCCCTCCGCGGCGCGGCAGGTGGCATCAGTGGGGAGCAAGCGATGAAGTTCAGGGTCGAGCGGGACGTGCTGGCCGAGGCGGTGGCCTGGACGGCGAAGAGCCTGCCGTCGAGGCCTCCGGTGCCCGTTCTCGCCGGGATACTGCTCGACGTTTCCGGGGAGCAGGCAGCCGGGGAGACACTCACGATCAGCGGCTTCGACTACGAGGTGTCCACGCAGGCCACCATCGAGGTCCATGCGCAAAGTGCCGGCCGGGCCCTGGTGTCCGGGCGGCTGCTCGCCGACATCACCAGGTCGCTTCCGCCGCATCCGGTCGAAGTCGCCGTCGACGGGCCGCGGTTGACGATCAGTTGCGGATCTGCCCGGTTCACGCTTCCGACGATGCCGGTGGAGGACTATCCCGGCCTGCCGGCCATGCCGACCACCGCTGGAGTCGTCGCCAGCGCCGACTTCGACACCGCGGTGTCCCAGGTGGCGGTGGCCGCCGGCCGGGACGACACCCTGCCGATGCTCACCGGCGTACGGCTGGAGATCGACGGGGATCGGCTGACCCTCGCTGCGACCGATCGCTACCGCTTGGCCGTGCGTGAGTTCGGCTGGACCCCGGAACTGCCCGGCCAGTCCGCGGCGGTGCTGATCCCGGCCCGCAGCCTGTCCGACGCCGCCAAGACACTCACCGGTGGTCCCGAGGTGACGCTGGCGCTGTCCAGCGGCGGCTCAGGGGAGGGGATCATGGGTTTCCGGACCGCGGACAGGCACACCACCACCCGGCTGCTCGACGCGGAGTTTCCGAAGTACCGCTCGCTGCTGCCCACCGACTCCGCTGCCACCGCCGAGATCCGGGTGGCCGGGTTCATCGAGGCGGTCAAGCGGGTCGCGCTGGTCGCGGACCGTGGTACGCCGGTGCGTCTGCGCTTCGGCGAGGAGGGGCTGACCCTGCTGGCCGGCGGGGACGACGAGGGGCGGGCCGAGGAGCAGATGGAGGCCGATTTCGCCGGCGAGCCGCTGACCATCGGCTTCAATCCGAGCTTCCTGCTCGACGGGCTGTCCGCCGTACACACCGAGACGGTGCGATTGTCGTTCACTACGGCCAACAAGCCGGCGGTGCTGACAGGTGTGCCGGCCGAGGGGCCGGGGAACGAGGACTATCGCTACCTCATCATGCCGGTTCGACTTCCTGGCTGAGCGCGTCCCGGGCCGTCGTGATCATGGGATCCGACCGGTCAGGACCGGCCAAACCCCATGATCATCAAAGGAGAACACCGTGCAGATCGGCCTGATCGGATTGGGCAAGATGGGCGCCAACATGGCCCAGCGGCTGCGCCGCGACGGGCACGACGTCGTCGGCTACGACCCGCATGTGCAGTCCCGGACAGTGCAGTCCCTCGATGAGCTCGTCCAGACCCTGACCGCACCCCGGCTCATCTGGGTGATGGTGCCCTCCGGCGAGCCCACCCGCGCGACCGTGCGGGACCTCGCCGAGCGGTTGGACAGCGGTGACGTCGTCATCGATGGTGGTAACTCGCGCTACACCGACGACCGGGTGCACGCCGGCGCCCTGGGCGAGAAGGGGATCGGGTACGTCGATGCGGGGGTGAGCGGCGGCATCTGGGGGCTGGAGAACGGCTACGCCCTGATGGTCGGCGGGGACGCCGAGCACGTGGCCCGCGCGCAGCCGGTGTTCGA
>JACDAB010000074.1 GCA_013695665.1 Geodermatophilaceae bacterium | reverse complement strand
CGTAGAGGATCTTGCGGTGCACCGGCTTGAGGCCGTCGCGCACATCCGGCAGCGCGCGGCCGACGATGACCGACATCGCGTAGTCGATGTAGCTGCGCTGCATTTCGTACTGGATGTCGACGGGCTCTACGCGGTCCCGCATTGGCTCGGTCACTACTTACCCTTCGGTACGGCTCAGATGTCGAGGAAGCGGACGTCACGGGCGTTGCGGGTGATGAACGAGCGTCGGGCTTCGACGTCCTCGCCCATCAGCGTGCTGAACAGCGCATCGGCCTGCGCCGCGTCGTCCAGCGTCACCTGCAGCAGCAGCCGGGTGGCCGGGTCCATGGTGGTCTCCCACAGTTCCTTGGCGTTCATCTCGCCGAGTCCCTTGTAGCGCTGCATCGCGTCTTCCTTGGGCAGCCGGCGACCGGCCGCCACGCCCTGCTTCACCAACGCCTCGCGCTCCCGGTCGGTGTAGGCGTACTCGTCGCCGCCCTTGCCGCCCCACTTGATCTTGTACAGCGGTGGCTGGGCCAGATAGACGTTGCCGTTCTCGATCAGCGGCCGCATGAAGCGGAACAGCAGCGTCAGCAGCAGGGTCCGGATGTGCTGGCCGTCGACGTCGGCGTCGGCCATCAGGATGACCTTGTGATACCGCAGCTTGACGATGTCGAAGTCGTCGTGGATCCCGGTCCCCAGCGCGGTGATCATCGCCTGGACCTCGTTGTTCTTCAGTGCACGGTCCAGCCGGACCTTCTCGACGTTGATGATCTTGCCGCGGATCGGCAGGATCGCCTGGAACATCGAGTCCCGGCCGGACTTTGCGCTCCCCCCGGCGGAATCGCCTTCGACCACATAGATTTCTGATTCGCCCGGGTCGGTGGAGCGGCAGTCGGCGAGCTTGCCCGGCAGCGAGTTGACGGTCAGCAGACTCTTGCGGGCCAGCTTGCGGGCCTCCTGCGCGGCCCGCCTCGCCCGCGCCGCCGACGACGCCTTGTTGATCACGACCTTCGCCTCACCGGGGTTGCGCTCCAGCCAGTCGCCGAGCTTGTCGTACGTTGTCGTCTGCACGAACGACCGGGCCTCGGTATTCCCCAACTTCGTCTTTGTCTGGCCCTCGAACTGCGGGTTCGCCAACTTCACCGAGACGATGGCGGCCAGGCCCTCCCGGATGTCATCGCCGGTCAGGCGCTCGTCCTTGTTCTTGAACAGCTTCTTGTCCTCGGCGTACTTGTTCACCACCGACGTCAACGCGGACCGGAAACCCTCCTCGTGGGTTCCGCCCTCGCGCGTGTTGATCGTGTTGGCGAAGGTGTACACGCTCTCGCCGTAGGAGTCGTTCCACTGCATCGCGACCTCGACGGCAATGCCGTCGCCCTCGATGCCGAAGCCGACCACCGACCGGTGGATGGCGCCCTTGCTCGCATTGAGGTGCCGGACGAAGTCCTCGATCCCACCCTTGTAGTGGTAGGTGACCTCGACCGGGGTGTCCTCACGCTCGTCCCGGATGACGATCGTCAGGCCGCGGTTGAGAAAGGCCATCTCCTGCAACCGGCTTGTGATCGTCTCGAAGTTGTACGACGTCGTCTCGAAGATCGTGTCGTCGGCCCAGAACGTGATCGTGGTGCCGTGCTGGCTCGTCGGCGCACCCTTGTGCAGCGGCGCGGCCGGGGCGGTGTTCACATACGGCTGGGTCCACACAAACCCGTCCCGGTGGATCTCGACGTCCAGCCGGCTCGACAGCGCGTTGACCACCGATACCCCGACGCCGTGCAGGCCACCGGAGACGGCGTAGGACTTCCCATCGAACTTGCCGCCGGAGTGCAGCGTAGTGAGCACGACCTCGACCGCCGGCCGCTTCTCCACCGGGTGCCGGTCGACCGGGATCCCGCGGCCGTTGTCCTTCACCCGCACGCCACCGTCGGCGAGCAGGGTCACGTGGATGGTGTCGCAGTAACCGGCCAAGGCCTCGTCGACCGCGTTGTCCACGACCTCCTGTACCAGGTGGTGCAGGCCGCGCTCGCCGGTCGAGCCGATGTACATACCGGGCCGCTTGCGGACGGCCTCCAGACCCTCCAGAACGGTGATCGAACCTGCGTTGTAGACCGACGGGTCCCGTGGCGGCACGAAAGGCCTCTCGCTCGCTGTACACGCGACGGCCACGCGAGGAACGCGCGACCGTGGTAGCCGCCAGGGCGCCGTTGAGCGGCCGCCAGCAAGCTTGTCATCGCCAAGTCTAGCCCTCTGCGACGACATCACCGCGCATTCCCGCCCGTAGAATCGCCGTCAACGCGACGAGCCCGGTCATGCGAGTCCCCCCACGAGCTGCCGCGGCATCCCGACTCGATTCCGCCCTCGACCGCCGTGGATCTGCGGGCCGGCCCTCAGCACCAACCGGTATCCACCCCGGCAATCCCGCCGATAAACTACTCAGAGTGCATATGCACTTACTCTGCATCATGTCAGGTGTCGACTCATCTGGCGTGGGGCCGGACGGGGTATCGAAGGGAACTAAATGCCTCACCGTGTCTTTCATCGTCTGGCCGCCACACTCATGCTCACCGCCACGGCCGTGGGCCTCACCACGGCAGCGCTACCCGGAACCGGTGCGGCCGCGGCACCCGACGCGGTGACCTTCGACGTCGCGTACGGCTCCAACCCGGCGCAGAAGCTGGACATCTACCCCGCATCCCAGAACGCACCGGCGGTGGTCCTCGTCCACGGCGGGGGCTGGACGGATGGCAACAAGTCCGCCCCCTCCCTCCGGGAGGTCGCGCAGAGCCTGGTCGCGGACGGGTCGCCGTCTTCAACATCAACTACCGGCTGGCCACCTCCCAACAGGACGGTTTTCCGATGATGACCGACGACGTCGCTGCCGCTGTCGCCTGGGTGCAGCGCAGCGGCGGGCAGTACGGCGCCGATCCGGGCGACATCAGCCTGCTCGGCGGCTCCGCGGGGGGTCATCTCGTGACACTCGCCGGGCAACTCATCAACTCGGAGGCGCCGAACACGATCCGCAAGGTGGTTTCGCTCTCGGGGCCCATGGACTTCGTCCAGATGGAGGCTCTCGCAGGAGGTCTGATATCGGGTTACGACCCGGTCAACGTCAACACCTACCTCGGCTGCGTCCTCTCCCAGTGCACGACTGCTCAACTGGAAAGCCCGTCGCCGTACTTCAACATCGAACGGGCGACGTGCCCGGCGATGATGCTGATCAGCAGCAAGATCGACATGGTTCCCGTCGTTCAGTCGACCACGATGCACGACGCGCTCCGTGCCGCCGGTTGCAGCAGCACCCTGACCGTTCAGCCCGGACGGGGTCACGGCTTCGGAATGTTCGAGCAGCAGGACAACGCCATCAGCGCATTCCTGAGCAACTGACATGCGTCATCATGTCGTGCGCCGGTTGAGCTGCGCAGTCGCATTGGCCACCGCTGTCGCGGGCATCCACCTCACGGTCACCGCCGGCAGCGCAGGCGCCGAGGACCCTCCGCAGGTCACCTTCGACCTGGCCTACGGACCGGACCCGTTGCAGATGCTCGATGTCTACCCGACGTCGAGTCCTGCGCCGGCCGTGGTGCTCGTTCACGGTGGCGGCTGGACCGGCCTGGACAAGGCGCACCTGCGCACGACCGCGGAAAGCCTCGCGGCGGACGGATTCGTCGTCTTCAACATCAACTACCGGCTGGCGAGCGCGCTCGTGTCCGGGTATCCGATGATGACCGACGACGTCGCCGCCGCCGTCGCCTGGGTCCAGCAGAACGGCGCCGGATACGGCGCCGATACCGCCGACATCAATCTGGTGGGTGGGTCGGCCGGCGGTCATCTGGTGGCCCTTGCCGGGCAACTGATCAACACCGCAGCACCCGCCACGGTCCGGACGGTGGTCTCGCTGTCCGGGCCGATGGACTTCGTCGCCCTCAACTCCCTGGTTCTCGCCACTCCGCGGGGCGACATCGGACGCAGTGGCGGCTACGCCTACCTCGGCTGCCTCCCCTCCACCTGCACGCAGGAACAGCTCGAGGTTCCGTCGCCGTACTACAACATCGACCCCGCGACCTGCCCCGCCATGATGCAGATCGTCAGCACGATCGACATGGTGCCGGTCGCTCAGGCGACCACGATGCACGACGCGCTGGCTGCCGTCGGATGCGAGAGCATCGTGACCGTCCCGCCGGGGATCTCCCACTCCTTCGCGATGTTCCCGGAGCACCGCGAGGCCATCGGCGCCTTCCTGCGTGGCGAACCGCCGCCCATCCCGGACCCACTGAACTCCGTCGGCGACCTGGAACTCACCGAGACAGCCGGAGCGGACAGCCACCTCCTCGCCGTCCTCGACCGGCCGGCAACGGAGCCGGTCTCGGTCGCGTATGCCACCCGAGCCGTGTCGGCGAGCGAGGGCTCCGACTTCGTCGCGCAGAGCGGCGTCATCAGCTTCGAGCCGGGAGCAGTCGAGGCGCGGCTGCCCGTGCAGATCGTCGACGACTCGATTCCGGAGTCCACCGAGACCTTCATGGTCGAGCTGAGCGACCCGCTCGGGGCCGACATCGGCGATGGTGTCGCTGAGGTCAGCATCCTCGACGACGACTCGCTACCGGACCCGGTGGCGATCGACGCCGTCACACCGAGCAGCGTGGGCCAGGGGGCCGCCGGCCGCAAGATCACCGTCACCGGGGCACGCTTCAGCCCCGAGACCACCGTCGCAGTTGTCGGGTACGGCATGACGCTGAGCGGCCTGACCATCCTCGACCCGCAGACCCTGACGGTGGTCGTCAAGGTGACCCGGGCCGCTCCGACGGGCATCCGATCCCTCACGGTCACCACGCCAGGTGTGGGCTCGGCCACCTGCGACTGCCTCGGGGTGAACCCGAAGCCGGTCCCGACCATGGCAGGCTCGTCGCTGGGGTCAGGGGCGATCCAGCGGACGGTCACGGTCACCGGAACCGGCTTCACCCCCGGTGCCGTCGTGCGGTTCCCCGGCCTCACAGGCGTCTCCGCGAGGACGCTGTACCTGTCACCGGACACGCTGGAAGTGACCGTCTCGGTGCCGCCGACGGCGGCCGCCGGTGCCTACAACGTGCAGGTCACCAATCGCGACGGCGGTACGTCGGTGTGCATCGCGTGCTTCAGCGTGCTCGCCGGGCCGGCGCCGGTGTCGATGACCCCTTTCCTGGTCGCCGGTCTCACCACCGCGGCCACCATCACCGGGAGCGGGTTCATCGACGGCGCCACGGTCACGACGCCGGAAGGGGTCACCGTGGCCGACGTCATCGTCGTTGATGCGACGACCATCACCGCGACCCTGTCCGTTGCGCCGGGCACCCTGCCGGAGAGCGGCTTGGCCGTCACGGTGACCAACCCCGCCGAGGGCGGGTACGGCGTGGGTTCCTGCAGCTGCCTGACCATCACCGGCTGAGGCGGAGTAGCTACCGCGCGGCGGTATGCCGACGGCCGCGTGGTTGGGCAGCCCACGCGGCCGACGGCATGTTCCGGTCCTCTGGTCGGTCCCCGTCCGGTCGATTCCGGTCGTCACAGCGAACGGTCGCCGACCGGGGGAGACTGGCTGCATGAGCTCCGATTCGCAGCTATGCCTGGTCACCGGGGCGACCGGCTACATCGGCGGGCGGCTGGTCCCCAGACTGCTCGAGGCCGGACACCGCGTCCGCGTCCTCACCCGCTCGCGCAGCAAGCTGCGTGACTACCCCTGGGCCGGCGACGTGGAGATCGTCGAGGCGGACGCCACCGACTCCGACGCCGTGCGCCGGGCCTGCGCGGACGTCGACGTCGTCTACTACCTGATCCACGCCATCGGCACCGGCGCCGACTTCGAGGACACCGACCGGCGTACGGCGAACAGCGTGGCCCAGGCCGCCCGCGCCGCCGACGTCAGTCGGATCGTGTATCTCGGTGGCCTGCTGCCCGACGGTGAGGTGCTGTCGGCCCACCTGCGTTCCCGCGCTGAGGTCGGTGAGATCCTGCTCGCCTCCGGCGTACCCACCGCCGTCCTGCGGGCCGCGGTCATCATCGGATCGGGCTCGGCGTCCTTCGAGATGCTGCGATATCTCACCGAGCGGCTGCCGGCGATGATCACCCCCCGGTGGGTCCGCTCGAAGATCCAGCCGATCGCCATCCGCGACGTCCTGCGCTATCTCGTCGGTTGCGCCACCCTGCCCGCGGACGTCAACCGGGCCTTCGATGTCTGCGGCCCCGACGTCTTGGACTACCGCGAGATGATGCGCCGCTACGCCGCCGTCGCCGGACTGCCGCGACGGCTGATCATCCCGGTGCCGGTTCTGAGCCCCTGGTGGTCCAGCCACTGGGTAGGCCTGGTGACGCCGGTCCCCAACTCCCTCGCCCGTCCGCTGGTGGAGTCGCTGCGGAACACCGTTGTCTGCCGCGAGCACGACATCGCGACCCACGTTCCGGACCCGCCGGAGGGGTTGATCGGCTTCGACCGGGCCGTCGAGCTGGCGTTGCGCCGGATCCGCGAGTACGACGTACCGACCCGCTGGTCCTCCGCGACGGTGGCCGGCGCGCCGAGTGACCCACTGCCGACCGACCCTGACTGGGCCGGCGGGAGCCTGTTCGTCGACGAGCGCTGCCGGGAGGTCCAGGCCAGCCCGCAGGCCCTGTGGCGGATCATTGAGGGCATCGGCGGGGAGCACGGCTGGTACTCCTTCCCGCTGGCCTGGCGCGTCCGCGGCATCCTGGATCGGCTGGCCGGCGGCGTCGGGCTGCGCCGCGGCCGGCGGGACCCCTTCGACCTGTACGTCGGTGAGGCACTGGACTTCTGGCGGGTCGAGGAGATCGACGAGCCGCGGCTACTGCGGCTGCGGGCGGAGATGCGGGTACCCGGCCTGGCCTGGCTCGAGCTCGGCGTCGATGTCGAGGACGGGCAGACCCGCTACCGCCAGCGTGCGCTGTTCCACCCCCACGGCTTCCTGGGCCAGCTCTACTGGTGGTCGGTGGCGCCGTTCCACGGCTTCGTCTTCGGGGGCATGTCGCGCAACATCGTGCGGGCTGCGGAGCGACTCGACCGCGAGCACGCCGAACCGGAACGTGCCACCGCGAAGGACGTCCTCCGCGCCCGCTTCTGAGCGAGGCCGTTGCCGCTGAGGTGCGGCGTATGCCGACCCCCGGAGCCCGTCATGCGTCGTACCGCCAGCGTCCTTGTCGCCCTGGTCGGCCTGTGCTCGCGTTCCTCACCCAGGGCTGACCCCACCGGTCACCTGGCGAGGATCTCCTCGATCGTGCTGATCAGATCGTTGGGGGAGACGGTCGCCTGGTCGACGCCGGGACCGCCGAA
>JACDAB010000061.1 GCA_013695665.1 Geodermatophilaceae bacterium | reverse complement strand
CAGCACAGCCGCGACGCCTCCCCGGAACCGACGACCGCCGTCCAACGGGCCAGCAGATCGGGTTCGACGGCGGACATGGCTCCCAGGGTGGCACGAGCAGATAGCCTCGCGCCCTTATGTCAATGATCGCCGCAGCCAGGCTGGTACGCCGATCCCGCTGGTACGCCGTGGCAGCGCTGGTGGGACGGCGGGCAATGGACCGAGCACACCCAGCCGCCGCCTCAGGTCCAGGTCAGCGATCCGGGGCGCGTGCAACGGCAGGTCCAGGAGCAGGCGAGGCTGGTTGCGACGCAGTCCGGCGGCGGCACCCTGTTCACCGAGCCGGTGCTGGTGGTGAACCAGAAGGCGAAGCTGATCGAGCTCACGAACGAATACGCGGTCTACGACGGCAACGGCAGCCAGCTCGGATCGGTGGTCCAGGTGGGTCAGAGCGGGCTCAAGAAGGCCTTTCGACTCGTTGCCTCCGTCGACCAGTATCTGACCCACCGGCTCGAGGTCCGAGATGGTGCGGGGTACCCGCAGCTCGTGTTGACCCGGCCGGCCAAGTTCATCAAGTCCACCGTCATCGTGACCCGACCAGACGGACAGGAGATCGGCCGGATCGCCCAGCAGAACGCGATCGGCAAGATCCGTTTCGACTTCGAGACGCCGTACGGCGTGATCGGCTCGATCCGGGCGGAGAACTGGCGGGCGTGGAACTTCGCCATCCTCGAGCAGGGCGGTGCCGAGGTCGCCCGGATCACCAAGACCTGGGAGGGCCTGGCCAAGACGATGTTCACGACCGCGGACAACTACGTCGTCCAGATCCATCGACAGCTCAGCGACCCCCTGCTGAGCATGGTGGTCGCCAGCGCGCTGTCGGTCGACACCGCGCGGAAGCAGGACTCCCGCGGATTCGGCTGAGGCGGCCGGTAGGCCGCCCGTTCACAGTAGGACACATCACCTAACCGAGCGGAGTAAATGCTGGTCAGGGGGATAGCCAGCGCCATGATCATTGTGCAAAGGTGACCCCCATCCCCCTTCCCCACCCCCATGGGAGTCACCAATGCGCGCTCGTCCCCTGTCCCTCCTCTGTGCTGGAGCCCTTGCGGCCACCGGTCTGGCGCTCGCTGCGCCGGCGACCGCTGCTCCGACAGCGCCCGACGCGGTCAGTCCCGCTGCAGTTGCCGACGAACTGCTTGTCGGCTACGTCGCCGACGCCTCCTCGGCCAGCCGCCAGCAGGCGCGCGACGGTGTCTTCTCCTCCTTCGCCCAGCGCCTGGTCAAGGCCGCGTCCGACCGCAGTGAGGTCGAACTTGTCAGGCTGCCGCGCGGCCTGAACCGTGACGCGGCGATCGCCACGCTGCAGGCGCACCCGGCGGTCGCCTACGCCGAGCCGAACTGGATCTACACCCACCAGGCCACCGCGACCGATCCGTACTACACCGACGGACGCCTGTACGGCATGTACGGCAACGCCACCACCCCGGCGAACCAATTCGGTTCGCAAGCGGGAGAGGCCTGGGGCAAGGGCATCATCGGCTCCGATGAGGTCTACGTCGGCGTCATCGACGAGGGCATCCAGTTCACCCACCCCGACCTCGATGCCAACGTGTGGACCAATCCCAACGATCCCGTTGACGGTGTTGACAACGACGGCAACGGCTACGTCGACGACACCCACGGCTGGGACTTCTTCAACGACGACAACTCGGTGTACGACGGGGGACAGAACGGCAACCAGGACGACCACGGCACCCACGTGTCCGGCACGATCGGGGCCGAGGCCAACAACGGCCAGGGTGTCGTCGGCGTCAACTGGAACGTCACGCTGATCAGCGGCAAGTTCCTCGGCCCGGCAGGCGGCTCGACCGCTGATGCCGTCGTGGCCTTGGACTACTTCGAGCAGCTCAAGCGTGTTGGCGGCCTCAACATCGTGGCCACCAACAACTCCTGGAGTGGCGGGGGGCGCTCCCAGGCCCTGCTCGAGGCGATCGCCCGCAACGCGGCCCAAAACATCTTGTTCGTCGCCGCAGCGGGCAACGGCGGGTACAACAACGACACCAGCGCCTCGTACCCGGCGAGCTACGACACCACGGCGCTGGCGGGGTACGACAACGTCATCGCCGTTGCCGCGATCAACAGCACGGGGGCGCTGGCAGGCTTCAGCCAGTTTGGCCTTCGCAGTGTCGACCTCGGCGCTCCGGGGGTGGGCGTCTGGTCGACCACCGCACTGAACGGGTATTCCAATTACGACGGTACGTCGATGGCCACCCCGCACGTCACGGGGGCCTTGGCTCTGGTCGCCTCGAAGTACCCGGCGTTCTCGGCCCTGAAGCTCAAGACCCAGCTGCTCCGGGGAACGCTGGCCACACCGTCACTGGCCGGCAAGACGGTCACCGGTGGTCGACTGGACCTCAGCCGGCTCCGGTAGCCCGAACAGTCAGCCACGCCGGGCGCCGCCCCTCGACCGTCGAGTCGGGGGGCGGCGTTCGTCGGTGGTCATGCCGGTCACCGGCGCCGTTGTGCCGACGCGATCATTGCCTCGCGGTTACGTCGGGGCCGGCCCGAGGATCACAGATCGGGCAGCGCCGGACCGAGGACGTCGTCGGCGTCGACGATCGTGTACGCGTACCCCTGCTCGGCGAGGAATCGCTGCCGGTGCGCGGCATAGTCCTGGTCGAGGGTGTCCCGGGAGACGACGGTGTAGAAGTGCGCCTGCCGGCCGTCGGACTTCGGCCGCAGCACCCGGCCTAAACGCTGCGCCTCCTCCTGCCGGGATCCGAACGTCCCGGACACCTGGATCGCGACGGACGCCTCAGGCAGATCGATGGAGAAGTTCGCCACCTTGGACACCACCAGCGTGGGGATCTCACCTGTTCGGAACGCGGCGTACAGCCGCTCGCGCTCGCGGTTAGTGGTCGAGCCCTGGATGACGGGGACCGCCAGGTCCTCGCCGAGCTCGGCCAGCTGATCGAGGTAGGCACCGATGACCAGCACCTGCTCCCCGGGGTGGCGGGCAACCAGGCTTCGCACGACTGCCAGCTTTGTCCGAGCGGTCGCACAGACGCGGTAGCGGTCCTCCGGCTCTGCCGTCGCGTAGGCCATCCGTTCTGCGTCGGTGAGGGTAACCCGCACTTCGGTGCAGTCGGCAGGGGCGATCCAGCCCTGTGCCTCGATGTCACGCCACGGGGCGTCGTACCGCTTGGGACCGATCAGGCTGAACACGTCGCCTTCGTGGCCGTCCTCGCGGACCAGCGTCGCTGTGAGGCCGAGCCGCCGGCGCGACTGCAGGTCGGCGGTCAATCGGAAGATTGGGGCGGGCAGCAGGTGCACCTCGTCGTACACGATCAGCCCCCAGTCGCGGGCCCCGAAGAGCTCCAGGTGCAGGTACTCACCCTTGCGCCGGGTCGTCATGATCTGGTAAGTCGCGATCGTGACCGGCCGGATCTCCTTGCGCTCCCCGGAGTACTCCCCGATCTCCTCCTCGGTCAGCGAGGTTCGCGCTATCAACTCCCGCTTCCACTGCCGCCCGGCGACCGTGTTCGTGACCAGGATCAGGGTGGTGGCCTTGGCTCGTGCCATCGCGGCGGCACCGACCAGAGTCTTGCCCGCACCACAGGGGAGCACGACGACACCTGAACCGCCGGCCCAGAAACCGTCGACCGCGTGCTGCTGGTAGTCGCGCATGACCCAATCGCTGTGGTCCAGCTCGATCGGGTGCGCCTCGCCGTCGACGTACCCTGCCAGATCCTCAGCCGGCCAGCCGACTTTGAGTAACGCCTGCTTGAGCCGCCCGCGCTCGCTGGCATGCACAAGCACCGAGTCCGCGTCGATGCGGGCACCGAGCATCGGCATGATCTTCTTCTGTCGGACGATCTCTTCGAGCACCGCTCGGTCCAGCGCGTGCAGGACCAACCCGTGGACCGGATCGTTGACCAACTGCAGCCGACCGAAGCGGTCCATCGTCTCGGCTACGTCGATGAGCAGCGCGTGCGGCACGGCGTACCGGCTGAACCGGACGAGTGCGTCAACGACCTGCTCGGCGTCGTGTCCGGCGGCTCGGGCGTTCCACAGGCCGAGCGGTGTCAGGCGGTAGGTGTGCACGTGCTCCGGGGATCGCTCCAACTCGGCGAAAGGGGCGATCGCCATCCGGCAGTCCTGCGCTTGCGCGTGGTCCACCTCCAGGAGCAGTGTCTTGTCCGACTGGACGATGAGCGGTCCCTCGGTCACCTAGGCGTTCTCCTCTGCAGCGTCGGATGCGTCGAAGTCTGTAACCTCGCTCCGACAGTTTCCCATCCCCAGCCGGCTCGGAGGTCCTCATGAGTACGACGGTCGACCGCGACGGACTGGCGCAAGCGCGGGGACGGATCGCGCGGGAGCACATGCGACCCAAGGCCGATCGCCCTGCGTCCAGCGCCCGTGGCGTCCACCACGTCGCGTTGATCTCTGCCGACGTCGAGCGGACCGTGCGCTTCTACCAGGAGATCCTCGAGTTCCCACTCACCGAGATCTTCGAGAACAGGGATCTCCCCGGATCCACCCACTTCTTCTTCGATCTCGGCAATGGCAACGCGATCGCCTTCTTCGACCTGCCCGGTGTCGATACCGGCGCGTACGCCGAAGTGCTCGGAGGGCTGCACCATCTGGCCATCTCCGTGGAACCGCAGCGTTGGGCGCGGCTCAAGGCGAACCTTGACACGGCGGGTGTCGAGTACGCCCACGTCGACGAGGTATCGCTGTACTTTCGCGACCCCGACGGCGCCCGGCTGGAACTGATCGCCGACCCGCTCGGGGAGATGTACGGCGCCCCGGTGGTCTAGCACCAGCCACGTCGCTGCTGTGCGCTGGCCCCGGTGTTACCGGACGGCGGATATAGTTGCAGGATGCATGCAACTACAGAGACGTCGATCGAAAGCCGGGCGATCCTGGCCGGGCTGGTCGACATCCTCGCCGGGCTCAAGCGAAGGGCCGGCGACCGCGAGGATCCGGCGACGGTCTTCCTCCTCCGGCACCTGACCGAGTCCCCACCCAGGCGGGTGACGGAGTTGGCAGAGTGTTCGCGGCTGGACGTCTCGACCGTCAGCCGGCACATGAAGTCACTGGAGGAGGCCGGCCACGTCGTTCGGATCGAGGACCCCCATGACGGCCGAGCCTCCCGCCTGTCGATCACCGAGCAGGGTCAAGCGCTCTACGACACGGCGATGGCTGCGCGGTCGGCGGCGCTGGCTCGCGGCCTGGTTGGCTGGACCGATGAGGACCGGCGCGCGCTGGTCGAGCTGATCACGAGGTTGGCCATGAACCTCAATCCGGCGAACGACGCGCGGAGCAGTCGATGACCACGACTGAGGTCACCGAGGCTCCGGCCTACCTCACCCACAAGCAGATCGTCATCGTGATGGTGGGCGTGATGAGCGGCATGCTGCTGGCCGCGCTGGATCAGAGCATCGTCGGTACGGCGCTGCCCCGCATCACCAGCGAACTCGGTGGCCTGGACAAGCTGTCATGGGTCGTCACGGCCTACCTGCTTACCGCGACCGCGGTGACCCCGCTGTGGGGAAAGATCTCCGACCTCTACGGGCGGCGGCTGATCTTCCAGATCGCCATCACCATCTTCCTCGTCGGCTCCGCCCTGTGCGGCTTCGCCCAGAGCATCGAGCAGCTCATCGCCTTCCGCGCCCTGCAGGGCATCGGTGGCGGCGGGTTGTTCTCGATCGCGCTCAGCATCATCGGCGATGTCATCCCACCTCGCGAGCGCGGTCGCTACCAGGGGTACTTCGGTGCGGTGTTCGGGGTCTCCAGCGTGGCCGGGCCGCTGCTCGGTGGGTTCTTCACCGACGGGCCGGGCTGGCGGTGGATCTTCTTCATCAACCTGCCCATCGGAGTCGCGGCGCTGTTCGTCACCTCTGCGGTGCTGAAAATGCCGGTGGTCAAGCGCCAGCACAAGATCGACTACCTCGGGGCCGCCGCGATTGTCGGTGCGGTCTCCTCGTTGCTGCTGTACCTGGAGTGGCGCGGCCGCGATTACGGCTGGGCCGAGGGCGGCGCGCTGGCCCTGCTCGGCGCGGCCGTCGTACTGATAGGGGCGTTCATCCTGATCGAACGTCGAGCGGTGGAGCCGATCATCCCGATGCGACTGTTCGCCAACTCGACCTTCAGCATCGGCAACATCTTCGGCTTCTGCACCGGGGTGGCGATGTTCGGCGCGATCGTCTTCCTGCCGCTCTACCTGCAGGCGGTGCAGGGATACTCCGCAACCGGCTCGGGCTTGGCAATGCTGCCGCTGATCTTCGGCCTCCTGTTCTCCTCGATCATCGCCGGACTCTTGATGAGCAAGACCGGGCGCTACAAGATCTACCCGATCCTCGGGTCTGGCTTGCTCCTGGCGGCGTTGGTGCTGATGTCCACCCTGGCCGTGGACACGCCCTACTGGCTGGTCGCGCTGTTCATGCTCGTATTCGGGGTGGGGCTCGGGATGACCATGCAGACCCTGGTAACCGCGATCCAGAACGATGTGCCGCACCGGGACATGGGTGCGGCCACCGGCTCGACGACGTTCTTCCGGCAGATGGGGGGAGCGATCGGCACGGCGGTGTTCGGGGCAGTGCTCGGAAGCCGACTTGCTCTCTACCTTGCCGAGGGCATGTCCGACGCGGGAATCCCGGCAAGCGCCGAGGTCGACGTCAACGACGTGGATGCCATCCAGGCGCTCACCGGTCCGGAGCGGGATGTCGTGCTGGGCGCGTTCGCCGACGCCCTCGACGACGTGTTCCTGGTCGCAGTTCCGTTCCTGGTGGTGGCGTTCGTGGTCTCACTGTTCCTAAAGGAGAAGCGGCTGAAGACGGGCCTCGAGGAAGCCGCTTCGCCGGTGCCTCAGTTCGAGGCGACGACGGTGTCCACCCGCAGTTAGGTCAGTCGCCAGGATCGAGGAGGGCGGCAGAGGTGATGCGGTGCAAGGCGAATGTCCTCGGCGCGCCGGCGGTGAAGTCGAAGGCCTGCACGAAGCCGCCGCTCAGTGAAACGACCTCCACGATGCGCTGGCTGGCGGCACCGTCGGCGTCGACGTAGCCCAGCCAGACCTGTCGGCCATCGTGCATCGCCGACTGCAGCATCTCCAGCGTCGCTGACGTCGTCACGCCCGGAATCCGGGTGCCGACCGGCATCCGTCGTGCGTTACGCGCTGCCCGGTCACCGGCCCGGATCTTGGGCACCGCCTCGGCGAGTTGCGCGTCGGAGGGCAGCGGCGCCACCGAACGCGCCCGATGCGAGCGCGCGGCCAGCCGCTTGGAATCGGGCCGGCTGAGCAGGACCGCACCCTCGGGATCCTCGGCGACGGGGGCGTACCCGGCGCCCCGCAGCGCGTCCAACAGAGCCTTCACGGCAACGCCGGTAACCAGCACCGTCGGGGCGATCTTGCGGAGCCGGAGGGCAGCAGTACGCCGATCCGCCACCAGTTCGGCGAGCAATGCCTCGTCGTCGCAGCGCACATACGCTGTGGCGGTACCGGCGCGCAGCCGGCCGTGCCGTCGCGCCATGTCTTCCACGAGGTAGCCCAGGGCCTGAGGTACCGGGGTGCGCGAGCGGCTCGCGAACAGCTCGTGCAGATCGGCTGCCGTCCGGCCGCTGTCCAGTGCCCGGCGTACCGTCCGCTCGTCGATGCGGTAGACGGTGGCCCCGCCTGAGGACTCGACGTCTGCGACCACCGCGATCTCGCGCGCGAGGGCTTGTTCGAGTGGTCCCGGGGCGACCACCGTGAGGTCGGCCTGGATCAACACATGGCCGACTGGCTCGGGCAGGCACCCGGAAAGGGCGACGCTCCCGTCGCCGCCGGCCAGAACTACCCGGCCGGCGGTGCTCAGCCCCCCGCGACCGAGCAGCCCCAGCTGCTCGCCTTCGGCCAGCACGGCGGCGACCAGTTCGCTGCGCCCGGTGAACGCCCGCCGCGGCCACCGCCAGGCCAGCTGCCCGACTACTGCATCCGCGCCGAGAGTGGAGCCCGCCGGCAGTGCGGCAACCAGATCGAGCGTGCGCCGCCGTACCGTCACGGCCCAGGCCCGGCTCACGTCGAAGGACAGGGCGTTGATGGACTTGCCCCGGTCGTCCTTCTCACCGACCAGGCCGGGCCAGGTGGCCATCTCCACCCAGGCCGCGGTGAGTTGATCCCACCGCTGTTCCGGCGACCGCGCCAGCCAGACGTCGAACGTCCGGGTGGGTAGCCAGTGTGCGTCCACGCCCGGAGAGTGGTCGAGCAGTCCGGCCGCGACGCAGACCTCCAGAAAGACCGCACCCTGCTGCTGCGTCAGGTCCAGCGCCTTGGAGATCCGGCGCAGCTCACGGATCCCGAGGCCGCCCGAGCGGAGGACCGGTGGCGCGTCGACACCGAAGATCTCCAGGAGCTGTTCGACCTGCCGCAGCGCAGTCAGAACCTGACCGGCGGCCGTCCGGTCCACTGTGGACTGCCCGATGTCCTGTGCCCGGAGTCGGGGCGGTGACAGCCGGCTGGGGCCGAGGGGCGCGTCGCCACGCAGGGCTAGGCCGACCTCACGGGGGAGTTCCACCGTCTCCGGCCCGACCGCCACCAGCAGGCCGTGGACGAGCAGCCGGCGAACCGGTGTCATCGCCTCGGACACGACGACCGGCCGCTGCGCCCCGGGCAACTGGCCAAGCGGCGGACCGGCGTCGAGCTGACCCAAGACGGTGAGCTCACTGGCGCTGCACGCCTCCACCAGAGCCTGGACCCTGCCGATATCGGAGAAGACACTCGAGATGCTGTCCGTCGCCGCCGGCTGGTGCTCCTCGGGCAGCCCGAGCGCGCTGAGGACCGGCGCCACCTGCGCATCGGTCAATGCGGCGACCAGTACGGCGACGGGGCGGCCGAGTCCAGCGGGGTAGGGCGGACTGAGATCGCGAACACTGCCGACCACATGGATCTCGTCGTCCTCACCCCAGACGACAGCGAGGTCGCGCAGCCGATCGAGGGCAGCGTGGATGGCGTCGTCCGGGACCTCGTTGACCAGAAACCGGCGCACCTCAGCGTAGGACGGAGGGTTGTCCGACAGCAGCAATGCGTCCAGCACCTGCAGGGTGAAGGCGTCGAGTTCCTCCAGTGCCCGACCGGCTGAGACCCGTACACCGATCCGGCTGGCCAGCACGCCGATGTCGGCCGGCACGGGCACCGCCAGGTCCGGCCGGGCGCGGAGCAGGTCCACCAGCCAGGCGTCGGAGCGGGTGCGCAGCCAGTCGGACAGGCTGCGCGGGCGGGTCGAAGCCATCCCGACAACGCTACCCGGCGGCGCGGGCCGCTGCCGTCGCCCGAAGTCCTACTGTGACCGGGTGGTCGAGCGGAGGGTGGCGTGGGACGACCAGCAGTCCCGGGATGCCTGGGGCTCCTATCGCGCGGCGGGACTGCGGTGGCTCGCCGCCGGCGTCATCTGCGCCGGGCTGGTCGTCGTCGGCGGGCAGGTCGTGCTGGCCAGTTCCCGGAGCCTCCTGGCCGAGGGGGCTGCGACCGAGGCCACCGTCGTGGCCGCCGATGCGCAGGCCGTGACCTTCGACTACGACGCCGCCGGCCGGGCCTTCACCGAGACGCTGGACATCGTGTCGGGACGGCAGTACGTCGTCGGCGAGAAGGTAGAGGTGCGCTACGACCGGGATGACCCCGGAACTGCGCGGTTGCTGGACGAACCGCGGCGCACTCCCGGTGTCGGACCTGCCCTGGTGGTCCTCAGTATCGGTGCGGCAGGGTCCATTCCGATCGGGATCGGCGTGCTGTTGCGGGCGTGGGCGTGGGGCCGGGCGATGCGTCGCGAGCCCTGGACGCTGGCCCGCATCCGGGTGCGCGGCACCGACGTCGCCCTGCTGCCTAGTGCCGGTGACGACACGGTGCGTGCACGCATGCTGTCGACCACCCACTGGCGGCGGAAAACCCTGCAGGGGATAGACGGGCAGGAGCTGTGGATGCTGCCGGTCGGGGCCCGAGACGTGGTGCTGACGGCTGACGGGACCGGCACGATCTACGGCCTACGACGCCGGAGCATCCGGCCAAGTCCATGATCGTGAGGCCGTATTGAGCGGTTTCCGAGCAATTCAGCCTCACGATCATGGTGGCCGTGCACCTGCGACTGGCCGGTCGCTGCTGGCGCGTGGCCCGCTCCGCCCGGCATCATTTGCCGTACGGCGGATCACAGGAGGATTCCATGGCATCAAGGGCAGCCAAGAGCAAGAGCAAGCTGGTCGAGCCGACCTGGTTCGCCAGTGACGGCGGCGGCCCACCGCTGACCGAACTGCTCGCGGAGAACCAGGGCGCACTGTCACCGTTCGGGGAGGACGCGCAGTTCCCGCTGCCGCCAAGCGAAGTGAACTATCAACATCCCACGGCCAAGCCGAACCGGGCCGAGTACACCTGAGCATGACCGCCGCGTCGTACGCCTCGGGGATCTCGGCCGTCCCGCTGCTGGGCGAGACCATCGGGGAGAATTTCGATCGCGCCGTCGCGGCGCATCCGGGCCGGGATGCGCTCGTCGAATGTGCGAGCAGCCGCCGGTGGACCTACACCGAGCTGGCCGCCGAGATCGAGACCTGCGCGCTCGGTCTGCATGCCGCCGGGGTGGCCAAGGGGGACCGGGTCGGCATCTGGTCGCCGAACCGCGCCGAGTGGGTCTTCTGCCAATATGCGACGGCCAAGCTGGGCGCGATCCTGGTCAACATCAATCCGGCGTACCGGACGCACGAACTCGGCTACGTCCTGCGGCAGGCCGGGGTTTCCGTCCTCGTGGCAGCAGCGTCGTTCAAGACCAGCGACTACGCGGCGATGATCGACGAGGTTCGCGGGGAGTGCCCGGAGCTGCGGAAGGTGTATCTCCTCGACTCTCCTGAGTGGAACTCACTGATGGGCACCGCCGGGACACTCGAGCCGGCCGAACTGTCCGCCGACGACCCGATCAACATTCAGTACACCTCGGGAACGACCGGCTTCCCCAAGGGCGCCACGCTCAGCCACCACAACATCCTGAACAACGGCTTCATGGTCGGCGAGCTCGTCAACTACTCCGAGGTGGATCGGGTGTGCATCCCGGTGCCGTTCTACCACTGCTTCGGAATGGTGATGGGCAATCTCGCCTGCACCAGCCACGGTGCCTGCATGGTGATCCCGGCGCCCGCCTTCGACCCGGTCGCGACGCTGGCGGCAGTCGTAGAAGAGGACTGCACCTCGCTGTACGGCGTACCGACCATGTTCATCGCCATGCTGGGTGTGCCCGACTTCTCGTCCTACGACCTGTCCTCGCTGCGGACCGGGATCATGGCGGGCTCGCCGTGCCCCGTCGAGGTGATGAAGCGCGTCATCTCCGACATGGGGATGGAAGAGGTCGCCATCTGTTACGGGATGACGGAGACATCCCCGGTGTCGACACAGACCCGCGACGACGACGACCTGCATCGTCGGGTGTCCTCGGTCGGGCAGGTGCACCCACACCTGGAGGTCAAGGTCGTCGACCCGGCCACCGGCTTGACCGTCCCGCGCGGGGAACCGGGGGAGTTCTGTACCCGCGGCTACTCGGTGATGCTCGGGTATTGGAACGAGCCGGAGAAGACTGCCGAGGTGATCGACCAGGCACGGTGGATGCACACCGGCGACCTGGCGACGATGGACGACGAGGGCTACCTCAACATCGTCGGCCGGATCAAGGACCTGGTCATCCGTGGCGGGGAGAACGTCTACCCACGCGAGGTCGAGGAGTTCCTCTACACCCACCCCGACATCGTGGACGCTCAGGTCATCGGCGTACCGGATGAGAAGTACGGCGAGGAGTTGATGGCGTGGGTCAGGCTCCGCGACGGCGCCGCATCGTTGACGATTGACGGCCTGCGGGAGTTCTGCTCCGGCAAGCTCGCGCATTACAAGGTGCCGCGCTACCTCAAGCTGGTCGGGGAGTTCCCGATGACGGTCACCGGCAAGATCCGCAAGGTGGAGATGCGCGAGGTCTCGGTGGAGGAGTTGGGGCTGCAGCAGGCAGCGGCGGTCCGCAACGCCTGACTCTTCCCCGTCCCCCCATCCGCCTGTCCCCCGGTCCGCCCGAGGAAGGATTCGTCGCGTTACCGGCGGGTGCCAGCTGTCCGTCGCAGCCAGTAGAGGCCGACGATCGGCAGCACCAGCGGGATGAACGCGTAGCCGCGGCCGTAGACCGACCACACCGTTTCATCCGGAAAGGCTGCCGGGTCGAGGACACTGAGCGTCCCGACCACGAGTACGCCGACCAGCTCGAACGTCACTGCTACGGAAGCTGTCAGCCGGACTCCACCCGCAAGGGCGATGGTGGCTACGACGTACACGACGGCCGCCAGCGCGGAGAGCAGGTAGGCGAGCGGCGCCTCGTCGTACCGGGTCGCCAGCTGTACGCCGGCGCGGGCGGTAGCGGCCAGCGCGAACGTCGCATAGATCGCAACCAGCACGCGGCCGAAGCCGGCGCTCGTAGGCTCAGCCACCGGTCATGTCCCAGAGTTGTTGCAGTCTGACAATCATCACGCTGAGGGTGAGACAGCCGACGGCGAGGACGCCGTTGCCCCACCGGCCCGGTTCGGCCCGAGCCCACGCGAAGGCCGCGGGCAGAACGAGGACGCTGAAGAACAGGTAGCCGATGAATGTGCCCTGTTCCGGGGGGCGCTCGCCGCCGATCAGCATCGCGGCAGCGACGACCGCTTGCACGACGACGGCGACGGCCAGCACGAGCGCAGCAGCGCCGACGACCTGCGGCGTGGGCCGGCGCAGGTAGGCGAATAGGCCGGTAACGACGGCGAGAACCAGCGCGGCGCCGATTATCCCGTTGGCGAGAGCATCGATCACCTGCGGAACGTATCCCTGCCTACCGGGTGCGCTGCTGGCGCCATGCCTCGACCACCGCGTCGATGTCCAGCGGCCCGAGCCGGTCGGCGGTTAGCGGCTCGAGGGAGCGGTGGGCAGCCGGGCGGAACCGCGATGGCAGTGCCCGCGTCCAATCGCCATGCGAACCCTGGCCGCCGTTGCCGCAATTCTCTGTGCACTCGCCGGCTGCGCTCGCGCGGCCACACCAGACCCGACCCCCAGCGATGCTCCGGCCGACAGCGGGTCGAGCCTGACCGGGACGGAGTGGCAGCTCGTCGAGATGACCGTCGGTGGCCTCACAACCCAGGTACCGCCCTCGATCGACGCCGTGCTCCGCTTCGACGGCGCAGGCTCCTATTCCGCACGTGCGTGCAACTACACGGGTGGCTCGGCCGAGATCGATGACGACAGCCTCATCCTCGGAGCGGGGGGGATGACTGAAATGGGTTGCATGGATATGAGCGCCGATATCGACGCGGTGCTCGGAGCAGTGACCGGCGAGTCGGTGCGGTGGGCGATCGCCGAAGAGGAGCTGACGCTGGCCGCGCCCGACGGCACGACATTGACCTACCGCGTCCGCGAGACGATCTACCCCAACGCCGCGGCCCCAGAGGTGCTCAGCGGGGAGCGCGCGGGACACCAGTACCGGCTGGCTGTCGTGAACTCCGATGGGGATCTCGCCCTGGATCTGGACTATCGGGCGGCACCCGGTCGCCCGTGGGGGATGCAGGGGATCGCAGCTCCCTACTCCCGCGGCGATGCGCTGAACCCGTTGATCGTGGCTCCGATGGCGGGGGCGTTCCTCATTGGAGGCTTCGTGACCGCCGACACGGTCCGCGTCGCCCACTACGCGCATGAGGGGGCACCCTCGATTGACGTTGCCGTGTACCCGTCCGGAGACCCTGCCTGGAAGGTTGCCGCCGGCTTCGTCGCCGAGCACTCAGCGGGCAGCCGGATCGTCGGGTACGACGCAGCCGGGGAAGTCACCGCCTAATGGGGTTAGCGCTGTGGCCGTAGCCTCGTGGTCGTGACGGAGGCGCTGCGACGGGAGCGAGTGCAGGACCTGACCCGGCTGCTGGCCGGCTTCGA
>JACDAB010000060.1 GCA_013695665.1 Geodermatophilaceae bacterium | reverse complement strand
GTACACACGGGCAAGGCACAGGACTACCGGCTCGAGGTGGTCTGCGACGACGCCACCCACACCGTCGATGATCCCTACCGCTGGCTGCCCACGCTGGGCGAGATGGACCTGCATCTGATCGCCGAGGGTCGGCACGAGAAGCTGTGGGAAGCACTCGGCGCCCACGTCCGGAGCTACGACACCCCGGGCGGGCTCGTCAGCGGGGTCTCCTTCGCCGTGTGGGCACCGAACGCCCGCGGGGTCCGGGTCACCGGTGACTTCGACTACTGGCAGGCCCGCGACTTCTCGATGCGCGCCCTGGGGTCGACCGGGGTCTGGGAGATCTTCTGTCCCAACGTGGGCGACGGAGTCCACTACAAGTTCGCCGTCCTCGGCGCCGACGGGGTCTGGCGGGCCAAGGCCGATCCGATGGCCTTCGCCACCGAGGTTCCGCCGAACACGGCGTCGAGGGTCTACTCCTCGACGTATACCTGGGGTGACGAGGACTGGCTTGCCCGGCGAGCCACCACCGAGTGGCACGCGGCACCGATGAGCACCTACGAGTTGCATCTGGCGTCCTGGCGGGCGGGACTGTCCTACCGGCAGGCCGCCGACGAACTCGTGGCGTACCTGACCGAAACCGCGTTCACCCACGTCGAACTGCTTCCGGTCGCCGAGCACCCATTCGGAGGGTCGTGGGGCTACCAGGTCACGTCCTACTACGCCCCCACCGCGCGCTTCGGCGAGCCGGATGACTTCCGCTACCTGGTGGACCGGCTGCACCAGGCCGGCATCGGCGTGATCGTCGACTGGGTGCCGGCGCACTTCCCCAAGGACAGCTTCGCGCTCGCCCGATTCGACGGCACCGCGCTGTACGAGCATGCCGATCCGCGCCGGGGTGAGCAGCCGGACTGGGGCACGCTGATCTTCAACTTCGGCCGCCGCGAGGTCCGCAACTTCCTGGTAGCCAACGCGCTGTATTGGTTGGAGGAGTTCCACATCGACGGGCTGCGGGTCGACGCCGTGGCCTCGATGCTCTACCTGGACTACTCGCGCAGCGAGGGGCAGTGGACCCCCAACCAGTACGGCGGGCGGGAGAACCTCGAAGCGGTCGAATTCCTGCAGGAGCTGAACGCGACGGTCTACAAGCGGGTGCCCGGAGCGATCACGATCGCCGAGGAGTCCACATCCTGGCCGGGCGTCACAAGGCCCACTCACCTGGGCGGGCTGGGCTTCGGCTTCAAGTGGAACATGGGCTGGATGCACGACACGCTCGGCTATGCGAGCCGGGCGCCGATTCACCGCAGCCATCACCACCAGCAGATGACGTTCTCTTTGATGTACGCCTACTCGGAGAACTTCGTGCTGCCCATCAGCCATGACGAGGTGGTGCACGGAAAGGGCTCGCTGCTCGCCAAGATGCCGGGCGACCGCTGGCAGCAGCTGGCCAACCTGCGCTGCCTGCTTGCCTACATGTGGGCGCATCCGGGCAAGCAGCTGCTCTTCATGGGCAGCGAGTTCGCCCAGGAGACCGAATGGGCGGACGGCCGGTCGCTGGACTGGGGCCTGCTCAAGCTGCCCGGGCACCGCGGCGTACAGAAGCTCGTGGGGGACCTGAACCGGCAGTATCGGGACAGTTCCGCACTCTGGTCCCTCGACGCCGATCCGGGGGGTTTCCAGTGGATCGACGCGAACGACGCGTCGAGCAACGTCTTCTCCTTCCTGCGGCGGGGGGCCGACGGCGACGTGCTCGCGTGCATTGCCAACTTCGCCGGCGTGCCGCACGTCGGCTACCGGCTCGGGCTGCCGCACACCGGGCGGTGGACCGAAGTGGTCAACACCGACGCACACGCATACGGCGGCTCCGGCGTGGGGAACTTCGGTGTGGTGACGTCAACAGCGGACAGCTGGCACGGGCAGCCGTGCTCGGCGACGCTGAACCTGCCGCCGCTCGGCACGCTCTGGCTGCGACCCGAGGCGGGCTAGGCGCCCTCACACCGAATTTCACCTCAGCATGGCACCATCTCAGTCTGCCGCCCGGTGCCCCTGCGAAGGTTGTGATTGCTCGATGCTTGTGCGAAGCCCACGTCGTACCGCCGCGGTGCTCCTGGGCACGGTCGCCCTCCTGCTCCCCGGCTGCGGGCGGCTGATCGAGGGCCAGGGACAGACCTCTGACGGGGTGCGCCCGAATGTCGCGTCCTCGACCCTGGAGATCTTCGGGTCCACCGATGACGACATCGACACGCTGTCCCGCAACGCCCTGGCCGACCTGGAGACGTACTGGGCGGATGTCTTCCCCGAGGTGTACGGGGCGGAGTTCCAGCCACTGGCAGGGGGGTACTTCTCGGTCGACCCGGACAACTTCGACCAGGCGGACTATCCCGATGACATCGGTTGTTTCGACGGACCCGAGGACGTCGAGAACAACGCCTTCTACTGCTTCCCGCAGCCCGGCGGCGGCGACAACGTCGTGTACGACCGAACCCTGCTCGCCGGGCTGGCCGCGGACTACGGCCGCTTCATCCCCGCCCTGGTGATGGCTCACGAGTTCGGGCATGCCATCCAGGGCCGGCAGGCGCCGCCGAGCACCCTGTCGATCGTGTTCGAAACCCAGGCCGACTGCTTCGCCGGGGCGTGGACGGGCTGGGTGGCAGACGACAACGCGGAGCACTTCTTCATCCGGCCCGCCGAGCTGGACGACGTCCTGCGCGGCTACCTGCTGCTGCGCGACGCACCGGGCTCCGGCCCGATGGAGGACGGCGCCCACGGGTCGTACTTCGACCGGGTGAGCGCCTTCCAGGAGGGGTATCAGGACGGCGCGCAAGCATGTAAGGACAACTACACCGACAACAGGATCTTCACCCAGCAGGAATTCAACGACCAGGTGGACTTCGACAACGAGGGAAACGCACCGTACGACGAGGCCATCACGATCAGCGAGGACACCCTGGACGCGTTCTGGTCCACCCAGTTCGGCGGGGTTTTCGACGGCGCGTGGTCGCCGCCCACCCTGCAGCCCTACGAAGGCCCCCGCCCGGAGTGCGACGGTGCCCGGCAGCGCCGGGACGTCACATTCTGCGAGGCTGAGAACCGGGTGGACTTCGACAACCAGACATTGATGCCGGCGGTGCACACCGAGGTCGGTGACTTCGCCGTCTCCACCCTGCTCTCGATCAACTACGCCCAGGCCGCCCGCGCGCAGCTGGGCCTGG
>JACDAB010000020.1 GCA_013695665.1 Geodermatophilaceae bacterium | reverse complement strand
ACAGTGTGGAGAACGCGGCCGTCGGCGTGTCTGAGCCGGATGCCCTGCCAGGTTACAGCGCCGGCTGTTCCTAGCATCCGGGCGAACGCGGAGCGGGCCGCGGGCAGATCCTCCGTGTGGATCGGATCGAAGACACTCCTGGACACCAGGTCATCGACGCTCAATCCCAGCAGGCGCGCCAGCTCATCGTTGGCCTCCTCAATGGTGCCGTGCACGCTGCACAGCGCCATCGCCGCAGGGGCGAGACGAAAAGCGCGTCGAAACCGGCCCTCGCCGGAGGCCCGATCCTCCATGGTCAACGCCACCTCCCATCCGCATAGTCATCGGCACCTCAAGCCGCCCCCTTGATGGGCACGCCCGCGCGATGGCATCCGACGCTCCGCAGCAACGACAACTAGCCGGCTGCCGGGCCAGCCGAGTCGAGCCACGTTGAGACGAGTCCGTGCTGGCCGAGCAGCGCTGACGCTGACAGCGAGGTCGTCGCCGTGGACCTGCCGGCTTGGGAGAGACACAGTCGTGCCCGGGCGAGGTCTCGATCGCGAGGGTGACCGACGCCCTCGGGGACATTCTCAGGCCCGAGGACCTCGCGGACAGTGACAATGTCGGCAGCTCGATGGGGCCCGGCTGGGTGCCGGAACGCCCGCAGAGCTCACCATGGCACGACGGTCGCGCCGAACCGCCGCCGACGAGCAAGCCAACCGGGGGGCCGTAAAGCAGACCGTCGACGCGTTCGGCCTCGGGGGTGGGGCCTCGCAGTGGCCCTACGTCGCCGAGATCCTTCAGGGTTCCACGGGCGGCGTGCCCTTGGCCGGCTGGGTCGAGCTTGCCCAACCCTTACACGACAAGCTACCCCACGAATCAGGGGGCGGCGCCCGTTGATCGGGCCGCACGCTTTCGGTGAGTCTACCGTGGGCGCGAGTCCCCGCCGCCCCTGCTGGGCGCAACGGGTGAGATGCGATCCGAGGAGCCGGGCATGGCGGACGACGACTTCTGCGACCTGCGTGCGGTGTTCGTCAGCTGCACCCTCAAGCGGAGCCCGGAGGTCTCGGACACGCAGGGCCTGATAACGAACAGCGCCGCCATCATGGCGGCGCACGGGGTGCGCACCGACAAGGTGCGCGGTGGACCACGACATCGCGGGGGCGTGCAGCCGGACATGACCGAGCACGGCGCGGCGCGTGACGACTGGCCCGCCTTCGCCGAGAGGGTGCTGGCGGCCGACATCCTCGTGCTCGGCGCGCCGAGCTGGCGGTGTGAGAATTCCAGTGTGTGCACCCGGGTGATCGAGCGCCTCTACGCCCTGTCGCGCCGCCCAACGACGCCGGTCAGTACCTCTACTACGGCCGCGTCGGCGGGGTCGTGGTCACTGGCAATGAGGACGGCATGAAGCACGTGGCGATGAACGTCTTGTACTCGTTGCAGCACCTGGTCTACACGATCCCCTCGCAGGCAGATGCGGTCTGGAGCGGCGAGGCCAGCCCCGGTCCGTCCTACCTCGACGAGGCGTCCGGCGGGCGGGACAACGAGTTCAGACAGCGCAACACGACCTTCCTGACCTGGAACCTCATGCACCTGGCCGCGATGCTCAAGCGCTGCGGAGGTATCCCGGCCCACGGCAACCATCGCTCCGCCTGGGACGCCGGGGCACGCTTCGACCACCCGAACCCCGAGAACCGGTAGCCGGCCGATGGGCGCGGTCGACGTCGCCGTCGTCGCCGTGGTGGTCGTCGGCTACGCCCTGATCTCCGGGCGCAGCCGACGCTGGCCGGTGACGATGCCGATGGTGCTCGTGGGTGCTGGCGTCGCGACCCACCTGCTCGGGATCGTCCGCCTGGACCTGTCCATCAGCGGGATCGGCATCATCGGCGAGGCGGCTCTCGCGGTGGTGCTCTTCAGCGACGCGGTGTGCATCGACGTCTCGGCGCTGCGCCGCGAGCGCGGCCTCCCAGTTCGCCTGCTGGCTATCGGGCTGCCGCTGTCCGTCCTGCTGGGAACCGTGGTGGTGGCGGCGTTGCTGCCGGGGCTCGGCATCGCGGCGGCCGCCCTGCTGGCGGCCATCCTCGCGCCCACCGATCCCGCGCTGGGGCAGGCGGTCATCGACGACACGTCGGTCC
>JACDAB010000292.1 GCA_013695665.1 Geodermatophilaceae bacterium | reverse complement strand
GCGTTGGACACCGAGCAGCGCGGCGAGCAGCCCGATCGGGCCGGCGCCGGTGACGAGAACGCGGTGCGGCGTGCCACGCGAGCGGGCGCCGATCCGCTCGATCTGCTCCCATGCCTTGGCGACCACGCTCGTAGGTTCCAGCAGCACGCCGGTGGATTCCAGCACCGGATCCAGGTGGACCAGCCGGTCCGGTTCGAGCCGGTACCGCTGCGCGCCGAAGCCGTGCACCTGCTTGATCCCGTGCTCGGTGTAGCGGCCGTTGCTGCACATGTCCCACTCGCCGACCGCGCAGTTCGCACACGGAACCGGATCGGGGCGGCGCACGAACCCGACGACGAGATCCCCTGCGGACAGCCGACCGGAGGAGTCCTGCAGGACGCGCCCCAGCGCCTCATGTCCGAGGATCAGCCGGTCCGCACCGGCCGGCGCCTCGCCGTAGTGGCCCGCGACGATCTCCAGGTCGGTCCCGCAGATCCCGATCGACAGCCCCTCGACGAGCACAGATCCCTGCGCCTCGTCGGGATCGGGGATTTCGCTGAGTTCGACGTCGCCGGGGCGGCCCGGCCGCACTGTCAATGCCCGCATGCCTCAGACCCCAAGGTCCGGTACGCCGTACGCCGACCGGCAGTCCAGACCGGCTGCTGTCACGGCTGCCCGTGCTCCGCGGTCGACGATCAGGGCCACGCCGACCACCTCGGCACCGGCCGCGCGGACCGCCTGCACCGCTCCCAGCGGGCTACCACCGGTGGTCGAGGTGTCCTCGACCACCAGCACCCGCCGCCCGGCGATGTCGGGCCCCTCGACCCGCCGCATCATCCCGTGCGTCTTGCCCTCCTTGCGCACGACGAAGGCGTCGAGCCGCCCGGCGCTGGCGTGCAACATCGCCGCAGCGACCGGATCCGCACCCAGCGTCGGCCCGCCGACAGCGTCGTAGTCCCAGTCCCGCGTCAACTCGAGCATCACCCGTCCGACGAGGGGGGCGGCCTCCCGGTGCAAGGTGATCCGGCGCAGGTCGACGTACCAGTCGGCCTCCTGACCGCTGGAGAGGGTTACCCGTCCGCGGACCACAGCGATGTCCCGGATGAGGTCCAGCAGGCGGTTGCGGTCGGACATGTCGGCAAGAGTAGATCGCGCACTCCGCGCACCTCCGAAGGCCCGCTGTGCTCCTGCCGGCGCTATTGGGCGCTGCACCGGCTGAGTTAGAATCCCGTTCGACTTTCGGCGAGGGGCGCGCATGGACTTCCGGGACACGACCGACGAGGCAGAGTTCCGCGCCCGGCTGCGCGACTGGTTGGCCGAGGCGCTCCCGGCGGACTGGGCGCAGCGGCCTCCGCACGTCGGGCACCTCCCCGTCGAGGAACGTCGCGCCTGGAGCCACAGGCTCTTCGAGGCCGGGTACGTCGGACTGACCTGGCCCACCGAGTACGGCGGGGGCGGCAAGCCGTACACCTATCAGGCGATTTTCCTCGAGGAGACCGGCCGGATCGGGGTTCCCGAGCACGTCGGGGTCATCGGTCTCGGCATGGCCGGTCCCACGATCACGATTCACGGCACCGACTCGCAGAGGAAGCAGCACTTGGGCGCGATCCTGTCCGGCGACACGATCTTCTGCCAGGGCTTCTCCGAGCCGGGCAGCGGCTCCGACCTGGCCAGCGTGAGCACCCGCGCGGAGCTGGACGGCGACAGCTATGTGGTCAACGGCCAGAAGGTGTGGTCCTCATGGGCGCACATCGCCGACCACTGCATCCTGCTGACCCGCTCGGATCCCGCCGAGCGCGGGCACCGTGGCCTGACGTACTTCCTGCTGGACATGCACTCTCCCGGCGTCGAAGTCCGGCCACTTCGCCAGATCACCGGTGACCCGGAGTTCAACGAGATCTTCCTGTCCGACGTACGCATCCCGGTCGAGGACGTCGTGGATGTCCCGGGCAACGGGTGGAACGTCGCCATGACGACACTGCTGCACGAGCGCGGCACCCTCGGCATCGCTCTGACGTCGCAGCTGGATGGCAACATGGCGCGACTGCTGGAGACGGCCAAGGCGATCGGCGTGGCTGGCGACCCTGTCGTGCGCGACCGGATTGCCGGCCTGTACGTCGAACTGGAAGGGCTGCGCTATACCAACTTCCGGTCCCTGACCACCTTGATGAAGACCGGGGTGCCCGGACCGGAGGGGTCCGTGGCCAAGCTGTGCTGGTCGGAGACCAACCAGCGGTTGACGTCATTTGCGCTGGAGTTGCTCGGTGCCGATGCGCAGCTGGACGGCGACGGTGGTTTCTGGACCGGTTTCTGGCAGTTCCAGCAGCTGCGCAGCCGCGGCAACACGATCGAGGCCGGTACGTCCGAGGTGCTCCGCAACATCATCGCCGAGCGGCTCGTCGGCCTGCCCCGGTCCCGCTGACCCGTCCCGCTGACCCCTCCCGCTAGGAGCGTCCACAATGGACTTCGCCTTCTCCGAGGAACAGGAGATGCTGCGCGCTGCAGCCCGATCCTGGCTCAAGGCGCAGTATCCCGCCGACCGCATGGTGAGCGCGGCCGACAGCGAGCGCGGGTGGGATCCGCGGTCCTGGCAGGAGTTGGATTCCCTCGGCTGGCTGGACCCGGGATTGGGGATGCTCGAGTACGCCGTACTGGCTGAGGAAGCCGGCTACGCGCTCTATGCGGGACCCTGGTGGTCGACGGCGGCGCTGGCAGCTCCGGTGCTCGGTGCGATGCCCGACCAACCGACCACCCTGGCCTGGGCGGAACCCGGAACACCCGATCTTCGCTCGGCGGGTCGATCGTCGACAATGACCGCCACCCGCGCGGGCGAGGCCTGGGAGCTGACCGGATCGAAACTACGAGTTCCGGATCTGGCGATCGCCGACTCGGTGCTCGTCGTCGCCGGCGCGGAAGGCGGGAGCGGCATCTGGCAAACGCAGTTGCCGGAACATGGCGTCACTCCACTGTCCACAATGGACACCACGCGGCGGTTGGCCGGACTGCGGCTGGACTCGGCCGCTGCCACGATGGTCATCGAGCCCGGTGAGGCATCAGACGTGCTGGTCAGGGTACGTCGGCGATCCGTGGCTCTGCTCTCGTGTGAAGCAGTGGGGATCGCCCAGCGTGCGCTGGATCTGTGTTCGGCGCACGCGAAGGAACGGATCCAGTTCGGGCGGCCGATCGGGAGCTACCAAGGCGTGTCGCACCGCGTTGCCGACGTGTACACCGCGCTCCAGCTGTCCCGATCCCTGGCGTACTGGGCGGCGTGGGCAGTCGACGCGGACGCACCGGACGTCGACCATGCGGTGACCGTTGCCGCGGTGTCAGCGGGTGAGGGTGCGGTGCGGGCCTGTGAGAGCGCCATCCAGGTCATGGGCGGCATCGGGTTCACCTGGGATCACCCGGTGCATCGCTCGTACAAGCGGGCGCAGTGGATCGCTGCCTTCGACGGCACGGCGCGGTCGCGCCGAGCCGAGGTCGCCGCCGCCCTACTGGACTGACGCCGGACAGCACCATGCCCCGGACAGCACCGTGCCCCGGACAGCACCGTGCCCCCTGGGCCGAGGGGCTCAGGGGGCACAGTGTGTTCAGCTCACGATCACGCAGGCGGGCTGAGCACTGCGTCGATGATGTAGACCGTGGCGTTCGCGGTCTGCACGTTGCCGCAGACGATGTTCGCACCGGACTCGCCGACGGTGAAGGCCTCACCGCTGCCTTCGATGGTCAGTTCGCCACCGTTGGCGGTGGTGAACGTACCGGCCAGCTCCTCCGGCGACAGCCGCATCGGCAGGACGTGGTAGGTCAGGACACTGGACAGGGCCGGGACGTCAGCGAGCAACGCCTCCAGATCCGCCGGGGCAATGGCTTCGAACGCCGAGTTCGCGGGGGCGAACACGGTGGCCTCCGGCAGGGTGTTCAGCGTGTCGACCAGGTCAGCTGCCGTCACGGCGGTGACCAGTGTCGAGAGCACCTCGTTGTTGCTGGCGGCGGTGGCCACCGGGTCGTCGGACATGCCCTCGAAGCTGCCTTCGCCCTCGGTGGGCACTGCGGCGCAGCCCTCGCCGAAGTTCTCAGCAGCCGGCTCCGCCTCAGACTCGGTGGTCTCCTCGGCCTCGGTGGTCTCCTCGGCCTCGGTGGTCTCCGCGGCTTCGGTGGTGGTTCCCGCCGAACCGGTGTCCGTGGGCTCGTCACTTCCGCAGGCGGCGACCGAGAGGGTCAATCCGGCCACGGCGGTGAGCATGATGGCGCGCATTTTGATGGTGCTCTTCACCGGTGGTGCTCCTTTCAAGGGGTTGGCCGGGCGACTGTCGCCCTAGACCGGTTTCTCTTCTCGCCGTCGGCGAGGAAGTCTGTGCTCGCCATGGGCGAGCGGGTGGTGCGGTGCGGCGCGGCTGCGGATGTCATTGGATGAACACCTGCAGGGTGTGCCAGCCTGAGGCGCCGTTGGGGAAGGGCTCGGCACGCTCCTCGGTCTGCACCTCACCGTTCTGGTCGGTGGCGCGGACGGTCAGGGTGTGCTGGCCGGTCCCGGCCCGCCACGGCAGCCGCCACTGTCGCCACATCTGGACGTTCGTCTCCGCGGCGAGTTCGGCTTCCTGCCAGTCGCCCCGGTCGATTCGCACCTCGACCTTGGCGATTCCCCGGGTCTGGGCCCAGGCCACCCCGGCGATCATCAGCTCTCCGGCCGCGACACCGACCGACGCGGGGGTATCGATCCGCGACGCGAGTTTGATCGGGGCCTGTTGGTCCCATTCGCGCTGAGTCCAGTACGCGTCGACCGCGTCGAAGGTGGTCAGCTCCATGTCGACGATCCACTTCGTCGCCGACACGTAACCGTAGAGCCCGGGCACGATCATCCGTACCGGGAACCCGTGCTCGGGTGGCAGCGGTTCGCCGTTCATCCCGAAGGCGAGCATGGCGTTGTCGATGCGCAGGCAGTCCTCGGTCGGCGTGCTGATGGTGAAACCGTCCACCGCCGTGGTCAGAACTTGATCGGCACCGCTCTCGACGCCGGCCTCGTCGAGCAGGTTGCGCAGGGGTACGCCGATCCACCGCGCGCTGCCGGCCAGCTTGCCGCCGACGGTGTTGGAGACGCACGTGATTGTGATGTCGCGCTCGATGACGTCGTCGCGGCCCATCAGGTCGGCCAGGGTGAAGGTGAGCTCGTTCCGCACCCGGCCGTGGATTCGCAGGGACCAGTCTGTGGGCGAGACCTGCGGGACGGTGATGTTGATGTCGACCCGGTAGAACTCGGCGTTGTCGGTGGTGAGCGGCGTCAGGCCGGGAACGTCCGGGGCAAGGTCCGCGCCGGCCGGGAAGGCGGTCGCGGCATCCGCCGGGGTCTGGATGTCAAGGGCGGCTCGGGCATCATCGACGTTGAAGCGACGCTGGATGAGGGTTCCGGCGCCACCGGTGACGGCGGCGACTCCCGCGGCCAGCCCTGTAGCGATGAAGAATCCGCGGCGGTCCATCGACGTGCCCTTGCGGTCGCGACGAACCAGGTTCTGTCTGAGGCCGTCCAGCAGCCCGCCTGCTGGCTGGCCAGTTGCCTCGTCACCCGCGTCGGACGGTTCACCGCCCGAAGAGGTTCTGGCGGGTTGCATCAGCTGGGCCATCATGGCTAGCAGGGCCACGATGCCGACCATGGCCCCGACGATCGAGGGCAGGGTGTCGAGGATGTCCCCGATCGGACGGGTGACCGCAGCGAGTGCACCCACAGCCCCGAACACGGCGATCCCGGCAATGCCGATTCGCCGATCACGCAGGGACAGCAGGCCGATGGCCAATGCGAAGGCGAAGATCAGCACCAGGGTGCCGACGATCAGCGCGATCTTGTCGGACTCGCCGAAGGTGGTGATCGCGAAGTCCTTGACCGGACGCGGGGTTGCGTCGATGACCGCCCCGCCGACAACGACGACGGGCGAGGAATTGGGGCCGATCAGCCCGGCGATCAGTTCAGCAACGCCAAGTGCCACCGATGCGGCGACAACCCCGGCCACGGCGGCGCGGGCGCGGCGCGGCCACGCACTCGCTGCCCTCGGGGGCGCCATGGTTCCGGTGTCGATCACGCAAGGCATTCGCCCCGCGGGGCTCAGCGGTTCACGTGTGCCCCATCACGGGATGGTCACAATCGGCTCCACAGGCCTCACGGTCAGGCCCGTTCACCGCGAAGCCATTGACCGGTCGAAGGGCTCAGCAATGCCGAAACCACGGTGACGGCGACCCCGATCGCCGCGATCGGGAGCAGCAGGGTGATCGGCCCTCCTCCGCCGGCGAGCAGGGACTGCACGCTCAGGACGCCCAGCAGAACGCCGAGCCCCAGCCCCGCAAAGCGGGCCCATGACCGTCGCTGGCGCAGGTAGTAGCCGGCGATCAATGCGCCGGCACCGACGGCGACGAAGACACCCCCGACCACCGCCAGGCTGCCGGCCAGCTCGCTGCGATCGGGGGTGGTGGCTGATCCCTGCTCCTGCGCCGTGGCCACGACACCGTCGGCGATGTTCGTCCGGGCCAGGAATACCAGGACGCCGGACAGCACGAGCAACCCGCCGAGTCCCAGCAGCAAGGTGGCCGCCAGCCGCACCTGCTGGGGCAACGAGCCAGGAGCCGGGTCACCGGTCATGTCGGTTGATCCGGCGAGGTTGAACCCGGTTCGAAGAACGGGCCGACCACAGCCTGCATGAGCAAGGCCACGACACCGACCGAGGCACCCACAAGAAGTACGGCAAGCAGACCTGCGCCGGCGATCGCACCCACACCGCTGAGGAGGAGGAGGCTGCCGGCCGTGACAAAGCCGAGCACCCGTGCCCACTGCCGGCCACGGCGGATGTGAACGCCGGACAGCACAAGCAATCCGCCGAGCACGAACAGGAACACGGCGACCCCGATCAGGATGGCGTTGACCTGATCGGGTCGGAGCATGGCACCGACATTCTCCTCGGCAGCCGCCCGGAGATCCTCGCGATACAGCAGCGCGATCACCGCGTTGACCGCCAGCACGACTCCCAGCCCGGTCAGCAGAGCGCTCGCTATCCGAACCTCGCGCGGGATCGCGGCGGACTGGCCACGCCGGCCCCCGCTGGTGTGGCTCACCGGGCAAACCTACCGGCCACCCGAGGCGGCATCCGGTACCGAGGCCCCACATCGGCAGCACCTAGGCTGAACTGCACCGCGGTGCGACCGGCATCGCAGGCAAGGAGCACCGATGAGCCAGGACCAGGACTCGCAGGATCGGCGGACCCCCGAAGGCCAGCATCCGTCGCTGCACAAGGGCCCCGATCAGCCGGCGTACCCGCAGGCGCCGGCTCCGAGCCCGTACCCGCAGGCACCGGGCCAGTATCCGATTGCGCCCGGCCCGATCGGCTACGGGCCTGGCCCCGGGTACGCCGGTCCGCAGCAGGCGCCCCGCAACGGCCTGGGCATCGCGGCGCTCGTCCTCGGCGTGCTGTCGATCCCGCTGGGGGTGATCATCTTCCCGCTGGCCATCCTGCTGGGGGTCCTCGCGGTGATCTTCGGCGCGGTGGGGATGGGCCGGGCCAAGAAGGGCCGCGCGACCAATCGCGGCGCAGCGCTCGCCGGCCTCATCACCGGCCTGCTCGGAGCGGCTATCGGAATCTTCTTCCTCGTCGTGTTCGTGAACATCTTCCGCGAATGCTCGAGCGAACTCGGCAACTCCGCCACGTCGACGGAGATTCAGCAGTGCGCGACAGACCGGCTGACAGGCTGAGCGGGCGGCGGACTCAGCCCACGACGACGCGCACCGAGTGCCAGCCGGAGGACGCGTTCGGGTACGGCGGGTAGCGGTCCCCGCTCTGGGTGCGGCCTTTGGTGTCCACGGCTCGCACGGTGAGCACGTGGATTCCCTGCTCGGCCTCCCACGGCAGGTACCACTGCCGCCAGAGCTGGGTACTGGTGCTCGGAGCCAGCCGGGCCTGCGCCCAGGCGCCGTCGTCGATCCGCACCTCGACCGCACTGATTCCTTCCGAACCCGTGTGCGCGACACCGGCGATGGTCGCGGTTCCCGCGCTGACGGTGCGACCCGGCTGCGGGACGTCGATCCGCGAGAACGTCTGGATAGGGGCGATCGCGTCCCAGCCACGCTGGACCCAGTAGGCGTCGGAGACCCCGAACGTGGTCAGCTCCATGTCGACGAGCCACTTCGTCGCCGAGACGTAGCCGTAGAGACCGGGCACTATCATCCTGACCGGGAAGCCGTGTTCCAGCGGCAGGGGTTCGCCGTTCATCGCCAGCGCCAGCATCGCGTTGGGGGTGTTGAGGCAGTCCATCGTCGGCGTCGCGCAGGTCCAGCCGTCGACAGAACGGGTCAGCACCTGGTCAGCGCCCGGCTCGACTCCCGCCTCCTGCAACAGCCGAGCCAGCGGTACGCCGACCCATCGCGCGCTGCCGGCCAGCGGGCCGCCGACCTCGTTGGACACGCAGGCCAAGGTGATGTCGGCCTCGATCACGTCGTCGCGACCGGCCAGGTCGTTGAAGGTGAGGAGCAGTTCCCGGTCCACCCGCCCATGGATGCGCAGCGACCAGCCGACCGGGTCGATCTGCGGCACCCGAAGCGCGGTGTCGATGCGGTAGAACGAGGCATTCGGGGTCAGCAGTGGGCTCAGGCCCTCCACTTCGGGGAAGCCGGCAGCCCCGTCGGCCAGGCCAGGCAGGGGGCTCGGGGTCGCTGCTGCGGGCACGAGCAGTCCTTCTCGCGCCTGCGCGACATCGCGTGACCCGCCGATGAGGCTGCCGGCACCTGCGGCAATCGCCGCCACTCCGGCCGCCGCGCCCGCGGCGAGGACGAATCTCCGGCGCTCGAATTCACCCGCCGCGGCAGGGATGTCTGCGGCGTCGGCCGGGGTCACGGCAGCAGGAGTGCCGACAGCGGCGCCGGAGCCAGGTAGCCGACTGAGCAGCAGCAGCAGGGCAGCGATGCCGGCCGCGGCCGCGACCACCGACGGGACACCCGCCAGCAGGCTCGCACCGGGGCGGCTCACCGCTGCCGCGGCCCCGACCGCACCCAGCGCAGCCAGTCCGGCAACGCCGACACCGCGTCGGCGTACCGAGAAGAGGCCCAAGCCGCCGGCCGCGACGGCGATCACGAGGAGCAAACCGATGAGCAGCGCGAGTTTGTCATTGCTCCCGAAGGCGCTGATGGCGAACTCCGTCGTTGCCCGCGGGCTCAGGTCCACCGCCGCCGCACCGACCGACAGCACCGGGGAGGACTCCGGCCCGACCAGACCGGCCGCCAGCTCACCGCCGCCCAGCGCCACCGCGGCGGCGACCACCCCTGCGATGGCTGCTCGAACGCGGCCGGAGGCGGCGGGGGACATGCAGCCATTGTGCGCCGAACACCACGCCGTACCGGCCGGGTCGGCGTTACCGATGCCTTACCGCGCGGCAGATCCAACGGCCCCCTCAGAGCGCCTGGGTACCGGCCACGGACGTCGGAGTCATGGTGAGGGCATCGGCGCTGGGGTTGACGTCCACCAGCACCGTGTCACCGTCGCGAATGTCACCGGCGAGCAAGGCGGTCGCCAGCTGGTCGCCGATGGCCGATTGCACCAGCCGCCGTAGCGGCCGGGCGCCGTACACCGGGTCGAATCCACCCAGCGCCAGCCATTCGCGCGCTGCCGGGGTCACCTGCAGATCCAGCCGGCGGGCGGCCAGCCGGCGGGCCAGTACGGCCACCTGGATGTCCACGATCGCCGCCAGCTGCTCCGAGCCGAGCGAGGCGAACACGACCACATCGTCGAGCCGGTTGATGAACTCGGGCTTGAAGTGGGACCGCACCACGGCCATCACCGCATCCCGGCTCCCGTCGCCGGTCAACCCCGATTCCGCGATCAGCGTGGAGCCGAGGTTCGAGGTCAGGATCAGGATGGTGTTGCGGAAGTCGACGGTGCGGCCCTGACCGTCGGTCAGCCGACCGTCGTCGAGCACCGCCAGCAGTACGTCGAAGACGTCGGCGTGCGCCTTCTCCACCTCATCCAGCAGTACGACGGCGTACGGGCGGCGCCGGACCGCCTCGGTCAGTTGCCCACCCGCGTCGTAGCCGACATACCCCGGCGGTGCGCCCACCAGGCGAGCCACCGAGTGCTTCTCGGCGTATTCGCTCATGTCGATGCGAATCATCGCCCGCTCGTCGTCGAACAGGAAGGCAGCCAGGGCCTTGGCCAGCTCGGTCTTGCCGACACCGGTCGGGCCGAGGAACAGGAACGAGCCGGTCGGCCGGTCGGGGTCGGACACGCCGGCACGGGCCCTCCGGACGGCATCGGAGACAACCCGCACGGCGGTGTCCTGACCAACGACACGACCGGAAAGGGTTTGGTCCATGCGCAGCAGCTTGGTGGTCTCCCCCTCCAGCAACCGCCCGGCCGGGATGCCTGTCCAGGCGGCGACGACATCGGCGATGTCGTCCGGGCCGACCTCCTCCTTGAGCATCGGTGCGGCCGGCAAGCGACCGCCAGGAGCAGCTGCGGCCTCGGCCGGCGGGTGATCGGTCGATGAAGTGAGATCGCGCTCCAACGCGGGGATCCGGCCATAGCGCAGTTCCGCGGCGCGGGCGAGGTCACCGTCTCGCTCGGCTCGTTCGGACTCACCGCGGGCCGCCTCCAACTCCTCTTTGAGGACCCGGATCCGGTCGATGCCGCTCTTCTCCTGCTGCCAGCGTGCGGTCAGGCCGCTCAGCGTCTCGCGCCGGTCGGCGAGATCGGCACGCAGCCGCTCCAGCCGTTCGCGGGAGGAGGCATCGTCCTCTTTGGACAGTGCCATCTCCTCGATCTCCAGCCGCCGTACGATCCGCTCCACCTCGTCGACCTCGACGGGCCGGGAGTCGATCTCCATCCGGAGTCGGGAGCCCGCCTCGTCGATGAGGTCGATCGCCTTGTCCGGGAGGAACCGCGCGGTGACGTAGCGGTCGGACAGCGTGGCGGCCGCGACGATTGCGGCGTCCGTGATGCGTACGCCGTGATGCACCTCGTAGCGCTCCTTGAGACCGCGCAGGATGCCGATGGTGTCCTCGACCGACGGTTCGCCGACGTACACCTGCTGGAAGCGTCGCTCCAGCGCGGCGTCCTTCTCGATGTACTTGCGGTACTCGTCGAGCGTCGTCGCACCGACCATCCGCAGCTCGCCACGGGCCAGTAGCGGCTTGAGCATGTTTCCGGCGTCCATCGCCGATTCGCCACTCGCGCCGGCACCGACCACGGTGTGCAGTTCGTCGATGAACGTGATGATCCCGCCCTCGGAGTCCTTGATGTCGTTCAGGACGGCCTTGAGCCGCTCCTCGAACTCTCCGCGGTATTTCGCGCCGGCGATCATGCTGGACAGGTCGAGGGAGATCAGCCGCTTGCCCTTGAGGCTCTCCGGTACGTCGCCGGCCACGATCCGCTGTGCCAGGCCCTCGACGATCGCGGTCTTCCCCACGCCCGGTTCGCCGATCAGCACCGGGTTGTTCTTGGTACGCCGGGACAGCACCTGGACCACCCGCCGGATCTCGGTGTCCCGGCCGATCACGGGGTCGACCTTCCCGTCGCGGGCGCGCTCGGTCAGGTCGACACCGTACTTCTCCAGAGCCTGGTAGGTCGATTCCGGATCGGGGCTGGTCACCCGGCGGGAGCCTCTAACGGTGCTGAACGCCGAGAGCAACGCCGGTGCCGTTGCCCCGTTTCTGGTCAGGATGGTCGCAGCAGCGCCACCGGCGGCGGCGAGGCCGACCAGCAGGTGCTCGGTCGAGATGTACTCATCACCCAGGGCTGTGGCCTGGGAACCGGCTTCGGAGAGGACCTTGATGAAGTCGCGGGAGGCCTGTGGGGCGGACAAGGTCGCACCGCTCGCGCTCGGCACCGCGGCGACGGCGATCTGGGTCGCGGCGCGTACCGCGGCGAGGTCGGCACCGACCGCCTGCAACAACGGGGCGGTCACACCGAGGGTCTGGGCCAGCAGAGCGGCCAGCAGGTGCACCGGCTCCAGCGCCGGGCTACCGCGGTCGACGGCCAGCCGCTGCGCCGCGGCCACCGCCTCCTGCGATTGGGTAGTCAGCTTGGATTCCATCGAGCCTCCCGGATGTTCGGTCTCCCGGAGGGCGCAACGCCCACAGAGTTGAGTGTGTTCCACTCAACCCTGGCCTGGCTATTCGGCTACCGAGCCCGGTGGAAAGACGAACGCCGCGATCTGGTCCAGGACGCTTGTGGAGTAGGCGGTGGAGAACACGCCGGGGTCGGTGGTGAGGATGGCGACCGTGTACCTGTTGTCAGTGCCGACAATCCCCGTGGTGTGCAGGTAGCTGGAGTCCCTCGGACAGCACATCCACCCCTGTTTGATGGCCAGAGTCTGTCCGGGCAGGGCATTCGGCAACCCGAAGAACTGGTTGAAACCATCGCTGGCGACCTCCATGCTGCGCCGCAGCAGGTCCACGATGTAGTCCCGGTCGGCCATCGGGGTCCTGCTCAGGAGGCGGTCGTAGTAGCGCGCCACGCCCCGAGCGGACAGTGTCGTCAGCTCCCAGAAACCGGCCTGATTCGTCGGCATTACGCTGGGCAGCTGATAACGCTGCGCCACCTCACGGACCATCTCGGCCCCCCCGAAGCGGCCGTACAGCGAGTCGGTTGCCGTGTCGTCCGAGCCGATGAGCATCGTCTCGAGTAGAGCCCGATCCTGCTCGGAGAGCTGAAACTCCCCGGCGCGCTGTCGATGCAGCAAGTTGTCGGCCAGGAACACCTTGACCAGAGAGGCTCCGAAGGTCGAGGTGTCCGCGGCCGGTCCGTTGGCTATCTCCTCGCCCAGCACCCGGTCGATAACGGCGATGCTGACGCTCAGCCCCTGGTCGGCCGCGAAAGCAGTGGCCTGGTCGATTCCTGCGCGGAAGTCGACCTCGGCTTCGGCTTTCTGCGGCTGCGCCGACTGAGGCGCCGACTCAGGCGCTGTCGAGGTCTGCCCGGTGGTCGGCGCGCTGCCGGCCGGCGGTGTTGTCCCGTCGGTGCAGCCGAGGACTGTGACCATCAGCATCACGAGCAGGCACGCGGGCGAACGCACCGTGCCCACCCCGCGAATAATTGACACCTGTACCACTATGCGTGGCCGCAGCGACTCCGTCGACCCGCGGTCGCTGATTAACGTCTGGTTCACATCAGCGGAACGCGCGCACGGCACCGCGCGAGCCGGCTGGGCTGCGGTCAGCGCCGAGGCTGCGGGCGCCAGACCGTCAGGGCCTGCTGGGACAGCGGCACGAGGTCACGCCGGTACGACGCGTGGACGGCGCTGGTCGCGGCCACCACCGCGGCATGGGTCCCGGCCAGCTCGCTCAGCAGTTCGGTCACCCGCACCCGCAGCGCATCCACCTGCGACTCCAGCTCGATGATGCGCTTGATGCCGGCCAGGTTGACCCCCTCTTCCTGGGACAGGCGTTGGACCTCGCGCAGCAGCGCCACATCCCGGGGGCTGTAGCGCCGCCCGCCACCGGGTGTGCGGCCTGGGCTGACAAGGCCGGCCCGGTCGTACTGCCGAAGGGTCTGCGGATGCATCCCGGCGAGCTCCGCCGCGACGGAGATGACGAAGACAGGGGCGTCTTCGGGGACGCCCCTGACCACGAAGTCAGGCACCGCCGCCTCCGGCGGCATAGCCAGGACCGCCGCCTCCGGCGGCAAAGCCAGGACCGCCGCCTCCGGCGGCATAGCCAGCACCGCCGCCTCCGGTGGCAAAGCCAGCACCGCCGCCTCCGGCGGCATAGCCAGGAGCGCCGCCTACCCGCTCGGTGATCCGCGGCCGCGGATCCTCCGTCTGGGCGGCTGCATACGCCTCGAGAGCACGTTTCGCCTCGGCAGTCAGGTTCTGCGGCACCGCCACTTCGACCGTGACCAGCAGGTCACCGGCGCGCTGCTTGGCGCTGGCGCCGCGGCCCTTGACCCTGAACCGGCGGCCGCTGGCGGTGCCGGCGGGCACCTTCAGCGTGACGGCACCGTCCAGGGTCGGCACCGTCAGGCTGGTGCCGAGCGTCGCTTCGGCGTACGTGACCGGAACGGTGAGCGTCAGGTTGTCCCCGGAGCGTCCGAAGAGGCTGTGCGGGCGGACGTGCACGACGACGAACAGGTCACCGGGCGGGGCCCCGCGCGATCCCGGCGACCCCTTGCCGGCCAACCGGATCCGCTGGCCGTCCTTGACACCGGCCGGGATCCGGACCGTGATCGTGCGAGTCTGATTGGTCACGCCGGTACCGAGGCAGTCCGGACAGGGCTCATCGACCACCCGGCCGGTGCCGCGGCAGTCGCGGCACGGTTCGCTGAACGCGAAGGCCCCCTGGTTTCGGGTCACCAGCCCCGCACCGCCGCAGGTCGGGCAGGTGTGCGGACTGGTACCTGCCCGCGCGCCCGACCCGCGACAGGTCGTGCAGGTACCGGGGCTGGTGATCCGCAGTGGCAGCGTGACCCCCCGGACCGCTTCTTCGAAGTCCAGGGTGGCCTCGCTCTCCAGGTCCTGACCGCGCCGTGGCGTCCCGGCCCCCGAACTGCGCCCGGCCGAGCCGCTGAACAGACCACCGAACAGATCGCCGAGGCCGGCACCGCCGGCACCGCCCTGTCCGGCTGCGGAGAAGAGGTCACCCATGTCGAAGGTGGGACCGCCCTGCCCGGGCTGGAACCCGCCGGGACGGTAACCGCTGCCAAACAGCGCCCGCGCCTCGTCGTACTCCTTGCGCCGGGCATCGTCGGACAGGACGTCGTAGGCCTCGGAGACCTCCTTGAACCTGGCCTCGGCCTTGGCGTCGCCCGGCTTCTTGTCAGGGTGCAGGTCACGGGCCAGCGCCCGGTAAGCCTTCTTGATCTCCGGCGGAGTGGCACTCTTGGCGACACCCAGTGCGGCGTAGTAGTCCTTCTCGATGTAGTCCCTAGTGCTCACCTGGGCATCGCCTCCCCTCAGTTCTCGATGGGTTGCGTGGTCTCGGAGACGGTCTCGGTAGCGGGTTCGGCTGGGTCGGCCACTGCAACCATTGCCGGTCGCAGGACGCGTTCGCCACGGTGATAACCGCGTCGCATGATCCCGACGCAGGTCGGGCCATCGACGTCGGCACTCACCGAGTGCATGACAGCTTCGTGCCGGGTGGGGTCGAAGGGCTCCCCCGGCTCACCGAAGGCCTCCAGGCCGTGCTTGGCCAGTACGCCGACGAGCTGCTCGGCGACTGCCTTGAAGGCGCCGTCCAGGTCGCCGTGCTCCCGCGCCCGATCCACGTCATCGAGTACGGGCAGCAACGCCGAGAGCACCCGGTCCTGGGCGATCTCGACGACTGCCACCCGATCCCGCTCCACCCGGCGACGGTAGTTCGCATACTCGGCACTGAGCCGCTGCAGGTCAGCGGTCCGCTCAGCGAGTTCATCCGCCGGCTGATCGGTGGACCCGCCGGCGGTGGCAGCACCGCCGCCGTCGGGCGGCGGCGCTGCTGGTGCCGCTTGGGCTGCCTCGGCCGAGGCCGGGGCCTGGCGCACTTGTCCGGTGATCGGATCGAGCCGTCGTTTGTCGCGGATCACGACGCGCGGTGCCTCCTCCTCGGAATCGTGGCGATCCGGACGGGGCTGGGTCACGATGTCGGCTCCGTCCGGGAGCACCCGGCGGGGGCGAACCGGACGAAACGGAGGTGATTGGCCGTCACTTGTTCTCCCGGCCCTGCTCCTCGTCGACGATCTCGGCGTCGACCACGTCGTCGTCGCTCGAGCCGCTCGCGTCCGGCGTACCGTCCCCGCCCATCGACGCACCAGCACCGGCTGCGTCGGCCTGCGCGGCGTACATGGCACCGCCGATGTCCTGCGAGAGCTTGGCGACCTTCTCGTGGGCGGCCTTGATGGCAGTCGTGTCGCTACCGCCGAGGGCTCCGCGCAGGTCCGACAGGGCGTCGGTCAGCTCGCTCTTGCGGTCGTCGGGAATCTTGTCCCCGCTCTCGGCGAGGAACTTCTCGGTCTGATACTGCAGTGACTCGGCGACATTGCGGGTCTCGGCGTCCTCTCGACGCTGCCGGTCCTCCTCGGCGTGGGATTCCGCATCGCGCATCATCCGCTCGATGTCGTCCTTGGGCAGCGCAGAACCGCCGGTGATGGTCATCGACTGCTCGCGACCGGTCCCGAGGTCCTTGGCGTTGACGTGGACGATGCCGTTGGCATCGATGTCGAAGGTGACCTCGATCTGCGGTACGCCGCGCGGTGCCGGCGGCAGCCCGGTGAGCTCGAACATGCCGAGCTTCTTGTTGTACGACGCCATCTCCCGCTCACCCTGGAAGACCTGGATCTGCACTGACGGCTGGTTGTCGTCGGCCGTGGTGAAAGTTTCCGACCGCTTCGTGGGGATCGTGGTGTTGCGCTCGATCAGGCGGGTCATGATGCCGCCCTTGGTCTCGATGCCCAGGGACAGCGGGGTGACGTCGAGGAGCAGGACGTCCTTGACCTCGCCCTTGAGCACGCCGGCCTGCAGGGCGGCGCCGACGGCCACCACCTCGTCCGGGTTGACGCCCTTGTTGGGCTCCTTGCCGCCGGTCAGCTCGCGGACCAGGTCGCTGACGGCGGGCATCCGGGTGGAACCGCCGACCAGGACGACATGGTCGATCTTGTCGACTCCGATGCCGGCGTCACGAACCGCCTGGTTGAACGGGGACTTGCACCGCTCCAGCAGATCCTGCGTCATCCGCTGGAACTCCGCGCGGGTGACCGTGATGTCCAGGTGCAATGGACCGTCCGCGCCGGCGGTGATGTAGGGCAGGTTGATGCCCGTCGACTGCGAGCCGGACAGCTCGATCTTCGCCTTCTCCGCGCCCTCGCGCAGCCGCTGCATCGCCAACTTGTCCTTGGACAGGTCGATGCTGTTGTCGGCGTTGAACTTCTTCACCATATGGTCGACCAGGCGCTGGTCCCAGTCGTCGCCGCCGAGGTGGGTGTCACCGTGGGTCGACTTGACCTCGACAACGCCGTCGCCGATCTCGAGCAGGGACACGTCGAACGTTCCGCCGCCGAGGTCGAAGACCAGGATGGTCTGCTCCTTTTCGCCCTTGTCCAGCCCGTAGGCAAGGGCGGCGGCCGTCGGCTCGTTGACGATCCGCAGGACGTTGAGCCCGGCGATCTCACCAGCCTCCTTGGTGGCCTGCCGCTCAGCGTCGGAGAAGTACGCCGGCACGGTGATCACGGCGTCGACGACGGTGTCACCGAGGTAGGTCTCGGCGTCGCGCTTGAGCTTCTGCAGGACGCGCGCGCTGATCTCCTGCGGGTTGTACTTCTTGCCGTCGATATCGATCGACCAGTCGGTTCCCATGTGCCGCTTGACCGACCGAACGGTGCGGTCGACGTTGGTGACCGCCTGGTTCTTCGCCGACTGCCCGACGAGCACCTCGCCGTTCTTCGCGAAGGCGACAACCGACGGAGTGGTCCGGGCGCCCTCTGCGTTGGCGATGACGGCGGGCTCACCGCCTTCGAGGACAGCGACTACTGAGTTGGTGGTTCCGAGGTCGATGCCGACCGTTCGTGCCATGGGTTACCTACCTTGTTGCTCGGGTATACGACGGGTTCAACAACATGAGCCGACTCGACTCAGGCTTGCTGCTAATCATAACTGCAGGTGCGTCGGTCGTGTTCCCGCGGCCTCAGGACAGCGGGTGCCGCCAGCGCAGGCCGGGGAACCGAGCGAAGCCCCGATCCGTCGTGATCCATTCACAACCGGCTTCGATCGCCAGCGCGGCGAGATAGGCGTCCGGGATGAGGTTCCCCTTCGCGCCAACGGCTCGACCGAGCTGCAGGAACAGCTCCCAGTGCCGGGGCCCGGGGCTGACCGGAACGCAGTGCGGTTGATCGCGGATGGCGGACGCGAAGGCGGTGGCCGCGTCGAGCGAGTCGGGAGCGGTGAACACCCGAGGGTGTGTCACGAGGCGGAGGAATCCGCTCAGGACGGCGTCGCTGCTCCCGAATGCCTCGGGCCCGTCGATCAGCTCCTGCAGCCAGGCGCGGTAGCGCTCGTGGTCGGTGGCGTCGGGGCGGAAGGCGTAGACGAGGACGTTGACGTCGGTGAGGACCATGTCAGCGGCTGGACCGCTCATCCATCAGCTCGGCCAGGGCGGCTCCGTCGTCGAGGTCGACGCCCGGCAGCAGCCCGCCGCCGGCGGTGGACAGCGGGAGCACCGGCCGAGGGATCGACGGCTGCCGATCGACCTCGGCGAGCAGCCGGCGCAGTGCTTCCTCCAGGACGGAGGTCACGGTTCGGTCAGCGGTGGCGGCGTACTGCTTGACAGCACGGAACAGGCCCTCGTCGAGCCGCACGGTAGTGCGCATATGTCAAAGCATACGCCATAGGCATCAATATGTCGGCCGACCGAGCAGGTGGCCAGTTCCCACTGCGACAACGGACTCGGCGCTCGTCCTGTAAGTCGTTGCGCGGGTCCAAGCCGGGTTCGCCGGATGGGGCCGGTAGCGTCCGAGTGAACGCGACAGAAATGTCACGCCTGCTAGGACGCTAAGGACTAGGGGAGGGCCCGGTGGCGCTGCGCCTGATCATCGGCTTGGGGATGACCGTGATCGCGCTGGGGGTCGCCGGTCGACGGATCTGGTGGCTCACCCGGCTGATCCGCTCCGGCCAGCCGACGGCGGGGCGTACCGACGAGTTCGGCGCACGGTTGCGCGCGCATGTCAGCGAGGTGTTCGGACAGCGCAAACTGCTCCAGTGGTCGGTGCCGGGGGTGGCCCATTTCCTGACGTTCTGGGGCTTCATTGTCCTTGGCCTGACGATCATCGAGGCGTGGGGAGCGCTGTTCGACGCCGACTTCCACATCCCGCTGATCGGCCGCTGGGCGATCGTCGGGTTCCTGGAGGACTTCTTCGCCGTCGCGGTCCTCGTCGGGTTGGCGACGTTCGCCGTCATGCGGATCAGGCAGGCGCCGTCGCGGCAGCAGCGGGAGTCCCGCTTCTACGGCTCGCACACCGGGCCGGCGTGGCTGATCCTGGCCATGATCACCGCCGTCGTGGTGACGCTGCTGGTGTACCGGGCAGCGCAGGTGAACACCGGTGTCTTCCCGTTCGGCGACTCGTGGGCGGCGTTCGCCTCACACGCGCTGTCGATTCCGCTGGAGCCGCTCGGCGAGTCCGCGAACGAGGTCATCGAGACCGTCTTCGTACTCGCGAACATCGCCGTGATCCTCGCCTTCCTCGTGCTGGTCACCTATTCAAAGCATCTGCACATCGGGCTCGCCCCGATCAATGTCACGACCAAGCGGTTGCCCGACGGACTCGGCCCGCTGCTGCCCATGGAGTCCAAGGGCGTCCCGATCAACTTCGATGATCCCAGCGAGGAAGACACGTTCGGACGCGGCAAGGTCGAGGACTTCACCTGGAAGGGGATGCTGGACTTCGCCACCTGCACGGAGTGCGGTCGCTGTCAGAGCCAGTGCCCGGCGTGGAACACCGGCAAGCCGCTGTCCCCGAAGCTGGTGATCATGGATCTGCGCGATCACATGTTCGCGAAGGCGCCGTACCTGCTGGGGGAGAAGGACACCCCTGAGCAGGTTCCCGACTTCATCATCGAAACCGACGAGCGCGCCCATTCGGTGCCGGAGTCGGGCTATCCGCGGGTAATCGGCTCGAACGACCAGCAGGCGCACCGGCCCCTGGTTGGTACGGCGGAGCAGGGCGGCGTCATCGACCCGGATGTGCTGTGGTCCTGCACGACCTGCGGGGCATGCGTCGAGCAGTGCCCGGTGGACATCGAGCACGTCGACCACATCCTGGACATGCGCCGGTACCAGGTCCTGATCGAGTCGGCCTTCCCGTCCGAGGCCGGCGTGATGCTGCGCAACCTGGAGAACAAGGGGAACCCGTGGGGCATGTCGGCCAAGTCCCGCGAGGACTGGATGCAGGGCCTGTCCTTCGACGTACGCACGGTCGACGGCGAGATCCCGGACGAGGTGGAGTACCTGTTCTGGGTCGGCTGTGCCGGCGCGCTGGAGGACCGGGCGAAAAAGGTCACCCGGGCGGTCGCCGAGCTGTTGCACACCGCTGGCGTGGAGTTCGCCGTGCTCGGGGCCGGGGAGACGTGCTCGGGTGATCCGGCGCGGCGGATGGGCAACGAGTTCGTCTTCCAGCAACTGGGCCAGCAGAACGTCGAAACACTCAATGCCGCCTTCGGATCGCGTACGACGCGGAAGATCGTCGCGACCTGTCCGCACTGCTTCAACTCCCTGGCCCGGGAGTACCCCCAACTCGGCGGGCAGTACGACGTCGTACACCACACCCAACTGCTCGGGCGGCTACTCGAGGAGGGTCGGCTGATCCCGATCGAGCCGGTGGACGGGCTGGTGACCTATCACGACCCGTGCTACCTGGGCCGGCACAACAAGGTCTACACCCCGCCGCGCGAGGTGCTCGCCGCCGTCAAGGGCATCCGGACGCAGGAGATGCACCGCTGCAAGGAACGCGGGTTCTGCTGCGGTGCCGGCGGCGCCCGGATGTGGATGGAAGAGAAGATCGGGAAACGGATCAACGTCGAACGCGTCGACGAGGCACTCGCGCTCGATCCCGACATCGTCTCGACCGCCTGCCCGTTCTGCATCACCATGCTTTCCGACGCGGTCACCGCCAAACAGCAGGACGGCAGCGCCCGCGAGGACGTCGAAGTCCTCGACGTGGCCCAGATCCTGCAGCGCTCCATGCGAAACCCGGCTGCTGCCACCGAAGGGGCACATGCCGGCTAGCGCCGTGGGACCATCGGCGGCATGAGCTTCCTGTTCAGCGGGGCTAAGGGCCACCGCGACCCGGAACTCGCCGACGCCAACCGGCGGCAGCGCGAGCACTTCGCGCGTGACATCAACGACCAGCGCACTCTCGCGGCCGGCGGGGAGGTCCCCGGGCAGCGGCGACGTTCACCATGGCTGCTGCTCGCTGCGGTAACCGCCTTCTTCCTCCTCGCGGCCTTCGTCCGAGGCGGCGGGAATCCGTTTCCGATCGAGCGCAGCTGCACCCAGGCCGCGCTCGTCACCGAGGCCCGGGTCGTCGTCTCTGGTGACAACCTGCGGGTGCGGACCACCGGGCCCCAGGACGCGCAGTACATCCTCACCTTCGACGGCGAACCGGTGCAGGGGCAGCCGGACCAGCAGGTCACCTTCACCAGCACTCCGGAAGGTCCGGCGTACACCCTCACCGATTGCGTGAGCGCGACCTTCCTCGTGCAGTCCCCGATCGAGGTCGGGCTGCACGAACTGGCATTGGTCGCCTACGACGCGGCAGGGGCAAGGACGGTCGCGACCGTGGCGCTCACCGTCACCGACTGATCCGATGCTCCACCTTCGGGTCACCGTGCTTCCGAGCGCTGCAAGGACGTCCTCGGTGTGTTCATCTCGGTGACGACGGTGCCGGCCGCGGGCAATGTCGCGCTGGCGCTGGCGCTGGGGGATGCCACTGGCTTCGGGAGATCCCTGCTTCAGCTCGGTTCCAACATCGGCGCCATCCTGGTGGCGGGCATTCTGACGATGCTGCTGCAGCGGAGTCTGTGGCGACGGGTGCCGCGGGCCGCCCCGCGCCCGGCCGGTGTACCGCGTCGCTGAGCCAGTCACCACACTTGGTTGACACCCGCTGTGCAGGTTCCCACTCTGTCCACAGCAGTCAGAAGGGAACGCGGGACAGGAAGCCCCCGTCGACGACGAGGTTCGTCCCGACGCAGAAGGATGCGACCGGCGAGGCGAGAAAGACCACCGCGGCGGCCACCTCCTCGGGCCGTCCCAGCCGCCCTTTCGGGATTCGCGAACGGATCGACTCGTAGAACTCCGGCTTGTCGTGGCGGCGCCGTTCCCAGGAGCCGCCGGGGAACTCGATCGGTCCCGGCGAGACGATGTTGACGCGCACGCCCCGTGGTGCCAGGGATCGGCTCAGCGCCGCGGCATGGTGAATCAGGGCAGCTTTGATCGCCCCGTACGAGCCGGGTCCGGACGGCGGCGCGGTGTCCGACGCCGACGTCGTCGCGACCGCGATCAGGGCGCCCTTGGATCGCACTAGCGCATCGTTCGCTGCGTCGGCCAGCCGCACGAAGGCCAGTAGGTCGGTCTGGAAGCTGGTCGCCCACTGCTCTGGCCCGGAGAGCCCGCCACCCGCGGAGGCGTTGGCCACGACCACGTCCAACCCGCCGAGCCTATCCCTGGCCTCGTGTACGAAGGCCGCGAGCGCAGCACCGTCGGCGACATCGACCACAGCGTCGTACACCGTCACCCCGCGCGCCCTGAGCTCCCCCGCCGCCTCGCGTAGCGCCTCCTCGCCGCGCGCGCAGATGGCCAGCGCGCAGCCCTCGTCGGCCAGCGTCTCGGCGATGGCGCGGCCGATCCCCCGCGACGCGCCCGTGATCAATGCCCGCTTGCCCGTCAGTCCCAGATCCACGGCTGCACCTTCTCACGACGCAGCCACCAGCATCGAGTCGCCGTAGTGACAGACACAGGGGGCTATATAGAGCCCGCCGTGTCTGCCGTTACGCGTACGCGCTCAGAGCCGGCGACCCAGGACGGCAGCCGCCGCGGCCTTGCCGGGAATCCCCGAGATCCCGCCGGTGGGCGCCGTTCCGCCTCCGGAGATGAACAACCCCTCGATCGGGGTCCGGTGACTGGCCAGACGCCTCGTGGGCCGGAAGAACGCCAGCTGGTCCAAGGAGATGTCGAGCACCATGGGATGGGCACCGGGCCAGTTGAGTTGGGCGGCCATGAGCTGCGGCGTACGGATGGACATGCCGACAATGGTGTCGCGGAACCCGGGAGCATGCCGCTCCATCGAGTCGATCATCCTGTCCGCGAACGGTTCTGCGTGCTCCATCCACCCGCCATCCACTGTGGAGGGTGCGCAGGGACACGCCAGATAGACGGTGTGCTGGCCGCGTGGAGCGAGGGTGTCGTCGAGTGCCGAGGTCGTGAAGGCGTACGTCGGAACCGGGTCCGGCAGGCGCCGGGCCTCGGCGGCGTGGAAGCCGCGGGCGAGTTCGTCCATGGTGTCCACATGGGACTGCAGGCCGTTCCAGTCCCCCGCTCTGGCATCTCGATAGGGCGGAAGTTGCGTCGTCGCAATGTGGACGACCATCTGTACTGCGTTCCCGCGGTGCGCTGCCTCGAGTTCCGCGGCAGCGGGACCGCCCAGCGGCGGATCGCACAGGTCGAGCAGTGCAGTCTTCGGATCGATCGCGGTGACCACCCGGTCCGCTTCGTAGAACTGTCCATTGTGGACTTTCACACCGCGGACGCGTCCGCCAGTGGCGTTGATCGAGGTGACGGTCTGCCCGGTGTGGACGGTCCCGCCGTAGGACTCCAGCCGGGTCACGAGAGCGTCGGTCAGGGCCTGAGATCCGCCCCGTGCGTGCCATTGGCCGAACCGGTGGTACGCCGCCTGCCACAGTGCGTAGAAAGTGCCGCCGACGAGGTCCGGTCCGGCGGAGGAATGCGCGGCGAAGGCGCCGATCGGGGCCCGGGTGAGATCGCTGCCGAGGTGGGTTCGCAGCAGTCCGCCGTACGGTGCGACGAGCCCGTGCACGAGTCCGGCCGGCCCGCCGAACCGCCGGACCGCGCTGGTCAGACGGCCGATCCTGCCAGCCGCCGTTCGCACAGCGCCCGCTGCAGTGGACGCGGCGGACATGCCTGCCACTGCGACGTCGACGAGGGGCAGGGCCTTGTGCATGAGGTCGGCGTACCGGCGTGCCTCTTGGGGATCGTGCTCGGCGATGCTCGCGACAGTTCGGTCGATGCTGCGGTGGAACCGCACGATCCGGCCGTCGGCGAAGCTGCCGACGGCGAACGGGTCCATCTCCTGGTAGACCAGGCCCGCCTCGGCCAGCCGCAACTCGGCCGGGATCGAGGTCATGTTGATCATGTTGTGCGCCACGGAGTGGGTATCGAAGCGGAAACCGGGCACGGTCTCCTCGGTGCGCGAACCGCCGCCGGCCGCCTCGGACTGCTCCAGGACGGTGACCTCGCAGCCCTCGCGAGCCAGGTAGCAGGCGGCGACGAGTCCGTTGTGGCCTGCACCGACCACGACGACCCTCATCGAGGCGACGTCATCGTGTCGGTGAGCGCGTGAAGTTGCGGTACGAGCGGGACGGCGTGGGGCCGCGCTGGCCCTGGTAGCGCGAGCCGTAGATCTCTGAGCCGTACGGATACTCGGCGGGGCTGGACAGTCGGAACAGGCACAGCTGCCCGATTTTCATGCCGGGCCAGAGCATGATCGGCAGGTTCGCGACGTTGGACAGCTCCAGCGTGATGTGGCCGCTGAAGCCGGGGTCGATGAACCCGGCGGTGGAGTGGGTGAGCAACCCCAGCCGACCGAGACTGGACTTGCCTTCGAGCCGGCCGGCCAGATCATCGGGCAGGGACACG
>JACDAB010000287.1 GCA_013695665.1 Geodermatophilaceae bacterium | reverse complement strand
CACGTGGCGGCGATCTGCCGCAACGCCACCACCTTCCACCGCACGTGGGGCGCGTGGCCGATGGAGGGCTGGCTGGCCGCGTTCGCCGACGACGGTCTGATCGCATGGACGCCCTTCGGTGACCGGTGCGATCTCGTCGACGCGTCGGCCGTCGCGCCGACCGGTCGAGGAACCTGACGGTCGCGCCCACCGGGCCGCCGGGTCAAGGCTGATCCCGACGGGGGTCGGTTCGGGGTCGTTCCGCGGCGTTCAATGATCCGAACTCCTCGGTGACCGCCGATCGGTGGAACGCCTCCAGTGCTTCGCGTTGAGTGTCCGCCACCGCGATGCGATCTTCGAACACGTTGCCCTCGTGCGTCGTCAGCGCGGCGAGCACCCGCCAGAGCTGACGCTTGGCGGTCACGGCTGATATCAGCGCCTCCAGTTCGAGGATCCGGCTCAACGGGCTGTAGCCCAGGACTTTTCCGTTCGGCTTCGTCCGACCAATCAGCTCGCCGGCACGGGCGACCCACTGCTTGAACGGGTTGTCACGCACGTCGAGGCGTGTCCGAACTCGATCGAGCAGCGCTCGGTCGTACGCCAACTGCTCCAGGAACTCGTCGGTCAGGTACCGCCCGAGTGCTGTGCGCTCGTTCGACCGGGCGCACCGTTCGGCCAGCGCCGTACCGGCCGCGGCGCCGGCGCGGTGGTCGTTGAGGTAGATCGCGAAAAGTCGGCTGACCTCGGGCTCGTCGATCTCCTCGTTGATCTCCTGGTTGTCCAGGCCGTCCGGCGCCGTCACGGATACGCCGCCTTCCCGCTCGCTGTCACGGGTGCCGGCATCATGCCGAACGGTCCCAGAAGCGGAGTTCCCGACACGCCTCGAGGAGCGCAGTCGCGCTCTTGTTCGTGTTGCCAAGTTCGAGGTAACCGCCGTCGCGCTTCGACTCGGTCACGCCGGCTGCGTCGAGCAGTGCTGTCGCGTTGGATCCCATGCCGACGAACTTGGCGTGGGCGTGGGCGTCGGTCACGAAGTCACGGGCCGCAGGCTCGTCGGCGAGGCTGTTCGCACCGTCTTCGGTGAGCACGATCGCCACGGCATCGAACAGCACGGACGGGCCGCCCACGACGGCTTCGTCGACCTCGATCGGTGCGCCGTCGCTGTCGCGGATGCCGCTGATCGAAGGGGCGATGAACGCGATCGACGCCTGACTCGCATCGACGGCGCGCCGCAGCGAGCGGAGCGTCTTCGCATCGGCCCCGTCGCTCACGAGCACGCCGAATCGTCGACCGGCGAACGTTCCGGGCGGGTTCGCCAGCATGCTCAGCGCCGGCGACGGGTCGAGGTCGATGACGTCTGCTGCGGCTTCGATGCGGTCGGGCACGGACTCCAGGCCGAGACCAGTGGCGACCTCGGCAGCGAGGTCATCGTCGATGTTGCGGAGTTGGCCGACCACGCGTGTCCTGATCGAAGCGGTCTTCACCTTCGACAGCTCGAACACGAGTGCGTCCACGATGTGCTGCTGTTCGACCGGCTCCTGGCTCATGAAGAACTGGCGGGCCTGGCTGAAGTGGTCGGCGAAGGACTCGGGCCGGACTCGACGCTTGTCGCCCTCGACCCGCTCGGGAAACGACCGGTAGCCGCGCTCGGGATCCTCACGTGGGCCGCCGTTCGACCATGAGTTCGGCTCGTAGTTGACCCGTCCCGTCGGCGGCGCCGACACCGTCATGTGGCCGTCGCGCTGGAAGTGGGCGACCGGGCAGCGTGGTGCGTTGACCGGGATCTGCGTGAAGTTCGGCGACCCGAGCCGCTTCAACTGGGTGTCGAGGTAGGAGAAGTTGCGACCCTGCAACAGCGGGTCGTTGGTGAAGTCGACGCCCCGCACGACGTTCTGGGTGCAGAACGCCACCTGCTCGGTCTCGGCGAAGAAGTTGTCGACGTTCTGCTCGAGCACCATTTTGCCGATCGGTCGCACGGGGATGAGCTCTTCGGGGATCAGCTTGGTGGCGTCGAGGATGTCGAAGTCGAACGAGTCGGCGAAGTCGTCGTCGAACAGCTGGACGCCGAGCTCCCACTCGGCCGGGTGGCCCTGGTCGATCGTGTTCCACATGTCGCGCCGGTGGAAGTCGGGGTCGGCGCCGTTGATCTTGACGGCTTCGTCCCACATCACCGACTGCATGCCGAGGACCGGCTTCCAGTGGAACTTGACGTACGTGCTCTCGCCGGCGTCGTTGACGAGCCGGAACGAGTGGACGCCGAAGCCCTCCATGAACCGGAACGATCGTGGAATCGCGCGATCGGACATGATCCACATGACCATGTGCATCGATTCGGGCATCAGCGAGATGAAGTCCCAGAAGTTGTCGTGTCCAGTCTGAGCCTGCGGGAAGCCGCGGTCGGGTTCGGGCTTGGCCGCGTGGATCAGATCGGGGAACTTGATGGCGTCCTGGATGAAGAACACCGGGATGTTGTTGCCGACGAGATCCCAGTT
>JACDAB010000275.1 GCA_013695665.1 Geodermatophilaceae bacterium | reverse complement strand
GAGGGGGTCGGCTTCGCTGACGATCAGGGGGTCAGGGCGGCGATCGGCGGCGACCTGGGTCACCGGGTGCGCGGCCCACACCACGGTCCCATCGCCGATCTCCGGGGTCAGCCCGAGTCGCCCACCCAGAACCCCTTCGCCGGCCTGCATCGCGGCGTCGCTGAACGACCCGGGGCCTGGCAGCCCGCGGGGGTCACCGGGAACCGGAAGCACCACCCGCAGCCGACTTTCCCCTTTCGCACGCAACGACGACAACGCCCAGCCCAAGGGAACGGGCCCGGCCTGGCCAGGTAGGCCCATGACCCGATGCACCTCGTCACCCACCACGGCGTCGATGACGTCGTCATAGGAAACCCGGCCGCACAGCCAGGCTGTGGACCATGCGGCGAACAGGCCGCACCGGTGGCGATGCATTCGGCGAGCCTACGTCGGCTAGGCCCCGCAGGCCCACTAGCCTCGCGCGGGTGAACACCCGGCGGTACGGCTCGGATGTCCTGAGGGCCGACCAGCCGGGCCGGCGTCGCCGGGTTGTTGCAACAGTGGCCGCCGAGGCCGGGCTGGTCGTCGAGGACGCGGGCAGCGGCTTCTGCGGAGCGGTGTCAGGGTGCAGCAAGGACTCAGTGACCCTGCAGGACGGCCGCGGGAACGAACGAGTCTTCCCGTTGCTGGCCGGTGCCTTCCTGCTGGCCGGCACGCCGGTCACCCTGGCCCGCCCGACCGCCAAGGCCGCGGTGCGCCGGCGTACCGCTTCCGGATCGATCGCCGTCACCGGTCAGCGGGCTCAGGTCGCCAAAGCCAGCCGGATCTACGTCGAGGGCATGCACGACGCCGCGCTGGTCGAGCGGGTTTGGGGGGACGATCTGCGGATCGAGGGCGTCGTGGTCGAACCGCTGCATGGAATCGACGACCTGCCCGCGGTGGTCCGCGACTTCCAGCCGTCGCCGCTGCGCCGGTTGGGCATCCTGGTCGACCACCTTGTCCCGGGCTCGAAGGAGAGCCGGATCGTCGCGGACGTAGCGGACCCCAACGTCCTGGTCACCGGACATCCGTACGTCGACATCTGGCAGGCCGTCCGCCCGTCGGCCCTCGGGATCCCCGCCTGGCCGAGTGTGCCGCCCGGCGTGTCGTGGAAGGAGGGCGTGTGTGCGGCCCTCGGGATCGGTGACCCCGCCGACATGTGGCACCGGGTGCTGGGTGCGGTCACGTCGTACGCCGACCTGGAGTCGCCGCTGTTAGGCGCGGTCGAGCGGTTGATCGACTGGGTCACCGAGCCGGCTTCTGCGCCGGCTTCCTAGTGCCGTCGGGGCATGCCGCCGTCGCCAAAGCGTCGGCAAAAGGCACCGGCGTGCTGTCCAGTGCCGCCGCCAGGGTGGCTGCCATCTCGGGGATGGTCGGGCGGGCCGCCGGATCCAGCGTGAGGCAGGCGTCGATCAGCCGGCGGACCTCGGTGGGAACCCGGCGCCGGCGCGGCAACGACCCCGGGGCGACGATGGTGACCGCGCCGCCGGTGGTGGTGCGTCGTCTCTCGTGCGAGCGGCTCGATGATGACACGGAGGATCTGCTCTTGGTGTCAGGCACGGCCGGATCCCCGGTGATCGCCTCGTACAGCAGGCCGCCGATTCCCCACACATCGGCCGCAGGGCCGAGCGGATGGCCGAGGGCTTGCTCCGGCGACAGATAGCCGGGTGTCCCGATACCGGGCCGGCGGCGACCGGGGCGCCGGGCGATGGACAGGTCGATCAATTTGGCCCGTCCGCCGTCAGCGATGACGTTCGAGGGCTTGAGGTCCAGATGCAGCCAGCCCTGACGATGCAGATAGCCGATCGCCGAGGTCAGGTGCAGCCCCAGGTGGAGCACGTCTTGCACCGGTAGACAGTCGTGCTCATCGAGCAACGATGCCAGGGTGTGCCCGGACAGGGTTTCGAGGAGCACCACCGGAACCGGGGCACGCACCGCCTCGTAGAGCCGCACGATGTGCGGATGGGTGAGCCGGCTCAGCAGCCGACCTTCCCTCATCAGGTCGCGGACGGACTTCTCATCGCGGGGACGGTCCGGCCGCAACGTCTTGGCAACGCAACGGCAGCCGCGTTCCTCGCTCCAGACGTCGTACACATTGACGTGATGGCCCTGGTGCAGCTGCTCGATGACCAGAAGGCCGGGGAGCACGGGCATGACCGCGTCCGGTCCGCTCATGCGCGCCTCGACGCCTCATCCAGGACGACGTCGGCTCCGACGGTGCCCTCGCCGACCGTGTCATCGCCGACGGGTGCGGGGTGGCTGGGCTCGAGGGTAATGACGCGGTCGGCAAGCGCTGCCACCTCCGCGTCGTGGGTGATCAGCAGGACCGTCCGGTTCGTCGTGAATCGTGGCAGCAGGCGTAGGGCGGTGGCAGAGTCAAGCCCTACCGTGGGTTCGTCGAGGATCAGAACCGCAGGGTCGCGCAGCAGCGTACGGGCCAGGGCCAGCCGCTGTCGCTGTCCACCGGACAGGGACCTGCCCTTCTGGCCGACTCGGGTGTCGAGACCGGCGGGCAGCGCCTGCACGAAGGACAGCGCCTCGACCTGCTGTAACGCCTCGATGATCTGCGCGTCATCGGCCCACGGCTGGCCCATGCGGACGTTGTCGCGCACGCTGGCGTCCATGACCAGCGCCTCCTGCAGGACCATGCCGACGTTGGTGCGAATGGACTCCAGGGTCAGTTCCCGCAGGTCGTGGCCGTCGAGGCGAACGCAACCGGAGTCGGGATCGACCAGGCGCGCGGCCAGCCGGGCGATCGTCGACTTCCCCGAACCGCTGGGCCCGACGAGAGCGACCACCTCTCCCGGTTGGACGATCACACTGATGCCCTCCAGCGCCGGCCGTGTGGCGTCGGGATAGCTGTAGCTGACGGTCTCCAGTGCCAGGCGGCCGACCACGCGGTTGAGCCGACGGGCACCCGGGCGATTCGTGACGCCAGCCGGCGTGTCGAGCATTTCCAGCACCCGTTCCGCACCGGCGGACGCAGCGAAGACTGCTGCGGCGATGCTGCCGAGTTGCTGGATGGGGCTGTAGAGCAACCCGAGGTAGGCGATGAAGGCAAGCAGGCCGCCGAGGGTGAGGCGGCCGTCGACCAGCGCCCACGCTCCCAGCCCGATGGCCGCCATGACACCCAGCAGTTCGAAGAAGTCGACCACGACGGGGTAGGCGCCGCGAAGGCGAGCGGCGGCCATCTCCGCCTCATAGACGTCGTTGGCCTGCCGGTCGAATCGCTCACTCTCCTCCTCCTGCATACCGTGGCTCTGGACGAGCGCCGCGGCGCCGAGGGACTCCTCGGCGACCGACGACAGCGAGCCGGTACGACGCCGCTTCTCGCGGGATGCCTGTTTCAGCCGGTTGGCGAACGAACGGGCCAGCCCCCAGAACAGCGGCGCCAGCACCAACGCGGCCAGGGCGAGCTGCCAGTCGATGAGCAGCAGAGCGCCGGCGAAGAAGAGAATGCGGAAGGACGCCGAGACGGCGCTGGTCAGGGAACCGACGAAGAGCGACTCGATCGCCGCAACGTCCCCGCTGAGCCGGGAAACCAGGTCTCCGAGCCTGCGCCGATCCAGGGCCGGCAGTGACAGCCGATGGAGATGGGCGAAGAGGCGGCTCCGCAATCGGAGCAGGAAGGCGCCGCCGACGCGGGCGGCAAGGTAGTCATCGGTGTAGGAAAGAGCACCGGAGACCAAGTTCAGTACGACAAAGGCGATGCTGATGCCGACCAGGGGTCCGAGAACCTGGGGGACCAGGACGGTGTCCACGAGGATCTGGAACAACCAGATCTCGACCGCTTGAAGCAGTGGGAGCGCCGCGACGACACCCAGGCCGGTCAGCAGCAGCCAGCGGTCTGGCCGAAGATCGGGCCAAAACCTCCTGATGACCTCTCGGAGGGGTACGGCGGGGGCGGCTGCGACGATGTCTGAGCCCTCGCCCACAGGAGCGATCAGCCGAGCCAGAGCTTTGAGGGGACGAACAGCGAACGGCCCCCGCCGCGGTCTGCGGCCGGTCTGGCTGGCGGCGAGAACGCGTCGGGGGCCATTCGCTGTGTTCATCTGTGGTCAGTCCCGCGAGGTGCGCGAGCGGCGCCGACGCCGACGCCGGGTGCGGCTGGTGCGGCGACCATCGGTGCTGGCGGCGGGGGTGACCGCGGCGAAGATTCCTGAGCGTGCCATGTCTTCCTCCTCGAACTGTGCTCCGAACCCGGTGTCCGGCGCTGGGATCACTGTCGCCGGTGAAGATGGGACCCGAATGAGCTACGCGTTAGAGGACGTTCATCTCCTGGACACCCCGCTGAAGGCCCTGCCGGCGCTGGGTTGAGCTCGCTCGGTGCGCGGTAAGTGGTTGGATTGGGTCATGCCCGCGTGGTTGATCTGGCTCATCGGCTCCGGCCTGCTGGCCGTTGCCGAGATGCTCACGCTGGATCTGGTCCTCCTCATGTTCGCGGGAGCGGCGTTGGGGACCGCGGGCGTCGCGCTGCTGGGAGCCCCGGTAATCCTGCAGCTCATCACGTTCATCGCCTTGTCGGTGGGACTGCTGTTCGTCGTACGGCCGATCGCTGCCCGGCATCTCGCCGAGCGCACACCGGGGCAGATCGACGGGGCGCAGGCTTACGTCGGCCGGCTTGGCGTCGTCACTGAAAGGGTCGATGAGAAGCGCGGCCGGATCAAGATCGGCGGGGATGAGTGGTCGGCCGTGACCCAGACCTCGATCGAGCAGTTCGACGTAGGCGCCACCATCCGCGTGATGGAGATCAGGGGCGCCACCGCCGTCGTCTCCGGCGACGCGATCTAACAGCCCGCTGTTGCGGGCGGAAGGGTTCATGCCATGGAGGCCCTGATCGCGCTAGGCGTGATCGTTGTTTTCGTCCTTTTCCTGCTCGCCCGCAGCGTGCGGATCGTGCCCCAGGCCACCGCCTCGGTAGTGGAGCGACTGGGCCGCTACAGCCGGACACTCACCCCGGGTTTGGCGCTGCTCGTCCCCTTCGTCGACCGGGTGCGGTCGCGGATCGATCTACGTGAGCAGGTGGTGTCCTTCCCGCCGCAGCCGGTCATCACCGCCGACAACCTCAACGTCGGCGTGGACACCGTCCTCTACTTCCAGGTGACGGACGCGCGATCGGCGACGTACGCCATAGCGAACTACATCCAGGCGATGGAGCAGTTGACGATAACGACGCTGCGCAACGTGGTCGGCGGTCTCAATCTCGAGGAGACGCTGACCAGCCGGGACATGATCAACTCGCAGCTGCGGGCAGTCCTTGACGGGACCACGGGCTCGTGGGGGATCCGGGTGGCGCGGGTGGAGATCAAGGCCATCGATCCGCCCGGGACGATCCTGGAGTCGATGGAGAAGCAGATGAAGGCCGACCGGGACAAGCGGGCGATGATCCTCAACGCCGAGGGGATGCGCGAGTCGACCATCAAGACAGCCGAGGGGCAGAAGCAGTCCCAGATCCTTCAGGCGCAGGGGAACAAGCAGGCCACGATCCTCAACGCCGAGGCAGAGCGGCAGGGCCAGATCCTGCGGGCCGAGGGCGAGCGGGCGGCGAAGTTCTTGCAGGCGCAGGGCCAGGCCAAGGCGATCGAGACCGTATTCGCGGCGATCCACAACGGCGACCCGGATCCGCAGCTGCTGGCCTACCAGTACTTGCAGACATTGCCGCAGATCGCCAAGGGCGACTCCAACAAGATGTGGATCGTGCCGAGTGAGTTCAGCAAGGCGCTGGAGGGTCTCGGCCGGGCTGTGGGCGGGGGCGGGGGCACCTCGGATGCCGGCGACGGCGGTCCGGCGTGGATGCGGGCGGAACGCTCAGCGCCGCGCGAGCCGACGGCCGCGATCGACACATCGAACTGGTTCGACTCGAACCTGCCACCGGCCGCCGAGCAGCCGGAGGCGGACACCGAGATGACGGACACCACCCCGGGGGCGCTGACCGTGCCGAGCCTGTCGCAGGCGCGAGAGGAGGTCGCGCCGACCCCCAGCGCGCTACGGCCCCCCGACTCGCCTCCGGCCGACAACCGGCCACCGCAAGGCCGACACCCCGCAGGCGGCCAGCCGCCGGCAGCCGAGCCGCCGCCGGAGTAGCCGCGTAAGGGGAGCGTCCGAGATTTCCATGATCAACTCGGGTTGCAATTACGTTTCAGGGCTCTACGGCAACCACAAGCCTGATCTGATCACCTGCCTGGACCGAACCTACCGAGGTGAGCACTAGACCGTCGCCGGCTGCGACCTCGGGTCGGCGAACTGGGTGCGGTACAGCTCGGAGTAGCGGCCGCCGTTGGCGAGCAGCTCGCCGTGGGTGCCGCGCTCCACGATGCTGCCCTCGTCGATGACCAGGATCTCGTCGGCGGCCCGGATGGTGGACAGCCGGTGCGCGATCACCAGCGCGGTCCGCCCGCTCAATGCCTCGACCAGGGCCTCCTGCACCGCCGCCTCCGACTGAGAGTCCAGATGGGCGGTGGCCTCGTCCAGAATGACCACCCGCGGCCTGGCCAGGAGGAGCCGGGCGATCGTCAGCCGCTGCCGCTCTCCCCCGGACAGGCGGTATCCCCGCTCGCCGATCATGGTGTCCAGCTGATCGGGTAGCGAGCGAACCAGCCGTTCGAGTCGCGCCCGCCGCAACGCGTCCCAGATCTCGTCCTCGGTCGCCTCCGGGCGGGCGAAGCGGAGATTGCCACCGATGGTGTCGTGCCAGAGGTGGCCGTCCTGGGTGACCATTCCGACGGCATCCCGGATCGAGTCGAAGGACAGTTCCCGAATGTCGACCCCGGACAGCCGGATGCCGCCGCTGTCGATGTCGTACAGCCGGGACGCCAGGGCCGCGACCGTCGACTTTCCGGCTCCGGACGGGCCGACCAGCGCGATCAGCCGCCCCGGGTCGGCGGTGAAGGACAGCCCGTGCAGCACCTCCTCGCCCCCGCGGGTGTCCAGCGTGGCGACCTCCTCGAGTGAGGCGAGGGACACCGCGGTTGCCGCGGGATAGCTGAACCGGACATCGTCGAATTCCAGCGAGACCGGACCGTCGGGCACCGGGCGGGGGCGTTCCGCCTCGGCGATCAGCGGTACCAGATCGAGCACCTCGAAGACCCGCTCGAAGCTGACCAGCGCTGTCATCACCTCAAGCCGCGCGCTCGCCAACGCAGTCAGCGGGGCGTAGAGCCGGGCCAACAGCAACGCGAGGGCGACGACGTCGCCGGCGTCGAGGTCTCCGCGCAGCGCAAGATAGCCGCCCAATCCGTAGACCAGCGCGAGAGCCAGCGCGGACACCAGGAGCAGGGCGGTCACAAAGACCCATTGGTACATCGCCGTACGGACGCCGATGTCGCGGACCCGACTGGCCCGCGCGGTGAACTCGAAGGCCTCGTCCGCGGGGCGACCGAACAGCTTGACCAGGGTGGCTCCCGGTGCGGAGAACCGCTCGGTCATCTGCGTGGTCATCGCCGAGTTGTGGTTGGCCGCCTCACGTTCCATCGAGGCCAGCCGTCGACCCATCCGGCGCGCCGGCAGCACAAACACCGGCAGCAGCACCAGCGCAAGGAGGGTGATCTGCCAGGACAGCTGCAGCATCACGACGAGGGTGAGCAGGAGCGCCACGATATTCGTCACGACACCGGACAACGTGTCACTGAAGGCCCGCTGGGCCCCGATCACGTCGTTGTTCAGCCGGCTGACCAATGCTCCTGTGCGCGTCCGGGTGAAGAAGGCCACCGGCATCCGCTGGACATGCGTGAACACCGCCCGCCGCAGGTCCAGGATCAGCCCCTCACCGATGCGGGAGGACAACCAGCGGCTGAACAGGCCGACCACTGCCTCCAGGACGGCGATCGCCGCGATGATGACCGACAATGTCACTACCGTGGACACCTCGCCGTCCCTGACGATGGCATTCACGACCTGCCCGGCCAGGACCGGGGTCGCCACGATCAGCACTGCGGAGACGACGCTGAGCAGCAGGAAGATGATCAGATCGCGCCGGTGCGGCCGGGCGAAGCCGAGAATCCGCCGGACGGTCTTGACCGAGAATTTCCGGCGATCCTCGTCCTGGTTCATGGCGTGGTATAGCGACATCCAGGCGGTGACTTCCATGCTCATGGGCAGGCCCTTTCCACTCGCGAGTAGCCTGGCAGACTGCTCCGACACTCTCCTCGGCAATTGGGCCGGGTCCGGGTAGGCCGTTGGTCTCAGGTCGACAGGTGGCCGCGCGGTTCAGTCCCAGGCGAGGTCGAACTCGTTGCCCTCCGGGTCTGCCATCGTGATCCAGCGGATGTCGTCCAGCCGCCCGTCACCGAGCCGGGTCGCGCCAAGGAGTATCAGCCTCGCCGCTTCGGCCTCGGGATCGGCGACGTGCAGGTCGACGTGCATCCGGTTCTTGCCGACCTTGGCTTCCCCGACTCCCTGGACCAGCAGCGCCGGTGCCCCGCTGCCGGCCGGCGGGGTCAGCACCTCGAACTGGCCGACCGACGCGCGCCGGTCGTAGCGCAGCGCCGCAGCCCAGAACTCGGCCACGCCGGCGGCATCCCGAGCATCCAGCACGAGCACAAGTCCAGGCGGCGGGGGCAGATCACTGGTGGACTCCTCAACGGTCATCGTCGCGCTCCTCATGGGTGACGTGGTCGGCAACGTCGACAGGATGCCGGTCAGGTACGACAAGCCGCCGCCGGGACCCCGTCGCGACTAGCCCCGCGGGCGCAGCCACGGTGTCGCCCCCCAGTG
>JACDAB010000269.1 GCA_013695665.1 Geodermatophilaceae bacterium | reverse complement strand
GCACAGCCACCGGATGGCTGTGTGGACAGGCACCACCATCGCCTCATTGACCGCGGCGGTAGTTGTGGTCCTCGGAGTAGCCGGTGGTGGCGTCAGCGCCGCCGGCGTCCCGGACGCCGCGCTCGCGGTAGCCCCGGCCGATGCCCAGACCGGCCCGAAATCCATCTTCGGATCAACCAAGCCGAAGAGCAGCGCACGGCAGACGGACACCTCGGTCGAACTCGGACTCCGCTTCACGACGACCGTCGACGGCACCATCAATAGGCTGCGGGTGTATCGGCCCACCGGCCAGACCGGCGCTCAGACCGCAACCCTGTGGACCGGTAGCGGCACCCGACTGGCGGGGCTGACTCTCCCCGCGTCATCCTCGGCGGGGTGGCAGTCCGTCGCATTGCGTCCCCCGGTCGCCGTGACGCGCAATACGGCGTACGTGGCGTCCTACCACACCAATGACGGCTATGCCTTCGAGCCGAATTACTTCACCAGTGGGGCCACACCTGGCGGACTCGTCCGCCCGGCGATGTCCGGCGGCGGGCTGGACACGCACAACGGCGTCTATCGCTACGGAGGCAGCCCCGCCTTCCCCAGCCAGAGCTACCGCTCCACGAACTACTGGATCGACGTCACGTTCGTCGGCTCGGGCACGGCACCCACATCGACGAACCCGGGCCCCACGACCACCAGCCCGATCATCACGACCGTGCCCACGACGACCCCCACGACGACCCCGACAGCAACGGCCACGACGACGTCGTCGCCACCCGTCGGGGTTCTCCCCGCGAATACCCTGCCCACCAGCCCCGGTCAGGTCGGATTCCGTGGTGATCCGGGAACCCTGCGGGTCATCAACAGTTCCGCCACCGCCCCGTCCGGTACCACCTGGACCAACAACACACTGCGGATCGACTCCTCCGGGGTCACCCTGAATGGCGTCTACGTGAAGGGCTCGGTCGAGTACTACGGCACCGGCACGGTGACGATCACCAACTCCATCGTGCAGGGCAACGGGTCGGCCTGGTCGTTGGTGTATTGCTCCAGCGGCTCGGCGAAGGTGAACATCAGCGACTCGGACGTGATCTGGCCTGCGTCGGTGGCCTCCCCCGGATCCGGCTGGGGCAACGGTGCGGTCCACGGGAATTGCGACATGAATCTGACGCGGAACGAGATCTCCGGCACCCCTGACGGGGTGCAACAGGCGGGCGGTAACTCCACGTTCACCCAGAACTACCTGCACAACTTCAGGGTGTACGGCTCTTACCCCAACAACAGCCACAACGACGGCTTCCAGCTGTATGGCGGGCCGAACACCCGGTTGGCGTACAACAACATCCAGCTCGACGGATACGACGGCACGCACCAGAACGGGTCGATCTTCGCCTCCGACGACGGCGGCGGAAGTCCCGGCATTGAGATAGTCGGCAACTACCTCGGCGGCGGCGGCTACCAGCTTCGACTGGAGAGTGGTACGACGAACGCTGTGGTGACCGACAACATCTTCGGCCCGGTCGCCGGCGGCTTCGGCTACGTCACCATCGCCTCCGGCGCCTCAGCGTCAGTGTGGGAGCGAAACGTGGACTCCAACGGCAACACGGTGGCCAAGCCCCGCTAGGTAGCACTGATGGCCGGTCTCACCAGCGGTAGATTCACCGCCGGTGAGACCGGTCCCCGCTCCGGTCGCACGCGGGCCGCAAGGATGGTGCCCCGCTGCGCATAAGCTCCCGCCTTGTGAGCGCACCGCAGCAGGGCAGCCAGGTCGTTGAGATCTCCGTGGTCATCGTCACCTACAACTCCGCCGAGGTGCTTCGAGCGTGTCTCGAGAGCCTCCCCGCCGGCACGGCTGGCCTGTCCGTTGCCGAAGTGGTCGTCGTGGACAACGCATCCCGCGATGGGACCGTCGATCTTGTCCGTCAGGTGGACCCGGCAGCCGTTGTGATCGAGACCGGCCACAATGCCGGGTACGCCGCAGCGATCAATGCCGGGCTGCGCCGCTGCACCGCGCGAGACGCGGTGTTGATTCTCAATCCGGACACCCAACTCCGGGCGTGCTGCGTGGCACCGCTGGCCGACGTGCTCCGCCAGCCCGGTGCCGGGATCGCTGTGCCGCGACTGGTCGGGGAGGACGGTGCGCTGAATCATTCCCTGCGGCGAGAACCCTCCCTTCGGACCGCGATGGGAGAGGCAGTCCTCGGCGGTCGGCGGGCGGGTCGGCATGACGGCTGGGGGGAGATGATCACCAACCCGCGGAGCTACGAGCGGCGCGGGACCGCCGATTGGGCCTGCGGCGCGGTCTTGCTGGTATCACGCCCGTGTCTCGAAGCCACTGGCGACTGGGACGAGTCCTTCCTGCTCTACAGCGAGGAGACCGACTTCTGTCTTCGGGCGGGCTCGGCCGGCTTCGCTACCGTTTTCGAACCAGGGTCGGTCGTGGAGCACCGGGGTGGCGAGTGTGCCACCGTCCCGTTCCTCTGGGGACTGCTGATGGCCAACCGGGCCCGCTTGTACGCAGCCCGGCACGGCCGCGTGCGTGCAGCGGCGTACCGCGCGGTGCTGGCTCTTGGAGAGGCGGCGCGGGTCCTGGCCGGCCAGCGTCGGGCCCGGGCAGGTCTGCGGGCGCTCGTGCGGCCCTCCACCCGACCCACCGAACTGCCTTCGTGAGCAGACCACCACAGCAGGTCTTCCAGTGCCGCGCCGCGGCCGGGCGAGGGACCTGGGCGGACCAGCAGTGACTCCGAGGCGGCCGGCGGCCCCGGACCGCACGGGTGTCATCGTCTCCGCCGGATTGGACTGGAGGTACCACAATCAGGCGCATTCCGATTTACAGCTGGCGACCCGGTTTTCGAGGCAGCGTCGCGTCCTGGTCGTCAACACCATCGGCACCAGGATGCCGACACCCGGGCGAAGCACCGAGCCGATGGCGCGGATTCGGCGCAAGATGGCCGCCGTCGCCAAAGTGGTGCGCCGACCCAGAGCCGACCTACCCGACTTCTGCGTTTACTCGCCGCTGACCTTGCCGGCCTAGATCTCGGTGGGGCAGCCGCCTACGGCTGGTGACTCGCTGGTTGCGACTCGTCATGCCAGCCATCATCGTGACCCCACCGACTGCCTGGGACGTTGTTGCCTGGCTGCCCCGCAGTCGACTGGTTTCAACCGATCGGACAAGGATTCGTCGTGGGCCGAGGTAGACCGGGCACACCTGGAGAGGCTGGAACGACGGCTGCTTCGCACCGCCGACGCCGTTCTCTATGTAGCGCATGCCCTGATGGTCGAGGATGGGCCGTTGGTGGGGGACCGAGCGGTTTTTCTCGACCACGGCGTCGACCTGCACGCCTTCCCCGGGTCCGGAGCCGGCCGATCTGGCCGCCATCGCGCGGCCGCGGCTGGGATATCTCGGTGCGCTGAGCGACGCCACGGCCGATCTTGATCTGCTCGAACGGCTGGCCATGGAAGTCCCGATGGCGCAGTTGCTGCTCGTCGGTAGCTCGAGGATGAACATCAGCCGGCTACTTGCCCTGCCGAACGTCCACTGGCTCGGCCAATGGATACGATGGCTGCCTATTGCGCCGGTTTCGACGTGGCGCTCATGCCATGGCTTGACAATGAGTGGATCAGGGCATCCAACCCGATCAAGATGAAGGAGTACCTCGCGCTCGGCCTGCCTACGGTCAGCACCGACTTCCCTGAGGTGCACCGGTACGAAGGATTGATCGACATCGCCTCGGACGCCGCCGACTTCGTTCGGAAGGTCCGGCGGCCCTGGATACCGACAACGAGCCACTTGATGAGCTATCCGAGCGCCGGAGGCAGCGCCGAAGCGCCGTCGCAGGTGACTCGTGGGACGCCCGCACGCAGACTCTGGTTAATGTCCTCGACAAAGATCACGCAAAGTAGTCCCACGGCCCGGTTTTATGACATACACTCTCCAAGAG
>JACDAB010000268.1 GCA_013695665.1 Geodermatophilaceae bacterium | reverse complement strand
CACCTACACCGGTCCCTACGACACCGACCTGGACCTCAAGGCCCTGCGGATCGGCCCGGGCATGGCGCCCGAGGCCAACCTGTGGGCACTGCGCGTCTTCGGGTGTGAAGGTTCGACCCGTGTCACCGGCCTCGCGCTGGAGTACTCGGCCGACCCCAACGGTGACGGTGCCACCGACGACCGGCTCGACGTCGTCAACCTGTCGCTGGGCGCCACCTACGGCCTGCCCGACGACGCCGACGGCGTCCTCGCCGGCGAGCTGCAGGAACTCGGCATGATGATGGTGTTCTCCGCGGGCAACTCCGGTGACACGTTCGACGTCAACGGCTCCCCGGGCAACAACCCCAACGTGCTGTCCGTTGCCGCCACCGATGATGGCTTCGCCGTTTTCGACGGTTGGCAGATCATCAACAAGCCCGAGCTCTTCGAGCCCGACATCCGTCCGGGTCTGCGCTCGGTGGCCTTCGAAGGTGAAGGCGATCACACTGGTGACCTGGTGCTGCCGGTTCCCGGCGACGACCCCACCGCGTGCACCCCGCTGTCCGGTGACTACTCCGGTCAGTTCCTGGTGATCGAGGCCGACGGCTTCGCCTGCGGCTCGGTGACCAAGTCCGGCAACGCCAAGGCAGCCGGCGCAACCGGATTCGTCATCATCTCCGACGACGACGCCCTCGAGGTCGGCATCACCGGCGACCCCGACATCCCGGGCATCCTGATTACCGCTTCTGACGGCGCGGTGCTCAAGCAGGAGCTCGCCGACGGCGAGCAGCTGACGATCACCTTCGGCGACAGCCTCGCCGGCGCAGCCGTGGTGAGTAACCCGGCCGCGGTCGACACCCTCGCCTCGTTCTCCTCGCGCGGCAGCCGTGAGTCGGTCAAGCCCGACGTTGCGGCCCCGGGCGTCAACACCACCTCCGCGGGCGTCGGCACCGGATCGGGCATCCTGACGATCTCCGGTACATCGATGGCAGCACCGGCCACCGCCGGTCTCGCGGCCCTCGTCAAGGCCGAGAACCCGGGCTGGGGCGGTGACTACATCAAGGCCGACATCATGAACACGGCCCGACACGACATCTTCACCGAGCAGAACCAGACCGGGCTCGTCTATGCACCGAACCGGGTAGGTGCCGGGCGGATCGACGCTCCGGCCGCACTGAGCAACAAGGTGCTGGCCTACTCCTCGGAGCCCTTCGTCGTCTCGGCCACCTTCGGGACGGTCGAAGTCGTCGAGGAGGACGTCACCGCAACGAAGACGATCATCGTGAACAACCGCAGCAACCAGTCGCGGACGTATGACCTGTCCTACGAGGCCATCACCACGATGCCGGGTGTCGACTACACGCTGGACACCGGATCGGTCACCGTTCCGGCGAAGGCCCAGCGGACGTTCGAGATCACGATGAACGCCGACCGCTCGGAAATGCGTAAGACCATCGACCCGACGGTCTCGCGCACGCAGGTCGACATCGACCGGCAGTACGTCGCCGACGCAAGTGGCCGGATCCTGCTCACCCCGACCACCAACGACATGCCGCAGCTGCGGGTGCCGGTCCACGCCAACCCGGCGCTGGCCTCCGACCTCAGCACCACGCTGCAGGGCACGAGCGTCAACACCGGCGTCCTGACGCTGGCCGGTCAGGGTTCGAACAACGGGGTTCCGGGCGGCGAGACGTCGTTCAACTCCTTCGTCAGCGCGTTCTCGTTGCTCGGTTACAGCCCGGCACTGCCGGACTGTTCTGATGACGGGGTGACGGGCACCTGTGTGCCGGGCGATCTGGCCCGCTGGGTGGACCTGAAGAACGTCGGGGTGGCCTCCGACGCGCCGTACAGCGGCGCTGAAGATGCCTTCCTGTACTTCGCAGTGGCAGCGCATGGTGAGTTCGCCACGGCGAACTACGTCAACTACAGCGTCTTCATCGACGCCACGGGCGACGGCCAGTGGGACTACCAGCTGCTGACGACGTACTTCACCGACGGGGGCGACCCGACTGACACCCCGGTTGTGATCGGCGCGGACCGTGAGGGCAACCTGTTGCCGTCGAACGAGGCACCGGCCATCACGTTCCTGAACGGTGCGCCGGGATCGGTCGACACGAACACGTTCGACTCCGACGTGGTCATGATGCCGTTCCCGGTCAGCGCTCTGCCGGCCATCACGGCCGACAACGCGCGGTTCGAGTTCGGTGTCCAGTCCCTCCAGGCCAGCGACTTCGGCGTCATTGCCGACAACCTCGGGACAACCCTGACCGACGACGGTTTCCCGGAGCTGGCCGAGGAGACCATGTCCTACAACGCACTCTCGCCTGGGTTGAGCTTCCGCGACACCTTCGACGAGACGTTCCCGGCGATCCTGTCGATCTCCGCGGACGGGCTGCGGATCCGCGCCAAGGCCAGCTTCAGCTACTTCGGCGATGTCGCCGTGGGTGGCGAGAAGGCGGTCATGCTGTGGCACACCCGCAACCTCACCGGTGACCGCGCAGAGATCGTCGAGCTGCCCGGCAAGGGCGGGGTCATGCTGCCCTGACCTCATGTCTGAGCGGTACTGAGCGGTAAGGAGAGGGGCCC
>JACDAB010000265.1 GCA_013695665.1 Geodermatophilaceae bacterium | reverse complement strand
ATGTCCATCGCCATCCGCATGGCGCGCTCGTACTCGCCGGAGTCGTACTCCCAGCCGGTCTTGTTCGCGTAAGGGAACTGCTCGGGCTTGATGAAGTTCTTCAGCCGGATCTCGGCCGGGTCCATCTTGAGTTTCAGCGCCAGGATGTCGACCATCCGCTCGACCAGGTACACCGCTTCGGTGACCCGGAACGAGCACGCGTACGCCACGCCGCCGGGTGCCTTGTTCGTGTAGACGCCGGTGACCTTGCAGTGTGCGGCTTCCAGGTCGTAGCTGCCGGTGAAGATGTGAAAGAAGCCGGCCGGGTACTTGGTCGGCTGCGCGGTGGCGTTGAACGCCCCGTGGTCGGCCAGCACGGTCGTGCGTACGGCGAGGATCTTGCCCTCCGGTGTCGCCGCGACCTCGCCGTGCATGAGGTAGTCGCGGGCGAACGACGTGGACATCAGGTTCTCCGAGCGGTCCTCGACCCACTTGACCGGCTTGCCGGTCACGATCGAGCCGACCACCGCGCACACGTAGCCCGGGTAGATGCCCACCTTGTTGCCGAAGCCGCCGCCGATGTCCGGGGAGATCACCCGGATCTTGTGCTCGGGGATGCCGGCGACGATGGCGTACAGCGTGCGGTGCGCGTGCGGGGCCTGGGTGGTCTCCCACAACGTGAGCTTGCCGTCGATGGGGTCATAGTCGGCGACCGCGCCGCAGGTCTCCATCGGCGCCGGGTGCACCCGCGGGTAGACGATGTCCTCCGCCACGATCACCACGTCGTCGCGGGCGAAGACGGCGTCGGTCTCGCTGGAGTCGCCGGCTTCCCAGTCGAAGATGTGGTTGTCGGTTCGGCCTTCGAGGTCGGTGCGGATGACCGGAGCGTCCGGGTCGAGGGCCTTGCGGGCGTTGATGACCGGCGGCAGCGCCTCGTACTCGACGTCGATGAACTCCAGCGCATCTCGGGCGGCGTAGCGGTCGTCGGCGACGACGAAGGCCACCTCCTGCCCCTGGAACCGGACCTTGTCCGTCGCCAGGATCGCCATCACGTCGGCGGACAGCGTCGGCGCCCACGCGAGGTTGAGACCCTCGAGGTCCTTGCCCGTGATGACCGCATGTACGCCGGGGCGCGCCAGCGCCGCTGACGTGTCGATCGAGATGAGCCTGGCGTGCGCGTACGGCGAGCGCAGCATGGCGCCGTGCAGCATCCCGGGCAGGACGACGTCGTCGAGGTAGTGACCCTTGCCGCGGATGAAGCGGGGGTCCTCCTTGCGCTGCAGTCGACCGAACCCGATCGGCCGGTCCTCGGCGGTTGCCGCAGGGTTGGACGGGCGCTCTTCGACAGCGGTCACACGCTCACCTCGGCAGTGTCGGTTGATGCCGGGTCAGCGGCAGGGGTCTCGGCCTGAGAAGAGCCGGCGGGATGGGCAGCCGCCCACTGGATGGACCGGACGATCGTGGCGTACCCGGTGCAGCGGCAGATCTGCCCGGAGATGGCTTCCCGGATCACCTCTTCGCTGGGATCCGGATTCTTGTCCAGGAGTGCGCGGGCCGTGAGCATCATGCCCGGCGTACAGAAGCCACACTGCAGTCCGTGTTCCTCCATGAAGCCCTGCTGGACCGGATCCAGGGTGCCGCCGGAAGCCAGGCCCTCGACCGTGCGGATGTCGTGACCGGAGGCCATGACGGCCAGCACCGTGCAGGACTTCACCGGCTGGCCGTCCATCAGCACCGTGCACAGCCCGCAGTTGCTCGTGTCGCAACCCCAGTGGGTTCCGGTGAGGCCCAGCACGTCGCGCAGGAAGTGGACGAGCAGCACGCGCGCCTCCACCTCCCGTGAGACGGAATCACCGTTCACGGTCATCGTGATCTGCACGGGTCAGCCCCTCGATCCTGCGTTGGACATGACGCGTCCCACGGCTGTGCGCAGAACACGTCGGGTCAGTTCGTCGGCCAGGTGGCGCTTGTAAGCCTCTGTACCACGCTGGTCACCCATCGGGTTGCAGTCCTCGGCGGCGAGCCGACCGGCCTCGGCGTACAGGTCCTCGCTGGGTTGCTGCCCGCGGACGGCGTCCTGCGAGCGGGTCGCCGTACTGCCGTCCAAGCCGACCGCGGTGAGGCCGATCGCGACGTCCTCGATCTGTCCTTGCGCCCCCAGCGTCACCGACGCGCCCGCGGCGGCCGTGGCCCAGTCGCCGACCCGCCGCTCGACCTTCGTGTAGGCGCTGGAGGATCGCGCCCGGATCGGCCAGCGGATCTCGGTGAGGATCTCGTTCGGCTCGACGCTGGTCTCGTACGGGCCACGGTGCAGTTCCTTCATGGGGACGGTGCGTTCCCCGTTCGGCCCGCGGATCACCAGCTCGGCGCGCAGCACGTGGCAGACGGTCGACAGATCCTCGGCCGGGTCGGCCTGGCAGAGCGAACCGCCGATGGTGCCGCGGTTGCGGACCAGCGGATCGGCGATCGTCTTCTCCGCGTCCCGCACGATCGGGAAGTGCCCGACCACGACGTCGGACTCCAGCAGGCTCACGTGCCGGGCCAGCGCGCCGACCCGCAGCCAGTCGCCGTCCTCGGTGATGTGCTCGAGTTCGGACAGGTCGTTGATGTCGATGAGCCACTCCGGGCTGGCAATCCGCAGCTTCATCATCGGCAGCAGGCTGTGCCCGCCGGCGATCACCCGCGACTCCTCGCCATGTTCGGCCAACAGCTGGAGCGCGTGGTCGAGACTCTCCGCGCGGGCGTACTCGAAAGCTGCCGGAATCTGCAAAACAGGTCACCCTCTAGGCATGGGGGACGGGGGGCGGCGCGACCCCGTTGTCTGCTGTGAGCGTGAACCTAGCGAATGTGGGCGTCAAGATGTGCCGATCCCTGCGATGGTCCAGAATGCGTAATGGCCACCACCTCTCCCACTCCGACTCCGCGCCATGTCGCGGACCGGTACGTCGATGCCCTGACCGACCTCAACCCGATCCTCGGTACGGCGTTGGGAACCCGCCCCCACGATGACAGGTTGCCCGATCTCTCCCCCGACGGCATCGCCGCAACCGATGACCTGGCCCGGGCGACGCTGTCCGAGCTCGATGCGCTCCCCGCCTCCGATGACGTCCTTGAACGGCGCTGCGCCCGGTTGCTGCGCAACCGGTTGAACTCGAGCCTGGCGTTGAGCGGGACCGGTGAGAATCTTCGCCTCGTGAACAACATGTTCACCCCCGTCCACACGGCGCGTCAGGTCTTCATGCTCATGCCGTCGGTCACCGACGAGGACTGGCACACCATCGCCGGGCGGATGGCGAACATCCCGCGTGCCTACGACGGTTACCGCGCGGCGCTGCGTGAGGGTGCGACCCAGGGTCTGTACGCCGCCCCGCGGCAGGTGGACGCCATGGCCGGCCAGCTCGACCAGTGGCTCGGCGACGGCCCGGACGGTTCGTGGTTCGCCTCGTTCGTCGCCGCTGGGCCGGAGGGCCGCCGACGGGAACTGGACTCCGCAGCGCAGGCGGCCACCCAGGCGGTCGCGGCCACCCGGGACTTCCTTCGCGCTGACTACCTCCCGCGCGCTGCGGGCACCCCCGATGCCGTCGGCCCTGAGCGCTATGCCCGCTGGGCCACGCAGTACACCGGCGCCGATCTCGACCTCGACGAGGCATACGCCTGGGCGTGGGGTGAACACGCCCGGATCGACGCCGAGATGCGGGCCGAGGCAGACCAGATCCGGCCGGGATCCACACCTGCCGAGGCGATGCGGTGGCTGGACGCCGAAGGCGATGCGGTGACGGGCGTCGATGAGATCCGGCAGCGGCTGCAGCAGATGATGGACGAAGCGATCACCACGCTCGACGGGACGCACTTCGACCTCGCAGACCCGATCAAGCGGGTCGAGGCCATGATCGCGCCGGCCGGCAGCGCGGCGGCGCCGTACTACACGCGGCCGGCGCTGGACTTCTCCCGCCCGGGCCGCACCTGGCTGCCCACGCTGGGCCGCGAGCGCTTCCCGCTGTGGGATCTGGTCAGCACCTGGTACCACGAGGGCGTTCCGGGCCATCACCTTCAGCTGGCCCAATGGGTCCATGTCGCACCGCAGCTCTCGACGTACCAGACGAGCATCGGCAGCACGAGCGCGGACACCGAGGGATGGGCGCTGTACGCCGAGCGGCTGATGGACGAACTCGGTTTCCTGACCGGCCAGGGGCACCGGATGGGGTACCTCGACGCGCAGCAGTTGCGTGCGGTCCGGGTGATCATCGACATCGGTATGCACCTCGAGTTGGCGATCCCCGCTGGTCAGGACTTCCACCCCGGCGAGCGGTGGACGCCCGAACTGGGTCGGGAGTTCTTCGGTGCCAACAGCGGCCGGGAAGCGGCCTTCGCCGACAGTGAGCTGGTGCGCTACCTCGGGATCCCCGGTCAGGCGATCAGCTACAAGCTCGGCGAGCGGGCCTGGCTGGCCGGTCGCGCCGCGGCCGAGCGGTCGCACGGTGCCGACTTCGATCTCAAGCGCTGGCACATGGCGGCGCTTTCGCTGGGTTCCGTCGGGCTGGACGATCTGGCGGCTGAACTCGGCGCGCTGTGACGCTGCCAGCGTGAGCGGGTGCGTTCAGGTGACGGCAACGGGTTTTTCGGACATCGCTCCTGGTCCGTCTTCCGGATTCAGGGTCCAGCTGAGCATGCCGGCAAATCCGGCGGTGAACTCCGGCGGTAAAGCGATCTGCATCTCGAATGTGACCTTGTCCCCGGGGCCCACAGATTCAGGTGCTTCTGCACAGTTGAGAGTGCCGAAATATTCACTCACGATGCCGCCTTCGCCGAACGCTTGGCGGTACCTCGGACACGGACTCAAACTGATTGACTGATCAGTCGGGTTGAGAATGGTCGCGGTATAAAGTAGCGGCCCGTCCGATAGCACGGTCTCCGGAACTGTGAGGGTCACCGCCAGGTCGTCTGTGGGAACTGGTTGCCGGGGACCGGCAGGAGCCCTGTAAGGCTCCCACAGGCCCGATCTAACGATGTCGCCGACGCTGTCAGGCTCCGTGCACCCGGGCGCTGGGACCATTGTGGTCAGTTGCTGCTTCTCCTCGTCGGCCACAGTCAACTCCCAGGTGGGGTCTGGGAACCGCGAGCAGGGCTGGCCGGCCAGAAAGACCCCGGTCACGACCGTGCCGCCGATCTCAACGGTCCACCTTGGTGGAAGATCGGTTGGTTCGCTGGCGGCCGGCTGGGCGGCGGTTATCGGCTCCCCTGCGCCGCTGGGCGAGGACAATGCGATAACCGGGGCGCCGCCCAACGCACACGCTTGGCTGTCATTCCTCAACGCAATTCGAAAGGCGGCACTCGTCACAGCTGCGCTTGGGTCAGGTCCGGTCTGCCGCTCTGTTGATACGATCGTGAAGTCGCTGAGCTGACAGTCGGTCAGGTCAACCGGTGCGGGAGGCAGTGTTGGGAACAGCTCGGGGGGTGTGAATGGGTTATCGACAAAAGGCACTGCGAGTGCATTGCTGGCGCCGTCAGGTCGAGTATCAAACGCTATGGCCGTGACGATGGCCGCGATCAAGAGCACCACCAGCGTAGCCGCCGTCATCGGGCCTGCTCGATAGAATCTCGCCCTAGTCGTACTCATGGCATGACACCCCTAACGAACGTACATCCGAGTGCTTAATAGCAATTGATGGTCAAAGTCGTTCTCTGTTGCCTCATCAGGCAGACCCGGACCATACTTCGTGGCAACAATGTTGTAGTTGACTGTATTGCCCAGGTAGTATCGACCATAGAATATGTAATCAAACTTTGTGTAGGGACCGGTGTCTGTGTGCGTATAGGTCCACGCGTAGGTGTTGTGTGCGTTGGCGGTGTCGTCAACTTCTCCAAGCAAGCTTGTCAGCGGGGACATCTCACTGCTCGGGGGACGGTGCATTGAAGTCGCCCATCTGAAGTATTGCCCTGTACCCACCCTGCCCAGCACAATAGGTGCGGACATGGGCTATCTGATCTTGACGGTACTCATATCCGAATGGCTCGCCGTTGTAGCTGAGGTGTGTTGAGCAGGCTCGTACCGGCTGGCCCCACATCATGGTTGTGATGCAACTGTTAATGCGCTGCTCGCCGGACGAAGGCGACGGCAGGTCATACCTGTTGGGCTCGGAGTAGTGAAGAGTGATGACTCCCGTCCCGTAAGTGTCGCATTGGGTCGTTCCGATGGTCCGGCTGTAACCGAAATGTATCTTGTATTTTCCATCCTGATATTCATCAAGCCTGTCTTGGATCGCCACTAGCTGTTTTCGGCAGACCTCCTGCAGCGCGACGGCCTCCAGCTGCGAGAACCAGATCCTATCCGCGATCGAGTCCAACTTGAGGCTGCTCTGGGTACAGCGATGGCCACAGATGTTAAGTGTCTGCGCCTGGAAATATGGCTCGCCCTGGTAGGACGGAGGAGGGGGCAGGAACTGCAGTGCCGGAGTATCAACGGCCCGGTCGGCCGGGGCCGAGTCGGTGGGGCTCGCTTGGGCAGGCGAAGCGGCGAAGATCAGACCACACACAGCCAGTCCGAGTCGAAGCGAGAGCCGTTTCATCGGGCACCACCTACGACTGGTCCTGATGAGGCTGCGAACAGTAGCCCTGATGGTGGTCCCAATCAACAGTGTCGGGCTTCCGCGCTTCGGCCTCGAGGTTCCTCGTCGAGGTGGCCTACATGGGTTGGGCCAAGGGTCGCTGCGCGTCGAGCATGGCTTGTCCTGTCACCGGATGCGGATCGGGTCATGAAGCGCCCCGAACGGAATCTACTGCCCTCGGCTGGACTCGCCGGCCGATCTGCCGGCGTACGGGTAGGCGGTCGTGGTACTCACGTAAGCTCAGGCATATGCCCGCCGTGCCCGAACGACCCTCACTTGCCGACCTCGAGGTCAAGTGGGACGCGTCGTGGGGGGCCGCTGGGACCTACCAGTTCGACCGCACCAAGGACCGCGCCGAGATCTACTCCATCGACACCCCGCCGCCGACGGTCAGCGGCCAGCTGCACATCGGATCGGTGTTCGGCTACGTCCAGGTCGACTCGCTCGCCCGCTTTCAGCGGATGCGTGGTCGCGAGGTGTTCTACCCCATGGGCTGGGACGACAACGGGCTGCCGACGGAGCGCCGGGTGCAGAACCACTACGGGGTGCGCTGTGACCCCACCGTTCCCTACGACGCGGAACTGGAGCTCCCGGAGCCGACGAAGGGAAGTCGGCAGCTGCCGATCTCCCGGCGCAACTTCGTCGAGCTGTGCCACCAGCTCACCCGCGTCGATGAGAAGGCTTTCGAGCAGGTGTGGCGGCGGGTCGGGCTGTCGGTGGACTGGACCCTGACCTACGCCACGATCGACGACCACTGCCGGCGGGTGGCCCAGCGCGCGTTCCTGCGCAACGTGCACCGCGGCGAGGCCTATGCCGCCGAGGCGCCGACCCTGTGGGACATCGACTTCCGGACCGCAGTGGCGCAGGCGGAGCTGGAGGACCGCGAGGTCGACGCCACGTCGCACCGGCTGCTGTTCGGCCGGCCGGACGGCGGGCACGTCGAGATCGAGACGACCCGACCGGAGCTGGTGCCGGCCTGCGTGGCGCTCGTCGCCCATCCGGAGGACCCGCGGTACCGCCCGCTTTTCGGCACCGAGGTCAGTACGCCGTTGTTCGGGGTGACGGTGCCGGTCGTCGCGCACCCACTGGCCCAGCCGGACAAGGGCACCGGTATCGCCATGGTGTGCACCTTCGGCGACACCACCGACGTGCTCTGGTGGCGCGAGCTCGACCTGCCGATGCGCTCCGTCGTACGCCGGGACGGCCGGTTCCAGACCGACACTCCGGCCTGGCTTAGCGGGGACGGGCCCACTGCATGGGCGGAGCTGGCCGGGAAGACCGCCAAGCAGGCGCGCGCCCGTATCGTCGACCTGTTGCGTGACTCCGGCGGCATGCACGGTGAACCGCGCCCGATCCGGCACCCGGTCAAGTTTTACGAGAAGGGGGACCGGCCGCTGGAGATCGTCACCAGCCGGCAGTGGTACATCCGCAACAGCGCCCGCGACGAGGAGCTGCGGGAGGCGCTGCTGGCCCGCGGGCGGCAACTGGTCTGGCACCCCGACCACATGCGGGTCCGCTACGAGCACTGGGTGGGTGGGCTCAACAGCGACTGGCTGATCAGCCGGCAGCGCTTCTTCGGCGTGCCGTTCCCGGTCTGGTACCCGGTGGACGCCGCCGGCGACACGGTCTGGGACAAGCCGATGCTCAGCGAGGAGGCCGCCCTGCCGGTGGACCCGCAGGGCGAACCGCCGCCGGGGTACGAGGAGGCCCAACGGGGCCAGCCGGGTGGTTTCGTCGGCGACCTCGACATCATGGACACTTGGGCGACGTCCTCGCTCAGCCCACAGATCGTCTGCGGCTGGGAGGAGGACCCCGACCTGTACGCCCGGACCTTCCCGATGGACCTGCGCCCGCAGGGGCCGGAGATCATCCGCACCTGGCTGTTCTCCACGGTGTTGCGGGCGCACCTGGAGCACGGCGAGCTGCCCTGGGCGAACACGCACTTCAACGGCTGGATCCTCGACCCCGACCGGAAGAAGATGTCCAAGTCCAAGGGCAACGCCGATACCCCGCAGCAGCTGCTGGACACCTTCGGCGCCGACGGCTTCCGCTACTGGGCCTGCGCCGCCGCGCCCGGAACCGACACTGCCGTGGACCTGGGGCAGATGAAGGTCGGCCGCCGGCTGGCCAACAAGGTGCTCAATGCCTCGCGCTTCGTCCTCGGCCTGGCCGGGACGCCGGCCGGCTCCGGCTCCGGCTCCGGCGATGTCGGGGTCGCCATCGACGGGGCCATGCTGAGCATGCTTGCCGATGTCGTGGATGCGGCCACCGCGGCGTTCGAGGACTACCAGTACCACCGCGCTCTGGAGCACACCGAGAAGTTCTTCTGGCGCTTCTGCGACGACTACCTGGAGCTGGTCAAGAGCCGCGCCTACGGCCAAGGTCCCGAGTCGGACTCAGCGCGCACCGCGCTCGGAATCGCGCTGGACAGCTTCCTGCGGCTGCTCGCCCCGTTCCTCCCCTTCGTCACCGAGGAAGTCTGGTCGTGGTGGCGTCCCGGCTCGGTGCACCGGACGGCGTGGCCCTCGGGTGCGCCGTTGCGCGCTGCCGCCGGTGCGGTCAACCCCGGGGTGCTCGACACCGTGAGCGCGGTCCTCGCCGAGGTGCGCAAAGCCAAGTCCAGCAGCCAGGTGTCGCTGCGGGCGCAGGTCAGCCGATTGACCGTGACCGGTGACTCCGCCCGGCTGATCGCGATCAAGGCGGCACAACAGGACCTGATCCTCGCCGGAGCCGTGACCGAGCTGGTCTTGAGGGAGTCGGCTGAGGAATCCGTCACCGTCGAGTTGACCGCCAGCCTCTGAGGACGTCGCGGGCCATACGGGCACACCGATCAGCCCTGTCTGTCCACCGCCGAAACTCTTGCGGCAGGGGTCAACTCATCGTGAAGACGATCTTGCCGGCGGTGTCGCCGGCGATCATGGCCGCGAAGCCCTCCCGGGCAGCTTCCAGCGGCAGCTCCCGTGCGATGACCGGGCGTACGCCGGAGGTCTGGCAGAACGCAAGCAGCCCGAGCAGCTCGTCCCGGGTACCCATCGTCGAGCCGATGACGTTGAGCTGCAGGAAGAAGACCCGGGCCAGGTCCGCCTTCGGGTTGGGCCCGCTGGTCGCGCCGGACACCACGAGCGTCCCGCCGGGCCGCAGCGACTTCAGGCTGTGTCCCCACGTCGCCTCGCCGACGGTCTCCATCACTGCGTCCACCCGCTCCGGGAGTCGGGCACCGGACTCGAAAGCCTGGTCCGCGCCGAGCTCCACCGCAGCGGCCCGCTTGGCCTCGGTGCGACCTGTGGCCCACACCCGGTAGCCGGCGGCGCGGCCCAGCACGATCAGCGCAGTGGCGACGCCGCCGCTGGCACCCTGCACGAGAACGGTCTGGCCGGGACGCAGACCCGACTTGGTGAACAGCATCCGGTACGCCGTCAGCCACGCCGTGGGCAGGCAGGCACCCTGGGTCATGGACAACCCGGCCGGCACGGGCAGCAGGTTGCGCCGGGGGACGGCAACCCGCTCAGCGAACGTGCCCTGGTGGGACTCCGACAGCAGCGAGCGCTTCGGATCGAGGGTTTCGTCGCCGCCGAAGCCGGGCGAGGAGATGACCGCATGGACGAGCACCTCGTTGCCGTCCTCGTCGACGCCCGCCCCGTCACAGCCGAGGATCATCGGCATCCGCTCGGCGGGCAGCCCGACCCCCCGCAGCGAGAACACGTCGTGATGATTCAGGGACGCCGCCCGGAGGGTCACCACCGTCCATCCGTCCGGAACGGTGGGCTCAGGGCGGTCCCCGATCTCCAGGACGGACAGCGGGTCATCGGGTGACGGTGAGCTGACGAAGGCGGCACGCATCCGCCGACGCTAACCCGTCGTAGGAACACACCAGCCGCCGGGCGCCGTCGGCGGCCCGGTCACAACGACAGACACAGTGGGCCATCCCCACGCGGGGAGCGTCTGTCACTACGGCCCCGCCGGCTGTCAACCCCGAGGGCGTCGCCGGGCGCAGGGGGTCGTCCTATTCTCACGACCGTGGCTGTACGCCGTACCTGGCAGCGCCGACCGCTCGTCGGACTGGTCGTGCTGCTGGCCGTCGTACTCGCGGCCTACCTCGCCAGCCGCGACGCCTCGGGTGTCGCGGACACCGAATCCGGCCTGTCCGTCGTCGCGGTGGCCGAACTGCCGGCCGAGGTGCGCACGACGCTTGAGTTGATCGAGCGGGACGGGTCGTTCCCGTACGAGCGGGACGGCGCGGTGTTCGGCAACCGCGAGGAACTGCTGCCCGACCAGCAGGTCGGCTACTACCGGGAGTACACGGTCCCTACGCCGGGGGAGGGGGACCGGGGTGCCCGCCGGCTCGTCACAGGTCGCGACGGCGAGGTGTACTACTCGGCGGATCACTACGAATCCTTTGTCCGGGTGCTCGACCCGTGAGCCCCGCCCCGACGAGTCCCGTCCCGTGGTGGGCTGGTCGGCCCGGCGTGTTTCAGCTGTCCGGGGCGGCATCGCAGGAGGCGGTCGTCGCCGCCGCGGCATCGGCGGGGATCGCCGTGTACGTCCTCCCGCCGGTCGGCAGCAAGGCGGAGTTCCTGGAGTCGCTCGCGGCGACGCTGCGCTTTCCTGGCTGGTCCGGCCGCAACTGGGACGCCGCAGCCGACCTGCTCGGTGACCTGTCCTGGCTGCCCAACACGCCGTGGGTCCTGGTCTGGGTCGATGCCGGGCGGTTGAAGGCGGCGGACCCGGGCGCGTACGGCGTGGCGCGGGGCATTCTCGATGAGGCAGCGGCCGCCCGCCGGCTCACGGTGCTGCTGGTCGAAGCCCCTCGCCGTGGACGATCTGGCGTGGATACCCGACGACGGGCACCGATATGAGCTGCCCGACGGCGTGCTGCTCGTGAGCCCGGCCGACTAGACCTGCGGCACCCAGTTCGGACGGCGCTTCTCGGCGTACGCGGCGATGCCCTCCTGGCCCTCCTTGCCCGCAAAGTGCTCGGCGGACAGCGCCAGCATGGCGGCGAAGTCCTCGGACATCGATGCGGGTCGGGAACGCCGCAGCATGTGCTTGGTGGCAGCCAGGGCTCCGGGTGCGCCCAGGACGAGCAGGTCGACGTACCTGCGGACTGCGGCGTCCAGATCGGCTGTCTCGACAGCAGCGTTGATCAGGCCGACCTCGGCGGCTCGGTCTCCGTCGAACACCTCGCCGGTGAGGAACAGCTCATGCGCGGCGCGGGGCAACAGCCGGGGCAGCACCGTGATCGAGATCAGCGCCGGTACGACGCCGATCCGCACCTCGGTGAACGCGAACGTCGCCGATCGGGCGGCTACCGCTATGTCGCAGGCCCCGATCAGGCCTACCCCGCCGGCTCGAGCAGGCCCGGCAACCCGGGCGATGACCGGCTTCGGGCTGTCCCAGATCGATTGCAGGATCGCCGGGAACGCGTTGACCCCCATGCCTGTTGGCGGCCCGCCGCGCGCCTCGGACAGATCCATCCCGGAGCAGAACACCCGGCCCTCATGCGTCAGGACGATCACCCGTGCGGCGTCGTCGGCCTGGGCCGCTCCGAGCCGGTCGGTCAGCTCGGCCATGAGCTGGGTGGAGAGAGCGTTGCGGTTGTGCTGGGAGTCCAATGTGATGATGGCGACACCCGACGCGGTTGTTGCGTGGACGAGATCCGCCACTGCCGCCTCCTCCCGCCCGCCTGGCGGTTCGACTGGGACACTCGTGCAGTGCCCTCCACTCTGCCCGACGGCGATCCCGCGCCGCCGGACGGGTCGCTGCCGCCGTCGGCCCTGTCGAGCCTGGGGCATCAGCCGCTGGGCATGTACGTGCATGTCCCGTTCTGTGCCAGTCGGTGCGGCTACTGCGATTTCAACACCTACACGGCCCGTGAGCTGGGTGGTGGCGCCTCCCAACTGTCCTATGTTGACACTGCGATCGCCGAGGTTCGGCTGGCCGCACACGTCATGGGGACCTCGCCGCCACCGGCCGAGACGGTCTTCTTCGGAGGGGGTACGCCGACGCTGCTCCCCTCGGAGCACCTCGCGGCGATCCTGGCCGAGATTGCCGAACGGATCGGCCTCACCCGCGATGCCGAGATCACGACCGAGGCGAATCCGGAGTCGGTGACCCCGCAGTCACTGCATCGGCTGCGGCAGGCCGGATTCACCAGGATCAGCCTGGGCATGCAGTCCGCCCGCGAGCACGTCCTCGCCGTACTGGACCGCCAGCACACGCCCGGACGTGCCGCGGCTGCCGTCGCCGAGGCCAGGGCGGCAGGCTTCGAACACATCAACCTGGACCTGATCTACGGCACACCGGGGGAGACCGAGGAGGACTGGCGAGCCTCGCTCGAGGCGGCCATCGACGCCAACCCGGACCACGTCTCGGCGTACGCCCTGATCGTCGAGGACGGTACGGCGCTGGCTCGGCGGGTCGCCCGGGGTGAGATTCCGGCGCCGGAGGACGACGTACTGGCCGATCGCTACGAGCAGGCCGATGTCGCGCTCGCCCGGGCCGGCTACCTCTGGTACGAGGTCTCGAACTGGTCGGCCGGGCGTAGCGCGCGCAGCCGGCACAACGAGCTGTACTGGACCGGCGCCAACTGGTGGGGGATCGGCCCCGGCGCGCACAGCCATATCGGCGGCGTGCGCTGGTGGAACGTCAAACATCCCAGTGCATACGCCACCCTCGTCGAGTCCGGCCACAGCCCGGCCCATGCCCGCGAGGTGTTGGGCCCGGCGGCCCGGCGCACGGAGCAGATCATGCTAGGGCTGCGGCTGCGCGATGGCCTGTCCGTGAGCCTGCTCAGTTCAGCCGGGCGGGGGGCGGCGGCGGAGGCGGTCGGCTACGGCCTGCTGTCGCGGGTCGAGCACCTGGCAGGGCGCGCCGTGCTCACCCTGCGGGGCCGGCTGCTCGCCGACGCAGTGGTCCGATCGCTGCTCGCCTGACCCCACATCCTGGCCGTGATCATGGGGTTTGACCGATCAGGGCTGGTC
>JACDAB010000244.1 GCA_013695665.1 Geodermatophilaceae bacterium | reverse complement strand
CCGGTTTCAGCGTGTACGTCCAGGTCCGGCCCCCGTCGGTGGGGACGCCCAGGCCGGTCGCCAGATCAGCGACGACCTCGCTGCCCGCGTCGCCGGGTGCGGCGGCGTATGTCACGAGGGTTCGGGTGTAGAGCCGCATGATGTTCCAGACCCACGGGAGGTACGACCGGGCCGGGTCCATGCTGTCCGGCTGACCGGCGACGATCCGCAGGGTGCCCCCCGCATGCGGCGACGGCGACCGCTCGGTGGTGACGCCACGGTCGGCTCCGGCTCCGCTCGGCAGGCCGGTCGATCGAGCCTGCGTCACCGCCTCGGTACAGCCGGTGAGCAGGAGCAGCGACAGCCCGACCACGACACACCGGTTAGTACGGCGTCGCTGCATTCGCAGGCGGCCTTCCACGATCGGTGGTTCGGTCTAGCCGCCCGGGGGGGCCGCAAGGCGACAGATCCGGGCGAACTCGTCGGCGTCGAGGCTCGCTCCCCCGACCAAGGCGCCATCGACGTCTGGCTCTGCCACGATGGCTTCGGTGTTCGACGCCTTGACCGACCCGCCGTACAAGATACGCATGCCGTCGGCCAGCGCAGCGGAGTGCGTCTCGCGCACCCGGGCTCGCAGCGCTGAACACATCTCCTGCGCGTCCTCGGGGGTGGCGACCGCGCCGGTCCCGATCGCCCAGACCGGCTCGTAGGCGAGCACCAGATCAGCGAGCCGGTCGGTGCCATGACCGGCCAGCGCGCCGTCCAGTTGGGCCACGCAGTGCCTGACGTGCCCCGCGGCCTCGCGGATCGCAAGGCCCTCCCCGACGCAAAGGATCGGCGCGATTCCGTTGTCCAGCGCCGCTGACAGCTTGGCGTTGACGGCCGCGTCGTCCTCGCCGTGGTGCTCGCGCCGCTCGGAGTGACCGACGAGGACGTACTGGCAGCCGAGCTTGGCCAGCATCGATCCACTGATGTCACCGGTGTAGGCACCGGCTCCATGTGGGGACAGGTCCTGCGCGCCGTAGCCGAGCACCATCTGGTCCGCGTCGATCAGCGACTGAACGCTGCGCAGGGACACGAACGGCGGCAGTACGACGACCTCAACAGCCTGCAACTGCTTGTCGTCGAGGCTGAACGCGACCTTCTGCACCAGCGCGATTGCCTCGCGATGGCTGAGATTCATCTTCCAGTTGCCCGCGATGATCGGGCGCCTTTGCTTGATCATGAGGTTTGGCCGGTCAGGGGCGGCCGAACCCGATGATCACGGCGTGCTCTGGTCGCCACGTCAGTCGGCCAGCACGGCGAGGCCCGGCAACGACTTCCCCTGCAGATACTCCAGGGACGCGCCTCCCCCGGTGGAGATGTGGCTATAGGCCGACTCGTCCAGCCCGAGCGTCCGAACGGCGGCTGCCGAGTCCCCACCGCCTACGACCGAGAGCCCGTCCACTGCTGCGACCGCCGTCCCGACTCCCCTCGTGCCACCAGCGAAGCCGGCCATCTCGAACACGCCCATCGGACCGTTCCAGAACACCGTTCGGGCGCCGCTCAGCGCGTCGCTGAACAGCTGCACGGACTGCGGCCCGATGTCCAGACCCTTGAGCCCGGCCGGGATGGCGTCCGCGGCCACCACCGTCACCTGGGCGCCGGCGACGAGTGACTCCGCGCACGCGATGTCTGCCGGCAATACGATCCGGTCGCCGGCATCGGCCAGCAGCCGCCGGCAGGTGTCCACCTGCTCCTGCTCCAGCAGCGACCCGCCCACTTCGTGTCCCTGGGCGGCAAGGAACGTGAAACACATCCCGCCACCGATCAGCAGGCGGTCGACACTGGGCAAGAGGGCCTCGATAACGCCGAGTTTGTCCGACACCTTGCTCCCACCCAGTACGACGACGTACGGGCGGTCGGGGTTGTCGACCAGCCGGCGCAACACCTCGACCTCCCGCAGGACGAGGCCGCCCGCGTAGTGCGGCAGACGCTGCGCGACGTCGTACACGCTGGCGTGCTTGCGGTGCACAGCGCCGAAGGCATCGTCGACATAGGCATCGGCAAGGCCCGCGAGGTCGTCGGCGAGGCGGCCGCGTTCGTCGTCGTCCTTGCTGGTCTCACGCCCGTCGAAGCGGACGTTCTCCAGGACCGCGACCTGTCCGTCGGCCAGCGTCTGGACGCTCAGCCGGGCCCCGTCTCCCACGACATCGGCGGCCATCGACACCGGGGCGCCCAGCAGTTCGCCCAGCCGATGGGCGACCGGGGCGAGGGAGTAGGCGGGGTCGGGCCGTCCCTTCGGGCGGCCGAGGTGCGCGGCGACGACCACCCGGGCGCCGGCGTCACTGAGCGCGCGGATCGTTGGGAGACTGGCCTGGATCCGGCCGTCGTCGGTGATCAGCGCCTCGCCGGTGGAGTTGTCCAGCGGCACGTTCAGGTCGGCGCGAAGCAGCACACGCGTGCCGGCCACACCCTCGGCGAGCAGGTCGTCCAGGGACCGCATCAGATTCCGCGCCGTCTCAGATCGTGGCGGCGACGAGCACGGTCAGGTCCACGAGCCGGTTCGAGTAGCCCCACTCGTTGTCGTACCAGCCGACCACCTTCACCTGGGGGCCGATGACCTTGGTCAGCCCGGAATCGAAGATGCACGAGGCTGGGTCGGTGACGATGTCGGATGACACGATCGGGTCGCTGGTGTAGGTCAGGATGCCCTTGAGTGGGCCGTCCGCTGCGGTTTTGAACGCGGTGTTGACCTCCTCGACCGTCGTCTCGCGGCCCACCAGGACGGTGAGGTCGGTGGCCGAACCGGTGGGCACGGGAACCCGCAGCGCGTAGCCGTCGAGCTTGCCCTTCAACTCCGGCAGGACCAGGCCGATCGCCTTGGCCGCCCCGGTGCTCGTGGGTATGACGTTGATCGCGGCCGCCCGGGCCCGGCGCAGGTCCTTGTGCGGGCCATCCTGCAGGTTCTGGTCGCCGGTGTAAGCGTGGATCGTCGTCATCAGACCGCTCTTTATCTCGAACGAGTCGTGCAGCACCTTGGCCAGCGGCGCGAGGCAGTTCGTCGTACATGAGGCGTTGGAGATGACGGTCTGGCTGCCGTCGTACTTGTCGTCGTTGACACCGGGTACGACGGTGAGGTCCTCACCGGTTGCCGGCGCGGAGATGATCACTTTCTTGGCGCCGCCCTTGTCGACGTGCTGCCGGGCCTTGGCGGCGTCGGTGAAGAAGCCGGTCGACTCGATCACCACGTCGACCCCGAGCTCGCCCCACGGGAGGTTGCCGGGCTCCCGCTCGGCCAGGATCCGCACGAGCTTGCCGTCGATCTCGATGCCCTCGTCGGTGGCGGTCACCGTGTTCGGCAGCCGGCCGAGGACGCTGTCGTAGCGCAGCAGGTGCGCCATCGTCTTGACATCGCCGAGGTCGTTCGCGGCGACGATCTCGATGTCTTGACCACTGGCCTGGGCGGCCCGCCAGTAGTTGCGCCCGATGCGTCCGAAGCCGTTGATTCCTACCCGGACCGTCACTGGCTCTCTCCCTTGGTACGGCGCGACTGTGTGGTCCGACCCTAGCTGGCCCCGGTTCAGTGCAGATCGCGGCGACGGAACAGCCACGTACCAAGGCCCAGCAGGACCAGCAGGTACGCCGACAGCGTCAGCCCTCCCCGGAGGTTGGACACCACGATCTCGGTGAACTCGGTGAAGCTGCCGGTTTCCTCGTCCACTGTCGCTCCGAACATGAAGATCGATATTCCGCCCTGCTGGATCAGCGCCAGCGCGCTCTCGCTGATCAGGAACGGCTGTGTACGCGGAATCAGCCCGCGCAGCGCCGTCTCCACGACCGCGAAGTAGGCGAAGCCGACGCCCAGCGCGGCGCCGGTGTTGCGGAGCAGGTTGGCCAGCCCGAACCCCAGCAGGGTGGCGATGACGACGAGCATGACCGCCCGGAAACCCTGCCCGGCATAGTCTGCCCAGAAGCCGTCAGGTACCTCCGTGGTGGTGCCTCGAGTGCGCACGAGCAGCTGTGCGATCCCGAGCCAGGCGAGCTGTCCGACGAGTCCGAGGGTGGCGGCAGCGCCGGCGGCGACGCCCGTCTTGATCCCGATGACCCGCAGCCGGCGCGGCTCCCAGAACAGCAGGGCCACGATGGAGCGCGTCGACCATTCGGCACCGACGTACGTCGCGCCGATGACGAAGCCGAGCATCGCGCTTGCCGCTGCGACCGCGAGCGCCCCGCCGGGCAGGTCATCCGTGAGCGTGAACGGCCGCTTGTCGATGTAGTTGTCGAGGACGTAGCCCTGCTCCTGGAGCGGTGGCCCGCAGGCGAACTCCCGCTCGTCTTCCGGGATGGACTCCTCGGCCAGGCACTCCTCGCGAAACTGCTCTGCCAAGTCGATGTCCTGCTCCAGCCGGGCCTGCGCATCAGCCAGTACCTCGGCGGTCGGCTTCGAGTACTGCGTGAACGCGACGACGGAGAGCACCACGAAGCCCAGCAGAGCCAGGCCGATCAGCACCTGGATGAACCGCCGGGCACGGAGCCGGGCGAACTCGGTCCGTAGCAGCGAGCCACGTCGGGTCTCGGCTTGGGCGTGCCGCGCCGGCGCGCTCACTGGTCCTCCGCGGTCAGGTCCAGGAACACGCTTTCCAGGTCCGCGGCGACGGGAGACAGCTCGCTGAGGTACTGGTCCTCGGCGGCCAATGCCCGGGTGATCGTGCTCGGGTCGGTGACCCCGTGCACCAGCCAGGCGTCGGCCAGTGGCGTCAGCGTAAAGCCGGCCGCGGTCAGGACGTCGTACGCCGCCTGATGATCCGGGGCCCTGAGGCGGATGTCTCCGGTGGAACCGGTCGCAAGGACGTCAGCCACGGCACCGGTGGCGACCAGCCTGCCGCGGGCGATGATCGTCACGTCGTCGCAGACCTGTTGTACCTCGGCCAGCAGATGCGAGGAGAGCAGGACGGTGGTCTGGCCGTCGGACCCGAGTTGCCTGATGAGTTCGCGGACTTCGCGGATGCCGGCCGGGTCCAGGCCGTTGCTGGGCTCGTCGAGCACGAGCAGCGTCGGCGACTTGAGCAGCGCGGCAGCGATGCCGAGGCGCTGCTTCATGCCCAGCGAGTAGCCCTTGAACTTGTCCTCACCGCGGTCACGCAGGCCGACGATCTCGAGGCACTCCTCGACCCGGTCGTGGGACACACCCGCCACCCCGCCTAGCAGCCGCAGATTGCGGCGGCCGCTGAAGTTGGGGAAGAACAGCGGGGATTCGACCAACGCACCGACCGAGCCGATGACCTCAGGCAGCGCATCCGGCACCGGCCGGTCGAGTAGCCGCATCGTGCCGGAGTCGACCCGCACAAGGCCGAGCAGCGCCCGGATCGTCGTTGTCTTACCTGATCCGTTGGGGCCGAGGAAGCCGTGGACGCGGTGCTCGGCGACGGACAGGTCCAGCCCGTCGAGAGCCTTCTGAGCGGGCTTGCCGCGCCGTCGGTAGGACTTGTGCGCGCCCTCGACCTCGACGACCGCCACCGCACCTCCCTGTGCTGACCCGGCGACACTGTCCCACAGCGGTCGGACAAAGATTCGTTGCGTCCAAGGTGTCGATTCCCGCCTGAGCCGTTCGTAGGGATGATGACGCCGGGCACCGGCCCGGTGCGCGAGAGGAGCCAGACATGACGCAGTACGCCGTACTCATCTATTCCGACGAGAACGCGGAGTCCACCGAGGTGGAGCAGAAGGAGGTCATGGACGCCTACTGGGCGTACACCGAGATGCTCACCAGTTCCGGCGCCGGCAACGGTGGCGAGGCGTTGCACCCGACCAGCACCGCGACGACGGTCCGGGTCCGGGACGGCAAAACGCTGACGACCGACGGGCCGTTCATCGAGAGCAAGGAGGCACTCGGCGGCTTTTACATCATCAACGCCGGCGACCTCGACCGCGCCATCGAACTGGCGGCGCAGTGCCCCGGCGCCTCCCACGGGGCAGTTGAAGTACGGCCTGTCATCGACTTCTCACAGGTCCCGCAGAGCTGACCAGTTCCCTCATCCGCGCCGTCGAGGACGCGCACCGCACTGAGTGGGGGCGCGTGCTCGCCGGCGTGGCACGGGCATGCGGCGGTGATCTCAGCCTTGCCGAGGACGCGACCGCCGATGCGTTCGTCGCCGCGCTGCAGGTGTGGCAGCGCGACGGCCTGCCACCCAATCCGGGCGCATGGTTGGCGACGACGGCACGGCGCAAGGCGCTGGACCGGTTGCGGAGGGCGAGGGTGTACGCCGAGAAGCTTGCGGAGTTGGAGCGACAGCTGGCGCGGACCTCGTCCGCGCCGGAGACCTCCGCGATTCCGGACGAGCGGCTCGAGTTGATCTTCGGTTGCTGCCACCCGGCGCTGTCCCGGGACGCGCAGGTCGCCCTGACCCTGCGCTGCCTGGCCGGGTTGTCGACACCGGAGATCGCCCGGGCGTTCCTCGTCCCGGAGGCGACGATGGCGCAGCGGCTGGTCCGGGCAAAAGGCAAGGTCCGCGACGCCGGTATCCCGCTGCGGGTACCGGCACCGGCCGACCTGCCCGACCGGCTGCCCGCCGTGCTGGCCGTGGTCTACCTCGTCTTCAACGAGGGGTACGCCGCCAGCACCGGCGAGGCCCATCTGCGCGGCGACCTCTGCGCGCGGGCGATCGACCTTGGCGAGGTGCTGGCCACGCTCATGCCCGCCGAGCCCGAGGTGCTCGGCCTGCTCGCCCTGATGATGTCCCACCACGCCCGGCGTGGGGGCCGGGTCGACGCCGACGGTGAGATGGTGCTGCTCGCCGACCAGGACCGCTCACGGTGGGACCGGGCCGGGATCGCCCGCGCCCGCGAGCTGCTGGCCGCGACCGCCGGGGTCGGCATCGGCGGCCGCTATGTCGCCGAAGCCACCATCGCGCACCTGCATGCCAGCGCGCCGACGTACGCCGAGACCGACTGGGCGGCCATCGTGAACTGCTACGACCGGCTGCTGGCGACCGCGCCGTCACCGGTGGTGCGACTCAACCGAGCGGTGGCCGTGGCTCTTGCCGTTGGCCCGTCGGCGGGACTGGCGTTGCTGGCCGAACTGGACGGGGACCTGGGCGGTTACCACTATCTGCACGCCGTACGGAGTGAGCTGCTACGCCGGGCCGGGGACCTCGCTGCCGCCCGAGCGGCTGGTGAGCGGGCGCTGGAGCTGGTCGGCAACGACGCCGAACGGCGCCTTCTGCGCCGTCGGATGGCCGCCCTGGCGACGCCGTGACGGCCCGTCAGAAAGTTGTCGGAGGTCGGCGCTAGCTTCCTCGCATGGACATGAAACTGGAACTCGTAGCAGTGCCGGTGACCGACGTGGACCGCGCCAAGGCGTTCTACGTCGACCAGGTCGGCTTCACCGCCGACCACGACCAACAAGTGACCGACGGCCTCCGGTTCGGGCAGCTGACACCGCCCGGGTCCGCCTGCTCGGTCTACATCGGTCGAGGGGTCACCGAGATGGTGCCGGGATCACAGACCGGCCTGCAGATTGCCGTGGCCGACGCGGCGGCGGCCCGGGAGCACCTCCTCGCCAACGGGGTGCGGCCCAGCGAGGTCGACGTTCAGTCGTGGGGCTCATTCGTCTACTTCAGCGACCCGGACGGGTAGCAGCCGGGCGCGGCGCCGCCCACCAGCACCGCGCCGTCGCATTCCCTGATGGGACCCACCACGGCGGGCGTTCGAGGCTGGTCCTCGCGGGGGAACCAGTC
>JACDAB010000224.1 GCA_013695665.1 Geodermatophilaceae bacterium | reverse complement strand
CCCGGGAGCACCTCCTCGCCAACGGGGTGCGGCCCAGCGAGGTCGACGTTCAGTCTTGGCGCTCATGCTGCTGACCGATGCGCGCCGACCGGCCCGCACCGGACCGGGCGGTGATCTCATCCCATTGGCTGAGCAGGACCGCCGCCGATGGGACGGCGCTGCGAGCACCGAGGGGGTCGAACTCGTCACCCGCGCGATGTCGCGCAGCGCACCTGGCCCCTACCAGCTGCAAGCGGCAATCGCCGCCGTCCACGACGAAGCGCCGAGCACCGCGCGGACCGGCTGGCCGCAGATACTCGCGTTGTACGGGCTGCTCCAGCGCCTCGATGACAACCCGATTGTCGCCCTCAACCATTCAGTCGCCGCCGCGATGGTGCACGGGCCGGGGAACGGCCTCGAACTGCTGAAGACGCTCGACGCCGACCCCCGGATAGCCACGAGCCACCGACTCGCGGCGGTGCGGGCGCACCTGCTGGAGATGGCCGGCGACCGCGCGGGCGCTGCGATCAACTATCAGCAGGCAGCGCGCCGTACGACCAGCCAGCCGGAGCGGCGCTCCCTCCTGCGGCAAGCAGCCAAGCTCACCGCGGGGGCCGCCGAGGACGCCTCCGGGCACTGCGGCCGTGACCCGTCCAGGCCCGGCGTGCCTGCACTTTCGGCGGCGAAAGCGTTCCCGCGGGAACGTTTCGTGCGTCTGAAGGCGGGCTCCTGGACTAGCTCAGCCTCCGTCAGCCCCAAGCACCCGCCGTAGCGACTCGTGCCGCTCCGGCACCGCTTCCCCGCCACGCGCCATTGCCGGGCACACGTAGGCACGCCCGGGGATCAGATCGGGCTTGTGGTTGCCACCGAACGCTGAGACGCAACCACAGCCCCGAGTGATCATGGAAACCCGGCGCCGTCCTCAACTCATCGTGTTGAGGACCAGGACGTACACCGTGTCGATCTGCGCGCCGGTCTCCGGATCGTAGATGGGTGCCCAGGCGACGTTGATCTCGGCGGTTCGGGCGTTTCCCCGCCATTCGACGACGATCGAACCCAGCAGGCCGTACGCGGTGTAGAACGCCGTCGCCTGCTGGGTGAGCTTGGCGCCAGTTCCCGGTTGGATGAACTCGATCGCGGCCTTTCCGGACAGGTTGTAGACCACGGTCGAGCCCGACGCGGGAGTGGGTATCGGGATAGTGACCACGCACGTCGTGGTGTTCGGTTTCTGGTCGCGCCGAATGCTCTGGCCGCCACCGGTGAGGGTCCACTCGATGTCGGTGATGACTTGATGCGCAACCCCGATCGCCGAGATCGAGGTGATCGTGAAGGCGGCTTGCGGTGGCGGGGCGGGTGCTGAGATGGGCACCTCCACCACGCCCTGCTCATAGCCCTCGGTGTCGACGGTGAAGCGGATGGGAGACGGCGTCCCGGCTGCGGCGCTGACGATGAACTGCTGGCCGAGGTATCCCACGAAACCGGTGGGGCCGTTGACGGGCCCGCTCATGACGAAACCGTGGTCGGCGTCCCTCCCCCTGATGGTCATCGCCACCGTCTGCCCACTGATCACCGACGACGGCTCCGCCTCCAGATCCATCCGGCCTCGACTCACCCACACCGGAGGTGCGAGCTCGCCGTTCCGGCCGCACAGCGTCTGCCGCGCGCTGACTTCGCTCTCCTCCGTCAACTCGCCGACAAAGACAGGAAAGACGCCCTCCGTCGGAGACGCGATGCTCCAGGCGCTCGCCCGCCACTTCTGGTTGACGTAGACGTGAACCCGGCCCCCAGGGATGGAATCGCGGATCCACACGCTTCGGCTGGCGCCCGGGCGCAGCGGCTCGTCGATCCGCAGGTCGTCCACGTCACCGGCGCCCTCGACGAGGATCCGGTCCGACATCAGCAGGTGGGCCGGCACGCATCCTGCCTCGACGGTCACCCAGATCTCCTCATTGACGCGGAGCGGCCGGTTGAGTGCGATCCAGCCGGTGTCGGGGACGAGCGCCCAGAAGGCCAGAACCGACCAGTCAGATGC
>JACDAB010000219.1 GCA_013695665.1 Geodermatophilaceae bacterium | reverse complement strand
GACGGCCAGTGGGAGACCGCCGGCCCTGGAGACACCGTCCGAATGCCGAGGAACCTCCCGCATGCCTACTACAACCGGAGCGAGGACAACACACGAGCACTGTTCTGGGTGAGCCCGGCGGGTCGCCTCGCTGAACTGTTCGACAAGTTGCACAACCTGGAGGATCCGGCCGAGGCCGTGCGACTGTCCGCCTTGCACGACGTGGACTTCCTACCGCCAGGATCGGTCGAAGGCGCCTGAGCGACCGGAACGGCGCTCTCAGCTGAGGCAGTGGTCCTGGAGATACGCGATGCTCTGTGACGCTGCGGGTGGCCTGGAGTGGCTGGACTCTTGCACGGGTACCGTCAGGGACAAGATTCGCTCCGCCGCTCAGGGGACCCTAGAAACTGAAGTCGACCTGGAAGTCGATGCTGTACGGCCCGGCCACATAGGGATCGAAGCCGATCAGCTGCGCGGTCACCGTGTCGCCGGCGGGGACCTCGCTGACGCTGGCGATCATCGTGGCGACCAGATCCTCACCGACGAAGAGCGTGAAGGTGAACACCGCCGATCGCGCGGTGTCGGCGCTGTTGAGAATGCGCGCCGTGCCCTCGAAGGTGTCGATGATGCTCTCGCTGAACTCCACGGACTCCACCACCCAGCCGTCCTGGCTGAGCTCGTCCGAGGGCGGAGGCGCACGGGTCGGGCTCGCCGTCGTGGGGCCAGCCGATGTCGGCGGCGGCGGGGCCGACGTGCTCGTCGCTGCAGTCGTCTGTTGCGCACTGGTCGTCTGTGGCGTGCTGGTCGTCTGTTGCGCACTGGTCGACCCGGACTCGGACGGCGGCACACTCGTGGTCGGCGCGGTAGCCGGGCCGACGCCGAGGTAACTGCCCTGCCCGGACACCGCCCCGCTGCAGCCGGTCACGAGCAGGGCAAGCACGCCTGCGGTGAGCAGATTCCGGGCCCCGCGCATGATCACACCCCCGTCTCGTCGCTGCCCTGGAACCATAGCCCCGCCGGAGCGGCCGACGTCCGGCGTGGCCGTGACGCGGTTGCCGGGTGGCGCGGATTCAGGCGCCGTCACGCAGGCGGCTGACGTCGACCGTGCTGACGGCGCGATCCAGCGCCGTCACGGCCCACTCGACAACCTCGTTGTCGGCGTCGGCGAATAGATCCACTTCGACATGCCGTGACGTTCAGGTCACCGGAACTTGTGGGTGAGGGATTCCATGGTCCTCGTCCCGCTGCTGCCCTGGGCGATCTTGACCACCGACACCGAGCTGTCCGCGCCGGCAATGAGCACCGCCTCGTGCACCTGCCGCAGCAGCGGCCACAGCTCGTCCGGTTCGCCCTCGAACGTCGTGCCGAGTGGGCCGACCTCGAAGTGGACGCCGGAACCCTGGATGACAGCGATCGCCGCCTCGATGTGCGCGTGCGGGTCTCCAGGCGTTCCCGCGGGGCTGGGCAGGCACTGAATCTCGATGATCACGTCGGCAGGTTCCTCACTGACTCGGCAGCCGCACCTCGACCCGCATCCCGCCACCCTCGCGAGGCTGGGCGCGGACCGAGCCGTGATGAGCGGCCACCACGGCGGACACGATGGACAGCCCCAAGCCTGCCCCACGGCCACTCGCCCGGGCGGCGTCACCCCTGCGGAACGGATCGAACAACTCCTCCGCCGCGGGCTGTCCCACCGCCGGACCGCTGTTGTCGACACACAATTCGACCCCGTCGGGCCCGGTCAGGGTCTGCACCCGCAACCAGCCACCCGCGATGTTATGGCGGACGGCGTTCTCCACCAGGTTGCCGACCATCCGCTCCAGCAGCCACGGGTCGCCGGTGGTCAGCGCCGGGCGCAGCTCGGTCTCGACGCCCAGCTGCCCGGCCCGGATCTCCGCCGAGAGCGCCGCAAGGGCGGCCGGGACGATTCCGGCCAGATCGGCCTCCTCGCCGACATCCAGGTCGCTGCGGGCCTGCGCCTCGGTGCGAGCCAGCAGCAGCAGCGAGTCGACCAGATGATCGGCGCGCTCGGTCGCGGCGCGGACCCGCTCGCCCATCGCCCGGAGCTCGCCGGTATCGGCGTCCGGATCGGCGAGCGCGACATCGACCTCGGTGCGCATGACCGCCAGCGGCGTCCGCAGTTCGTGGCTGGCGTTGGCGACGAACCGCCGCTGGCTGTCAAAGGCCCGGTCCAGGCGGGCCAGCATGTCGTCGAAGGTCGCAGCCAGCTCCCAGAGTTCGTCCCGCGGACCGGTCAGCTCGATCCGCGAGGCCAGCGTCTCTGTTGACAGCCTCCGCGCGGTAGCGGTGATCTGGGCGACCGGGCGCAGTGCCCGGGCCGCCACGAGGTACCCCAGCGCCGCACCGGCGACGACGACCATGGCGAAGATCAGGCCGCCGGTACGCAGCACCGTGTCCATGGCCTGCTCGCGAAGCGCCGCCAGCAGGTCCTCGGCCCGGACGACGACGTCCTCACCGGTCGCGGTCCGGACGCGGACCAGCGTGCCCGGGGCGAAGCCGGCAGTGGCCGCGATGGTCCGGTCGACCAGCCACACCGCCAACGCCAGCAGGAGCGCCGACACCACGGCGAGCAGACCGCCGTACAACAGCGCCAACCGCCAACGCAGCGAGAGTCTGGTCCGCTGCACCGCGGGCGCTCAGGCGACCAGACGGTAGCCCGCGCCCACGACCGTGTGGATCAGCGGTGGATCACCGAGCTTTTTACGCAGCGTCATCATCGTCACCCGCACCGTCGTGGTGAACGGGTCGGCGTTCTCGTCCCAGACCCGCTCCAACAGCTCCTCGCTCGACACCACCGCGCCGGCCGCACCGAGCAGGACCTCCAGAACGCCGAACTCCTTGCGGGTGAGCTGCACCGGCCGGCCGGCGCGCTCGACCAGCCGCCGGGCGGGGTCCAGTGACACGTCACCGCCGGTCAGCAGTGGCGGCGCGGCCGGGGACGCCCGCCGGCCGAGTGCCCGGACCCGCGCGAGGAGTTCGGCGAAGGCGAAGGGCTTGGCGAGGTAGTCGTCCGCCCCGAGCGACAGGCCGGCGACCCGGTCGGCGACGCCTCCGCTCGCGGTCAGCATGATGACCCGCGTCAGGGTTCCGTCGGCTGCCAGCTGCCGGCACAGCTCGTCACCGCTCAGGCCCGGCAGATCCCGGTCGAGGACGATGACATCGTACTGGGTGATGCTTGCTTTCTCGTGTCCGCTGAGGCCGTCGTAGGCCACGTCGACGGCCATCCCCTCACGGCGCAGGCCCCGGGCCACGGCGTCAGCAAGCTGGTGCTCGTCCTCGACGATCAGGACCCGCACGGCGCCTGCTCTCCCCGGCAAGGCGACATCAGGCCGAGTCGGTTGCTGGGTGCTCGGAGTGCTCGACGATCCGCGAGGCCCACTCGATCACCTGCCGGGCGACGTCCTGACTGCTCAGGCCGTGCTGGGCGAGCACCTCCGCGCGGCTGCCGTGATCGAGAAAGCGTTGCGGCAGGGCAACGTCTCGCGCCGGTACGTCGATGTCGTGCGACCGCAGGTCCTGCGACAGCGCCGACCCGACCCCACCGTGTCGCGCCCCGTCCTCGACGGTCACGACCAATCGGTGCCGCGCGGCGAGCTCGCGTAGCGCCGGGTTCACCGGAAGTACCCAGCAGGGGTCGACGACGGTGACGTCGATGCCCTGGCCGCTGACCCGCTCGGCGACCTCCAGCGCCATGGCGGCGCACGCCCCGACCGCGACGAGCAGGACCTCGGGCCGGGCGCCCTGCCGGAGGATGTCCAGGCCGTCGCGGCGTTCCACGGCGATCACCTCCGGTGCCACTGCCCCCTTGGGGAAGCGCAACGCGGTCGGGCCGTCGGATACCGCGACAGCCTCCCGCAGCAGCTCGCGCAACCGCGTCGCATCCCGCGGTGCCGCCACCCGGACGCCGGGGACGATGCCGAGCAGCGACAGGTCCCACATGCCGTGGTGCGACGCGCCGTCCGGCCCGGTGACACCGGCCCGGTCGAGAACGAACGTCACCGGCGCGTTGTGCATGGCGACGTCCAGCAGCAACTGGTCGAAGGCGCGGTTCAGGAACGTGGAGTAGAGCGCGACCACCGGGTGCAGGCCGCCCATCGCCAGCCCGGCCGCGGAGGTCACGGCATGCTGCTCGGCGATACCGACGTCGAAGCAGCGGTCGGGATAGTGCTCGGCGAAGGGCGCCAGTCCGGTCGGGAACAGCATGGCGGCGGTCACCGCGACGATGTCGGAACGCTCGGCGCCCAGGCGCACCAGCTCCTCGGAGAAGACATCGGTCCAGCCGGTGCCCGGCGTGGTGAGCAGCGACCCGCCGTCGGGGTCGAAGGCGTCGGTGGAGTGCCAGCAGTCCTCGGGGTCGGTCTCGGCAGGCGGATAGCCGAAGCCCTTGCGGGTCACGCAGTGCACGATCACCGGCCCGCCGAAGGCGCGGGCCCGGCGCAGCGCCTTGTCCACGGCGGCGACGTCGTGCCCGTCGACCGGCCCGACGTACTTGAGGCCGAGGTCCTCGAACATGCCCTGCGGCGCGACAACGTCCTTGAGGCCACGCTTCATGCCGTGCAGTGCGTCGTACAGTGGCGCCCCGACGAGCGGCGTGCGGGCGAGGGCCTCCTTGACGACGTCGAGCACCTGCTCGTAGCCCGGCCGCAGGCGCAGCGCCGCGAGCTGATCGGCCAGCCCGCCGATCGTCGGGGAGTAGGACCGGCCGTTGTCGTTGACGACGATGATCACCTGCCGGTCCTTGGCCGCGGCGATGTTGTTCATCGCCTCCCAGGCCATCCCACCGGTCAGCGCCCCGTCCCCCACGACGGCCACGACGGGCCGGGCCTCCCCGCGCACGGCGAAGGCCTTGGCCAGTCCGTCGGCGTAGGACAGGGCGGTCGAGGCGTGTGAGTTCTCGACCCAGTCGTGCTCGGACTCCGCCCGGCTCGGGTAGCCCGACAGCCCGCCCTTGCGGCGCAGGCTGTCGAACCCGTCCTGCCGCCCGGTCAGGATCTTGTGCACGTAGGACTGGTGGCCGGTGTCGAAGACGATCGGCTCGGTCGGTGAGTCGAAGACGCGGTGCAATGCGATGGTCAGTTCGACGGCACCCAGATTCGGCCCGAGGTGCCCGCCGGTGACGGCAACCTTGCGGACCAGGAAGTCGCGGATCTCCGCAGCCAGCTGCGGCAGATCGGCCGCAGCCATGGCCTGTAGGTCGTCGAGCCCGCGGAGCGAGGACAGCAGGGTCACGGCGGGTACGGCGTCCTTTCCGGCCCGGGTGGCGCCTGCAGAGGGATTACCACTGTAGTCGCCGGCAGCTGTCACCGGCCGGTAGGTACCGTGGCGTTGCGCACGCCTGCCCCCTGGTGAACTGTGGTCGTCATGGCACTGCGATTGGGTCAAGCCCTCCTACGCAACGTCGGCGAGCTGCGCTACGAGCCCACTGCGAAACGGGTGCGCGCCGAGATCGGCGGGCGCACCGTTCTCGCGACGTCCCGAGCCCGCCTGGTGTGGGAACCCGGCCGCGTCGTCCCGTACTACGCCGTACCGGAGGAGGATCTGAGCGTCGCCCTGGAGCCGGCTCTGGATGCAGTCATCGCCGAGCCGGCCTTCATCTCCCTCCCCGACGGCGCCACAATCGTGGAGCCCGGCCGCTTCGACTACCACACGGTCGAGGGTGAGGTCCTCACCCTGCGGACCGACGGCGCGGAACGCGTCGGCGCGGCGTTCCGGCCGGCCGACCCTGACCTCGCCGGGTACGTCGTACTCGACTTCGACGCCCTCGACACGTGGTTCGAGGAGGACGAGCCGATCCTCGCCCACCCGCGCGACCCGTTCAGCCGCATCGACATCCGACGCAGTTCGCGGCCCGTCCGGATCGAGAAGGACGGGACCGTGCTGGGTGAGAGCCGTCGCTGCATGCTGTTGTTCGAGACCGGTCTGCCGGTGCGCACCTACCTGCCCGCCGACGACGTCCGGCTGGACCTGCTGCAGCCCAGCGCCACGCGCACGCTGTGCGCCTACAAGGGCGAGGCGAGCTACTGGAGCCTCGGCGGGACCGATATCGCCTGGACCTACGAGCATCCGTTGCCCGATTCCACCCAGATCACGGGGCTGGTCTGCTTCTTCGACGAACGGGTCGAGACCTACGTCGACGGCGAATTGCTGGCGCGTCAGTGGTCGCCGTGGAACTGACCCGCCAGCTGGACTACAGGCGGGGCACCCAACGGTGGCCGGTCAGCGCGGCCGCGACGACCACCACCCCGCGTTCAGCCTCGGCGAGCCGCCCACCCTCCCGCTCGTAAGCGCTCATCGCCGCCTCGATCGCCTCCGGGGGCAGCCGATCGGCCAGGTCGGCGCGCAGTGTCCGCCAGCCCGCCCGGGCCGCCGCCAGGCCCGCACTGACATGGTCTGCGGCGAACCGGGCGAGCAGGAGGGGATGCTTGCGGAGCACGTCGTACGCCCGGTAGTCCGGCGGCACCAGGTCGAACAACCACGCGGCGGCGCTGCGCTCCCACTCCGGCGTGCCGGGTGGATTCACCGCGGCCGGCCACCCTGGCGGCAGATCCCTTCGGGTCATCCTGGGTGCCCCGGCGTTGCGTCTCCAGCTTCGCCCAAGGGGTCGACGGGCGGCCCGTCGGGCGCGGGTACGAGCAGCGCAACGCACTCGACGTGATGGGTCATCGGGAACAGGTCGAAGGCGCGCAACTCCGCCAGGCGCCACCCGGCCGAGGTGAACGTCCGCACGTCGCGCGCCAGCGCCGCCGGGTCGCAGGCGACATACGCGACCGCCCGGGCGGGACCAGCCGCCAGCGCCTCGCACACCTCCCGACCCGCCCCGGACCGTGGCGGGTCCAGCACTGCGACGTCGTACGCCGAGAGCCCGGCGACCAGCCCGGCGTCGACCGCTGCCCGGCGGATCGAGGCCCAGGGTGTCGAGGCCAGGTTGACCACCGCGTCCGCCGCTGCCACCGCGTCGCCCTCGACGCACAGCACCGACCCGGCCGGCCCGACCGCAGCGGCCAGTGCACCCGCGTACAGGCCAACGCCGCCGAACAGGTCGACGCAACGCTCCCCCGGGCGCGGCGCCAGCAGGTCGAGCACGCACCTCAGCAGTACGTCGGCTGCGGCGGGGTGGACCTGCCAGAACGCACCCCCGCTGACCTGCCAGTCCCGGCCGGCGGCACGCTCCTGGCCGACCTGGGGCCCCTCGACCAATGCGCTGCTCCGGTGGCCCAGGCGCCGTACGGAACGCCCGCCCGCACCGGCAGCAGAGCCGGTGACCTCGACACCGCGAGCCCCGGGCCAGCGGCGGGAGAGTACGGACGCCACGCCCAGCGCAGGGTTGGCGATGGGGCAGTCCTTGACCGGTACGACGGAGTGCGACCGGTGCACCCGCAGGCCCGCCATCCCCCGGCGGTTCACCGCGAACTGCATCCGGGTCCGCCAGCCGAGCAGCCCACCGGGCAGCTCCTCGACGATCACATCGACATCGGGCAGGCCGCCGAGACGGGCCAGCTGCTCAGCGACGACGAAGGCCTTGAGGGCGCGCTGGGCGCCGGCGGAGACGTGTTGGAAATCGCAGCCGCCACAGCGTCCCGGACCCGACCAGGGGCACGGCGGCGCGACCCGGTCCGGGGATGCACGCAACACCTCGACGGCATCACCCCGGCAGTACGAACCGCCGGTGTCCTCGGTGACGCGGACCCGGACGCGCTCCCCGGGCAGCGCATGCCGGACGAACACGACCCGGCCGTCGTGGCGCGCCACACAGTGCCCACCATGTGCGACCGGCCCGACCTCGACCTCGAGCAATGCTCCGGGTTCCACCCTCACTCCCGGTCGGCGTGCCGGGTCAACGCGCGGCGCGCCTCGGCGGCGGTCTGCCGTTCGTTCTCCTCGGCCCGCGCCTCGGAGGACTGCAGCTGGTACGGGACGTTCGTGACCATGACGCCGGGCAGGAACAGCAGCCTTCCCTTGAGCCGCAGCGCGCTCTGGTTGTGCAGCAGGTTCTCCCACCAGTGGCCGACGACGTACTCCGGAACGAAGACCATGACGAGGTCGCGGGGGCTGTCGCGCCGGATCCCGCGCACGAAGTCCAGGATCGGCCTGGTGATCTCCCGGTACGGCGACTCGATGACGGTCAACGGGACGGGGATGTCGTTGCGTCCCCACTCCGCCTGCAGCGCCCGGGTCTCCTCCTCGTCGACGTTGACGGTGAGCGCGGTCAGGGAATCAGGGCGGGTGGCACGGGCGAAGGCGAGCGCCCGCAGGGTCGGCTTGTGCACCTTGCTCACGAGTACGACGGTGTGCACCCGGCTCGGCAGCATCCTGACGTCGGCGTCTGGTCGCAGCTGTTCGGACACCCTGGCGTAGTGCCGGTTGATCGTGCGCATGACCAGGAAGATGACCGGCATGGCAATGACGACGATGTAGGCCCCGCGGGTGAACTTGGTGACCGTGACGATGATGAGCACCAGGCTCGTGAACGTCGCACCGGCGGCGTTGATCACCCGTGACCGGTACATCCGACGGCGGGCCAGCCGGTCGGTTTCGGCACGCAATGCGCGGTTCCAGTGCCGCACCATCCCCCACTGGCCAAGACTGAACGAGGTGAACACTCCGATGATGTACAGCTGGATCAACTGCGTGACCTGGGCGTCGAAGACCCAGATGAGCAGCCCGGCGAACGTCGCCAGCAACAGGATCCCGTTGCTGAAGACCAGCTTGTCGCCCCGCGTGCGCAGCTGCCTCGGCAGGTAGCTGTCCTGCGCCAGGATCGAGCCGAGCTGCGGGAAGCCGTTGTAGGCGGTGTTGGCGGCCAGGATGAGGATGAGCGCCGCGGCAGCCTGGATGTAGAAGAAGCCGATCGAGTTGTCGCCGCCGAAGGTCGCAGCGGCGACCTGGGCGATCACGGTGCGCTGCGGGTCGGTCTCACAGTC
>JACDAB010000205.1 GCA_013695665.1 Geodermatophilaceae bacterium | reverse complement strand
CTCGTGACTGCTTGCCCGGGCTCCTGACTGCTGCTTGACTCTCGCCCGGGGCGAGACTGCATGCTCGCTGCATGTTGTCGATCGGCACGTTCTCCAGGGCGACCCACGTGTCGATCCGCGCCCTTCGGCGCTATCACGAGCAGGGGTTGCTGGTCCCTGCAGAGGTGGACCGGGGCACCGGCTACCGGACCTATCGCCAGGAGCAGATCCTCGACGCCCAGCTGATCCGCCGGCTGCGTGACCTGGACCTGCCCCTGTCCGAGGTCGCGCAGATCATCGAGGCCCGCGACCCCGACCTCACCGCCACGATCCTGACCGGCCACCGCGGCGTACTGCAGGAGCGGCGAGCCGAGGTCGACCGCAGCCTGAGCGAGCTGGTGGGTCTGCTCGACGGCAGCCGCCGGCTGTCCACCGGGCCGGTGTACGAGCGCCCGCAGCGCCCCGACGCGGTTGTCCTGGTGCGCGGCCGCACGCCGGAGAGCCGGTTCGAGCAGTACTTCGCCGCCGCATTCGAGCGGTTGCATCAACACATCGAGGCGATCGGCCTCGTCCCCGGCGGGCCGGGCGGCGCCCGCTTCCCGGACCGGCACTGGGATTCCGGCGGCGTCGCCGTCGAGGTGTTCGTGCCGGTCGATACCGCGGTGGCCGGGCGCGGCGTCGAGGCCGGCCGGTTGCCGGTCGGACGGCTCGCCGCCGTCCTGCATGCCGGCGGCTACGACGGCATCGACGACGCCCACGCCGCTCTGGGCGGCTGGGCCTCGGCCGCCGGTGTGGAACCGGCCGGCTGCCTGCAGGAGCTCTACCTCACCGGCCCGGGCGATACCGGGGACCCACTGAGGTGGCGCACCGAGGTGGGGTGGCTCATCTCGCCCGAACCCTCGAAGGAGACGCTGTGATCACGATGCGGCACGTGACCGTGGACTGTCAGGACGCCGTCGTACTGTCCGAATTCTGGTCTGCGGCTCTGGACCGGCCCGTTGACGACGGCGCGACCGTGCATGCGGCCAGCATCGGCATGGGGTTTCGCAGCCGCCAGCCGGCCTGGTTGTTCCTGCAGGTGCCCGAACCGAGGGTTGCGAAGAACCGGATGCACGTCGACTTCAGCACCGACGACCGCGCGGCCGAGGTCGAGCGGCTCGTGCAGCTCGGCGCCACCGCCCACGGCGAGCACGACGAGTACGGCGTCGCGTGGACTGTGCTGACCGACCCCGAGGGGAACGAGTTCTGCGTCGGGGGACCGACGCCCCCGTCGCGGGCCGGCTGAACCGCCAGGTATCAGAGCGCTCCGAACCTGCTCTCTCTCAGTACCACGCGTCCGGCCGGGACGCCCCTGACGGAGGAGCGCCATGTCTCAGCAGTTCGACACAGCACGCCGTTTCTACATCGATGACGACCCCGACGGTCGCGGCCGGGTGGTCAGGCCGGCTGACCGCAACCGCCGCACCGCCGCACAACTCCCGCAGCTGGCGGCTCGCGAGTTCCTCGTCGAGCATGCCGACGTGCTCGGGGTGCGCGCCGGATGGCTCACTGGCGCCGCGCTCAGCCACGGCGCAACCGAGATCGAGGAGGACGCGGACGGCATCGAGCTGCGGTTCAGCGACGAGAAGTCGCAGTTCGACAGCGCCACCATCGGCTACCAGCAGACCTGGCGGGGTCTGCCGGTGTGGCGAGCCGGCGTCACGGTCACGCTGCGCAGGGACCCGGCGCGGGTCGCCAACGTGCACAACACGACCTATCCCGAGATCGAGGTCCACCTCCCGAGCCAGAACGACATCGGCCGGGCGGTCGCGGGCGAACGCGGCCTGATGACCATCGCGCTGGGGACACGTCTCACCGTGAGCACGACCACGAAGCGGGCGCGCAGCCGGGAGTCCACCGAGGATCGCAAGCGGGTCGATATCGTCACCGACCAGCTCGTCGTCTACCGGTACGACGCGGCCCGGCGACTGACCGACGAAGTGAGGCGGCCCGACGTACACATCGGACTCGCCGAGGACGGCGGACACAGCCACCACATCGCCTTCCCCTTCGACGTGCCGCAGGCGCCGGCCGTCGACGATGGCTCGTTCCGGATCGCCCGCGAGATCGTGTTCCGGATCCTGACGCCGCCGCGCGGCACGGTGACCTGGCTCGCCCTCGTTGACGTCGAGACCGGAGGTCTGCTCTACCTGAGGCCCTTCCTTGCGGACGTGACCGGGCTGGTCTTCCAGCGGGATCCGATCACCGCCGGGGGGGCCGCCCTCCCGGACGCCACCGGAGCCACCCTGAATCCGTTCCGCAGCTCGGTCGCGCTGGTCGGGCTGGCAGCTCCGGCGCCGGGCGCCGACCAGGCGCTCACCGGGGACCGCGTGCAGATAAACGACTTCGAGCCTGCCACCGTCGCCCCGCCGACTCGACCCTCGGGCTCCAACTTCGACTACGACACCCGCACCAACGACTTCGCCGCGGTCAACGCCTACCACCACAACGATGCGTTCTTCCGGCTCGTGGAGGATCTGGGCTTCGTGATGGGCACCTTCTTCAACGGAACGACGTTCCCAGTGCCGGTGGACCACCGCGGCCGGTTCGGGTCAACCGATGGCATCGAGATCAACGCATCATGTTCTGGCAACGGGACCGGCGGCATCGCCAATGTGGACTACGAGCTCGCGAACCTGGGCGACACGACCAACCCGATCGGCTTGGCGAACGACTGGCGGGTCGTGCTGCATGAGCTCGGTGGGCACGGCATCCTCTATGACCACGTGAACTCGGCGAACTTCGGATTCGCCCACTCGGCCGGCGACAGCTTTGCGTGTGTGCTCACCGATCCGGACAGCCAGGCCGTGGACCGGTTCCTCACCTTCCCGTGGGTCGCTGCCGTGATCAACCGCCGGCACGACCGGCCGGTCGGCGGTGGCTGGGCCTGGGGCGGCACGAACGACATCGGGTCGTACAGCACCGAGCAGATCCTCGCCACCACTCACTTCAGGATCTATCGGAGCCTGGGTGGGGATTCCAGCAGCACGCAGCAGCGCACGTTCGCCGCCCGCGTCACGGCCTACCTCATGCTCCGCGCCGTCGCGACGCTCACCCCTGCGACCAACCCGGGCAATGTCACGGGCTGGGTCAATGCGCTGCTCGCCGCGGACGCCGGAGACTGGACGAGCGAGGGGCTCGCCGGTGGCGCGTACGGCAAGGTGATCCGGTGGGCGTTCGAGAAGCAGGGGCTCTACCAGGCGGCCGGTGCGCCGGTTCCCGTCGCCCGGGAGGGTAAGCCGCCCGCGCAGGACGTCTACATCGACGACGGCCGGCATGGTGAGTACCAGCACCAACCGGTGCACTGGGACAACCAGAACGTGTGGAACCGCCGCTACGCCGACGACGGCACGGCACACGAGGACCCGTGGCTGAACCGCCCGAACTTTGCCTACACCCGGGTCCGCAACCGTGGGACCGCGACGGCGACGGGTGTGATCGTGAAGGCGTTCCACACCGATCCGGGCGCCGGCCTGGTCTGGCCGGACGACTGGCAGGCGATGACGACTGCACAGGTGAGCCTGCCGGACATCCCGCCCGGTGGGGAGGTCCAAGCCGGACCGTTCACGTGGACACCGACGACGCCGGACCACGAGTGCCTGCTGATGATCGCGTCGTCCGCCGGCGACCCGAGCAACGTGGACGCATTCACCCCCGGCGAGTCGATCGCCGAGTGGCGGCTGGTCCCCCACGACAACAACATCGGTCAACGCAACGTGCACCCCGTGCCCGCGGCCGGTGGGGCCGCAGGAATAGTCGCGGTTCTGGACGGGCGCTCGTTCACCGTCCGCAACCCGTTCGACCGCAAGGCAAAGATCGTGATCGACGTCGACCTGCCGAGCGTGCTCGTCGAGAAGGGCTGGCGGGTCACCCTGTCCAGCGCCGGCGGCCGGGGGTTCGGCCTGGCGGCCGGCGAGTCCAAGAAGGTGCGACTGTCCGTTTCGGCCGGCCAGGACGTGTCTGCCGACGACGTGGCGAGCAGCCCGCGGCGAGATGTCGTGGTGTCAGTCCGCGGCGACGGGATCCTGCTCGGCGGGATGACCTACCGCCTCGATCCCGAGCGGAGGGAACCGCTGCCGCAGGACGACGACGAGGGCGACTGCGGTTGCGGGCACGGGTCGGACAGGTGCAAAGGGGCTGCGCAGGGACTGCTTCGGTGTCTGGATCTGCCCGGAGACCACGTCTCCCGGGTCCGGCTCCGCCGGGTCGGCGTGGACATCGAACTCGACAACTGCTGATCCGCTGGGGTTTGGCCGGTCAGGACCGGCCAAACCCCATGTTCACGCGGATTCGGCGACCGCCGTAGTGACCGGCCGGCGGCGGCGGCGGGCAACCAGGACCACGACACCGACGAGCAGGGTGGCCGTCACCAGGAAGGGCAGTGCCGTGCCGAACCCCGTCAGCAGCGTCACGCCGACGGTCACGAAGGCATCCCAGCCACCGGCCAGGCCGGCAATGAATCCGGCCGGCTCGTCGCCGGGCTCCTCCGCCTGTTCGGCGAGCAGGTGCAGCGTCAGCGTGGCGAGTGCCACCTGGTCGTTCAGCGCCCGCTGTTGGGCCTGCAAGGACTCCAGTTCGGTCTCGCGGCCGGCGAGTTCGCGTTCGAGGGTGACGAGGTCGGTGATGTCGGTGGCATCCGCGATGAGTCCACGAAGCCGGTCAAGGCTCGCCTCGAGGCTGGCCACCCGCGAGTCGACGTCGGCCACCACCGTAGTCACATCCTCCGAGCGAACCGATCGTGAGAGTTCCTCACCGAGCCCGGACAGGCCGGCGAGGACGTCGTCGACGGCGCCCGGCGGTACCCGCAGGACCAGGTCGGCGGTCTGCTCGACGCCCACACCGCCTCGGACGTCGCCACTGATCTGACCACCGGCGGTGGCGACGAGTTGTGCCGCCCGTTCGGCATCCCTCGTGACGTCCGCGCTGCGTACCGTGATGTCAGCGGTCGTGATGACTGCGCGGTCCAGAATTTCCGGGGTGAAGGGCAGCCCGGTGTCGATGTCTTCTCCCAGCGCACCGCCACCGGAGCTGTCCGGGCTGCCGCCGTTTTCGGACACGGGCGGCCCTGCCTCGCCCCCGACGGCTGTGCTAGCCCCGTCCCCACCGCCGATCGCCGTACAGCCGGCGAGGGCGACGGCGGCAAGGACGATGGCGGCAAGGACGAGCGCAGCCGAGCGCCACCCGGGGGCAGCGGCAGGGGTGGCGCGGAGGCTGTTCATCGGAGGCTCCCATTCGTCGTCGGTCGCGGTTCTGACGGCGCGTGCCGCCGCCCGGTTCCGCCCGCAGGTCACGGATGGGTGACGATGCGGGTGTGGACAACGTGCGGGTCGTCGTCGTCGGTGCGGGAATCGCCGGACTCACGGCGGCGTACGACCTGTCCCGTACGGCGCCGACCGGGACCGAGATCCTGGTTCTGGAGGCCGGTGATCGGGTTGGCGGCAAGCTGGCTGTGTCCGAGGTGGCCGGCGTACCCGTGGACTCCGGTGCCGAGGCGGCGCTGGCCAGGGTTCCCGAGGTGCTCGAGCTGATGTCCGATCTCGGGCTCGCCGAGGAGATCGTGTACCCGGTGACGACGACTGCCTCGATCGCCGTGAACGGGGCCCTGCGGCCGGTTCCAGCTGGAACGCTGCTCGGCGTCCCGGTCGATCTCGACGCCCTGCGGTCCTCCGGGCTGCTGAGCCCGGCAGGCCTCACCGCGGTGGCCGCCGACCTCACCGAGCCCGGCACGCCGCTCACCCGGGATGTGTCCGTCGGGGCGCTGATGCGCGACCGGCTCGGCCCGGAAATCGTGGATCGCTTGATCGAGCCTCTGCTCGGAGGGGTGTACGCCGGCCGCACAGAGCTGCTGTCGGTCCAGGCGACGATGCCGGCCCTGGCCGCAGAGTTGCGTGAACACGGTTCGGTGATCGAAGCCGCCCGTGCCGCGCGGGCGGCCGCTCCCCGCGCCGACGGGCCGGTCTTCGCAAGCCTCCGCGGGGGTCTGGCCCGGCTGGCGCAGGTCCTTGCGGGGCAGCCGGGATTCACTGTCCGCACCGGAGTGCAGGTCAGGGAACTCTTCCGTACGCCGGCCGGATTCCAGCTGGTGACCGGGCCGGTGCCGGCGCCGTCGGTGGTCGAGGCCGAGGCGGTCGTGATCGCCGTACCCGCGAACAAGGCCGCAGCGTTGCTCGCCTCGGTCGCGCCGCGGGCGGCAGTTGAGCTGGCCGGTGTGGCGCTGGCGAGCATGGCGGTGGTGACGCTGGCCGTCCCCCGGCAGGCGTTTCCGCCTGGCAGCGGCCTGCTCGTCGCCGGTGGCGGCGCGGTCAAGGCGGTGACCCTGTCCTCGCAGAAGTGGGAGCACCTCGACACCGGCCCGCAGGTCTTCATCCGGGCCTCGGTCGGCCGCCGCGGTGAGGAACATCTGTTGCAGCGCTCCGACGAGGACCTCGTGGACCTCGTGGTGAGCGAGTTGACCGACCTGGTCGGCCTGGTCGGCACCCCCGTTGACGCCCGGGTTACTCGCTGGGGCGGGGGACTGCCGCAGTACGACGTCGGCCACACCGACCGGGTACGCCGGATCCGGGACGCCGTCACCGAGGTCGAGGGTTTGGCGGTGTGCGGGGCGGCGTACGACGGGGTGGGGGTGGCCGCCTGCATACGCGGCGCCCACCGCGCCGCCGAAACCGTCCGCCGGAAGGGACAATGGGGCAATGGCTGACGGCAAGCGCGCGAAGGAACTGAACGAGACCATCCGCTACACGATGTGGTCGGTCTTCCGAGCCGTGACGCCGATCGCCGACGATCGCAGAGGGGCGGTCGCGGCCGAGGTCGGTGACCTGGTGGATCAACTCCGGGCCAAGGATGTCGTCGTTCGCGGCCTGTACGACGTTGCCGGGCTGCGGGCCGATGCGGACTATCTGATCTGGTGGCATGCACCGGCCGCGGGTGATCTGCAGGAGGCCTACGGCCGATTCCGGCGGACGGCACTCGGCCGGGCCAGCGAGCCGGTGTGGTCCCAGCTGGCGCTGCACCGGCCGGCGGAGTTCAACAAGAGCCACATCCCGGCGTTCCTCGCCGAGGAGGAGCCGAAGGCGTTCGTCTGCGTCTACCCCTTCGTCCGCTCCTACGAGTGGTACCTGCTCGAGGACTCCGAACGCCGGGCGATGCTCGCCGAGCACGGTCAGCTGGCGCGCGGATTCCCCGACGTGCGGGCGAACACCGTGGCCTCGTTCGCGCTCGGTGACTACGAGTGGATGCTCGCCTTCGAAGCTGACGAGCTGCACCGGATCGTCGATCTGATGCGTGAGCTGCGGGCGTCGACGGCACGGCGGCACGTTCGCGAGGAGGTGCCCTTCTACACCGGCTCCCGCAAGCCGATCGCGGAGCTGGTCGCGGGACTGCCCTGATCGCGGCCGGCGGGGGTGATGTCGAGGGCAGTGCCGGACGTGCTCACCGTGCTGATGACGGCGAGGTCGAGTTGGCTCCGGTGGCGACGCTGCCGCCACTGGCGCAGCGGGTTCCCGCGTGCGACGGGTCGGCGACGTCCACCACGAGCGGAGGACAGTGCCGGGCCGACCGCTTGATTGCCCGGTAGTCAGCGCTGCTGCGAACGGGCGCGCTTCACCGCGTACATCGCCTCGTCGGCGCGACTCAGGGAATCCGCGGGCTCCTCGCCCGGACTCGCGAGGTACGTACCCACGCTGGCCCCGACCGTTACCGAATCACCGTGGACCAGATGCGGTGCCGCGAGAGCGTGCTCGATCCGGACTCGCTGTCTGGCCAGCCCGTCGGCACTGATCCGAGGCGACAGCAGTGCAAATTCATCGCCGCCGAGTCGGGCAAGGGTGTCCTCCGAGCGGGTCTGCAGGCTCAGCCGGGCGGCAACGGAGAGCAGCACCTCGTCCCCGGCGGTGTGCCCGTACGTGTCGTTGACCGGCTTGAAGCCGTCCAGGTCGATGTAGAGCAGACCGACGTCCTTCAGCGACTGCCGTCCCGGTCGTTGCGTCAGCGCCGACGTCAGCCGCTGATCGAACAACATCCGGTTGGATAGGCCGGTGAGGGGATCCTCAGAGGCCTGTCGCTGCAGCTCCTGCTCGGCTCGCTTTCGCCGGCTGACATTCATGTGGGAGACCATCACCCCGGGCTCCGGCCCGGCCACCGGGGTCACCCGGAGCATGAACCAGCGGCCCACAGCCGGCGACGGGCACGGGTATTCCAGGTCACTCTCGACGGTTTCGCCTGCCAGGACGGCGCGGAGCCCCGCAGCGACCTCGGCTGCGTCAGCACACCCTGCTGTCGCAGATTGCATGCAGACGTCGAGGTAGTTCACCCCGACCCCGGTGCCTTCGGGTGTCCCGCCGTTGTCGACGGAGAACATGCGCCAGGCCCGGTTCACCGCGACGATCGTGCCGTCACGGTCCAGAAGCGCGGTGGCATCGGGTAGCGCATCGAGCAGCCAGGCGGCGGGTGCATCGGTGTGTGTGCTCACAATCCTGGATGCTGGCAAGACGCCCCCTCTCTCCCGGCTATATCGGCACGCGTTGCCGAATACATGATCGGGCCGCGTCGCGCATCTCACAGGGGCTGCCGTCCGGCGGCGATGGTCGCAGCTATGGCGTCGTGGCGTCCAGCAACGGACGCCACAGAACGATATCAGGCCGCCGGCGGAGCAGGGTGCGACGCTCCCGCTCGGTCATCCCACCCCAGACCCCGAACTGCACCCGGTTGTCCAGGGCCTCCGCCAGGCAGTCCAGCCGCACGGGGCAGCGGGCGCAGACCCGCTTGGCGCGGTGCTGTGCGGCGCCGGCCACGAACAGGGAATCCGGATCCACGTCACGGCAGGCGCCCTGTTCGGCCCAGGCCATCACCCCGATCGTCGTGGTTGCTCTCGAAGCCATTCCTACTCCCCATTGCCGGTCTCGAGGTATCGGTGGGGATTGCCGGCGGCACGGGAGCCGGCGTATAGCCACCGCTGGAAGCCCTGCTGGTCTCGACGCTCGAGCTCAACGAGGTAGGACTCCCGTGCGTCGACGATCTGAACCCTGGCGGGGGTGTCGGCGCTGCGTTGCAACGCCCAGTAGCTGATGCGCCAGGCCATGCACAGTTCATCGGTCGACAACAGGTCCGCCGGCACCGAGAGCAGCTCCAAGGCCGGAGGTGTGGGGCCGGCGTCACCAGTGCTGGCTGCGCCGGCGGGTTCACCGCCGGTTCGTGCGGCGACCAGCTCGGGGGACGGGCTGCTGGCCGCGGCGCCCGGTCTCCTCAGCGACGCTACGACGCTGACAATCCAGACCAGCGCGACAAGCAGGACCAGAACAGTCATGGGCGATGCGAGGGCACAGACCGCGGCCGCCGCGCCGAGCAACGCGCTGCCCAGCGTAGGACGCAGGCGGTCAGCACACATTCAGGGTCTCGCCGTGCACGTGTTCGGACAACCTGTTGGAGATACCCGGAAATGACGTACTGGCGGCGCTATCGGCCTCGGCCTGCAAGCGCTATCACCGGGGATTGCGTCGGAAGGACGGGTGGGCAGCTTCGAAACCGATGCCGCCGACAACCCGTTGTTGAGTCGATTCACCCGCATTCCCAGACCACCCACTCATGGCGCAGCACCTGCAGCGTCGCCGAGGTCTGGGGCAACTCAACGAGTGACTTACCCGTTACACAGAGTTGAGCACGGGTTTGGCGTTAGTGCAAGTTGTGGGACTTCGAGGAACCGATACGGGACGGTCCGCCTCGTGGAATGCCCACTATTGCGGGCGCGTTTGGGCATGGGATGACTGGAGATGACGAGCGTGCGGCGGCGCTGACCCGCCTCGCCGTTCGCCACCTGGAGGTGGTCGCGTTGGAGGCGTCGCTGATAGCCGATCTGATCGGGATGGTCGAAGCCTCCGTCGGGTCGAATGCCGACGACGAGCACGACCCCGAGGGCTCGACGCTTGCCTTTGAACGAGCCCAGGTGCAGTCGCTGCTGGAGCACGCGCAAGTTCTCCTCGCAGACATTTCCCTGGCGATGGCTCGAGTAAACGACCACAGTTACGGCAGCTGTACCGGCTGCGGCAAGCAGATCGCCGAGGAGCGCCTCGAGGCCCGGCCGACGGCGACCAGATGTATTCACTGCGCTCGCTAACGCTTACCTCCGCAGGCTCGTCGGGAGTCGTGGTCGGTGGATGCAAGCAGGGGTGCCGTCGGTGGCGGCCTGCCGGCAGTGTTGGCTGGGGGCATGACGACACCGAGCAAACCCGTGATCGACGCCCCCGCCGGGCCAGCTCCGACCGAGTTGGAGGTCACCGACCTGGTGGTCGGGGACGGCGACGAGGCAACCGATGGCGCAACCGTAGACGTCCACTACGTTGGCGTGGAGTACGACTCCGGGGAGGAATTCGACGCTTCCTACAACCGGGGTGCCTCGATCGAGTTCCCGTTGAGCGGGCTCATCCAGGGCTGGCAGGAGGGGATCCCCGGTATGCGGGTCGGCGGTCGACGACAGCTCATCTGTCCGCCGCTGCTGGCCTACGGTCCGGCCGGCGGTGGCCATCGGCTCAGCGGCCGCACCCTGATCTTCGTCATCGACCTGCTTGCTGTGCGCTGAGCCGACCTACTGGGTGGCCGGCTCCAGGCTGATGCTCACCGAGTTGATGCAGTAGCGATCACCGGTCGGTGTTTGCGGCGCGTCGTCGAAGACATGCCCGAGGTGGGAGTGGCAGGTCGCACACAGCACCTCGACCCGCCTCATCCCCAGCGTGCTGTCCTCGCGCAGGATGACGTGGTCCTCGTCGGTCGGTTGATAGAAGCTCGGCCAGCCGCAGTGCGAGTCGAACTTGGCCTCGGAGCGGAACAGTTCGGCCCCGCAGGCTCGGCACCGGTAGACACCGGTGGTCGTGGTGTCGACGTACTCGCCTGTGCCGGGCCGTTCGGTGCCGGCCTCGCGGAGCACTCGATACTCCTGCGGGGACAGTTGCTGGCGCCACTCCTCGTCGGATTTGGACACTGTTGGTGCCGGAATCTGCTGCATACCCCTACGGTACGGCGCCTCGCGCAGCGACGCCGTACCGCAGGGATCACAGTGCTGCGCTAGCCGCGGCGGTCACGCAGGAACTCGATCAGTCGGCGGATCAGCTCCCGCAGCCGGTCACCCGGCGCGCGGTCCTCGTCCAGGTCAAGGCCCACGAGGATCGGATCGTGGTCGCTGGCGCGGTACTGGTCGGGCGCGTACAACGACGGCGTTCCGTCGTACTGGTAGCCGAAGGACTCGACCGCGTTGATGTTCCAGATGTCGACGCCGGTGACCTTGACCGCGACGCTCATCGTGACGATCACGTGATCGAGTGAACCGGTCTCCCCGTTGAAGACGTACGAGTAGTCATCCGGAGCGAACATGGACGCGAGGTCGACCAGGCCGGCCTCCCTGAACACGTCGATCGGGTCCTCCATGGTGTAGGCGTTGAAGTCGCCGACCAGGAGCACATCCGGGTCGCCGGTGCTCGCCACGAGTTCCTCGACGAAGAGCACCAGATCCTCAGCCTGCCGGGTGCGGTCCCCGTTGAAGGCACCCTGACCGCCAGGACCGGTGTTTTCGTTGTCGCCCTCGCCCTCGCCGCCCTTGGACTTGAAGTGGTTGGAGACCACGGTGAACGCGTCGCCGCCGCCATCCCCGATCGGCTCGAAGGTCTGGGCGATCGGCTCGCGGGCGTTGAACCACACCGCCTCGTTGGTGCGTGCGACAGACTCACCGACCCTGACGACCGAGTCGACCTGATAGATGATGGCGTTGGTGATGACGTCCTGCTGGTCCGGCGGCGGCAGGTTGGCCGGCGACGGGACGAAGGCCCAGACAGTGGAGCCGGCGTCGGCGTTCAGCGCCGCCACCAGTGCGGCCAGCGCCTCGTCGATGGGCTCGCCGAGGGCCACCGAATTCTCGATCTCCTGGAGCGCCACAACATCGGCGCCGAGCAGCGAGATCGCCTCGACGATCTTGGCCTCCTGACGCCGGAACTCCTCCGGGGTGTCCGCACCGCGGGCCTCGGAGTTCTCCGACGTCAGAGTCGTGAAGTAGTTGAGCACGTTGAACGCCGCAACCTGCGAGTTTCCGCCGACATCCTCGGGGGTCTCCGGGCGGGGATTGGTCGGCGCGAAGGTGCTCTCGTCGCCGAGACCGTCGACCGGCTGCAGCCGCCAGGCGTCGAAGCCGAAGGACAGGACCACGTCCTCGATGCTCGTGGCAGTGTCACCCACCCGCACCGGGTCCTCGACGGTCAGGAACGGCGGGTCGACCCCGGCGGTGGCGAGGTTGAAGTCGCGACCGTCGTCCAGGACCACCCGGCGGGTCTGGTTCTCCTCGGCAACCGCGATCGAGGCAGGGCCGGGCTCGGCCACCTCGGTCGGAGCGAACAGCCGGCCGCCCTCGGACAGCACGACCTCACCGAAGCGGTTGAGGTTGAACACCTCGGTGACGGTCAGGGTGTCCACCGGTACGACGTACATCCCCTCCAGAGTCTCGAACTCCGCGTCCTCCAGCGGCAGGTCCAGCGGTGCGGGAGCCGGCACCTGGAAGCCGAGCTCCGGGCACACTGCGGCACCGGTGGCGCTGATCTGGGTCAGGTCGAAGAACTCACCCGGCGTACCCGTCACCACGACGGAGTCGCCCAGGGCGACCTCCGGCCCGGACGGGGCGTAGATGAAGATACCGTCCGAGGTCGCGGGGTTGCCGTCACCCACCGGGTCCTGCAGGTGGAAGCCGTCGAAGCCGCCCTCCTGCAGGTCGGCGACGACGACGCCGCTCACCGTGACGGTCTGCCCGGACAGCGGCGTGAACTCCCCGTCACCCTGGACCTCGGAGATGGTGTGCGTGACGACCGCATCGCAGGTGACCGGGTCCGGGTCGGGCCCGGGGCCGCCGTTGACCGCACCGAAGCTGTTCGGCATCGGGTCGAACCACACTGCGTGGTCGTCGGGGTCCCGCTGGAGGGAGTGCCCGACCGGCGTGTCACCGGTCTCCTCGACGCCGACGTCAACGCTGAGCTGACCGTCGGCCGGCCCGCCCACCGCGGTCATCGTCCCTTCGTAGGAGAGGAACTCCTGCACCGCACCGCTGTCGTCCACCAGGGCGATTCCATCGGGGGACCCGTTCTGGATCCCGTTCGACGGGTACTCGACGACGACGACCTGGCTGTCATCGACCACCCCGCTGAGCAGGTCTGTGTCGTAGACCGCCCCGCCGCTGCCGTTGTAGAGCACCAGGGACCAACCGGTGAGGTCGGTGCCCTCGGGCGCCTGTACCTCGATGGCCTCGCCGGAGTCGGTACTGACGTTGTCGTAGTGGAACTCGCTGATAAACACACCGGAGGTGGTGTGGTCGGCCACTGCTGGGCCGGCGAGCGCCAGTCCGCTCGCAGTGACGGCGGCAATTGTGGCGATGGAGAGGGTGGCGCGGCTGCGGTTACGCACGGGCAGACTCCTCGGAATGTGATCGTCGGTCGGTCGTTACTACCAGTTGCTACCCACGCACACCATGAACGGAAGGTGTTTGGTCCATGAATGTCCAATCCTCGACGGGCCGGCTGGCCCCACTCGCCGTGCTGTGCTGACTAACGGTTCGCGGAGGGTGCCGTTCGCGGGATACACCTGGACCGTAAAGTTCAGCAGCTCACCGGTCGGGCCTGGACCCAACGTCTTCTCGGACAGCGCGGACAACGTGTGGGTGGACACTGCCGGCCGGCTCCACCTGCGGATCACCTGCCGGGCCGGCCTGTGGCGTTGCGGCGAGGTCATTCTCGATCGCAGTCTTGGCTACGGGAGCTACTTCTTCACCCTCGTCTCCTCTGTCGGAGGACTCGATCCCAACGTGGTGCTCGGCCTCTTCACGTGGGGTCACGATCCGGCGGATGAGCATCGTGAGATCGACATCGAATTCGCGCGCTGGGGTGCGGTCGTCGGCCCGAATGCCCAGTACGTCGTGCAGCCCCACGACCGGGTCGGACATCGTCACAGTTTCAGTTGGACCGCAGCGGCGCCCACGACCCACGCTTTCGCGTGGAACCCGGACGAGGTGTCATTTCGCAGCGCCACCCTGGCCGGCGAGACGATTGCCAGCTGGACGTACAGCGGCCCCGACGTCCCGAGCGCCGCGGACGAGCGCGCCCGCATCAACCTGTGGCTTTATGGCGGCGCCTCTCCTACCGACGGTGCCGAGGTCGAGGTGGTCGTGTCCGAGTTCACCTTCAGGCGACTGTAGGTCGCTCGTGGTGGTTCAGTGCAGCAGCGAATTCTCGGCGCTGAAGACACCGTTCGGGCTTGCCCACCCCGAAACGACCCAGGCATGAAGCATCCACGCCCAGGTGCCGACAGGCGCTTCCAGACTGGTCGCGCAGACGCCGACGCCGTCCCCGCCCACGAGCGGGCCGCCGGGGCCGATGCAGACGTCGAGGTGTTGGTGCCACCGGTCTGTGGGTCCGGCGAAGCCGTCCGGTTCAGAATAGAGGACGTAGTAGCTGAGTCCCACGATGGGCGACTGGGGCGCGTCGCCGCCATACAGCAGCATCTCGGGACGCGCCACGTCGAAGGTCCCGTCGACTTCAGCGAAACGCAGGTAGTGAGCGCCGACAGCGGATCGGTACGGCTCGGCAAGTGTCCAGCCGTCAGCCACGGCATCGGCCGCCGTCGGCCATCGGGCGGCCACCGTCCGTGCTGCAGCCAGCTGGGCAGCAAGCCCAGGCGGTGCCGAGGGGCCACTCGCAGAGATCTCCTCGGTTGACGTGTGATGGGCGCCGTCCGTGTCGAGGCCCGCCGTCGCCGCTGCTGATCGGTTTCCCACTGCGCCTTCGTCGGGAGGGACGAGCCACAACACGACCAGCGCAGCTGCGACGATCGCCGCACCGCCTCGAGCCTTGAGAACTCGCATCAGAACCACCCTCTAGCTTGACCCCCCGTAGGAGGTGGCAGGCAGACTGCTCTGATCGGCCCTTCGGGGGCCATACGACGTTCGTCGTACGCTTCCCCTACTCAGTGACAGTCGGTGCGTGCCCCTAGGGGTGTCGGTCGCAGGTGCCTGGGTCTTGGCGAAACGCCACCGCCCAGCAATGCGGCCGCCTCAATCGGCCACCGTCTCCTCCGACCACGGCTGGGTGAGAACTTCGGTGACGACGAGGCCCACTAGCGAACTGCCGCTGCCAGGCCGCCAGGGGCATGACGGCAGATCCGTCCCCTCCGGCTACAAAGCCGCGACCTCGACGGGCCCAATCGCAGTGCGGCCGTGTCCTGCGGACTCCCAGTCTGAAGCCCGGATCGCTGGCGGCGCGGTCAGCTAGTCGCCGTCGTCGCTTGGCGCGCGCCTCTTTCGCGATGGCTGGACCCGCATAGGCTCGCCCGGCATCTTCGGGTAGTCCGGGGGATAGGGCAGGTCGCCCAATCCGTGGTCGCGCTGGTCGCGATCGGCCTGTTCCAGCAGCGGGTCGAGGGAATACGCGGCCTCGTCGATCCCGGCGAGCAGGTCGCCCCGCTCGGCGTACCGGCCCGGCATGGTCGCCACCGTGACGTCGTCCGGGTCCACGTCGGCGAGCTCGTCCCAGGTGACCGGGGCCGAGACCGTCGCACGGGGGGTCCCACGCACGGAGTACGCCGAGGCGATGGTGCGGTCCCGGGCTGCCTGGTTGAAGTCCACGAAGACCCGCTCACCGCGTTCCTCCTTCCACCAGCTGGTCGTCACGAGGTCGGGCCGGCAGCGCTCGATCATGCGGGCGAGGGCGATGGTCGCACGGCGCACCTCGGTGAAGGTCCACCTCGGCTGGATCCGAACCGCCACATGGATACCGCGACCCCCTGACGTTTTCGGGTAGCCCGTCCAGCCCAGGTCGGCGAGGATGGCGCGGACCTCACCGGCGACCGCCGCGGCGTCGGTGAAGCTCGTGCCCGGCTGCGGGTCCAGGTCCAGCCGCAGCTCGTCCGGATGGTCGACGTCGGCCCGGCGTACCGGCCAGGGATGGAAGTCGAATGTGCCCAGGTTGGCCGCCCAGGCGAGGTCCGCGACGTGGGTAGGGCAGAGTTCCTCGGCCTGCCGACCGCTCGGGAACGAGATCCGCGCGGTCTGCAGCCACTCCGGCGCGCCCTTGGCCATCCTCTTCTGGTAGAAGGACTCGCCGGTCACACCGTCGACGAACCGCTTGAGCGTGGTGGGGCGCTCCCACAGGGCGCCCAGCAGGGCAGGCCCCACCGCGATGTAGTACTCGACGACGTCGCGCTTGGTGAGCCCCGCCTCGGGAAAGTAGACCTTGTCCGGGTTCGTGACCCGGACGGCGCGCCCGCCGACATCCATCTCGATGGCGGGCGTCGGCATGACTGCAGACTACGTCGGGTAGGAATGGCGCATGAGCGCACAGACCCGAGTGGTCGAGAACGTCCCCAAGGGCATCTACGTCGCCGGCGAGTGGCGCGAGGCCAGGGGCGGGGGCAGCTTCGCGGTGGAGGACCCCGGCGCCGGCCGGGCGCTGTGCGATGTCGCCGACGGGCAGGCCGAGGACGCAGCGGCAGCGCTCGACGCGGCGGTCGGGGTGCAGCCGGACTGGGCCGCCACGCCGCCCAGGGAACGCGGGGAGATCCTGCGCCGGGCCTGGCAGCTGATGACCGACCGGGTCGAGGACCTCGCCCTGCTCATGACGCTGGAGATGGGCAAGAGCCTGGCCGAGTCCCGGACGGAGGTGTTGTACGCCGCCGAGTTCCTCCGCTGGTTCAGCGAGGAAGCGGTCCGGATCGAGGGCAGGTACGCCGCCAATCCGTCCGGCGGCTCGCGCCTGCTCACGATGAAGCAGCCGGTCGGCCCCTGCCTGCTCATCACGCCGTGGAACTTCCCGCTGGCCATGGGGACCCGCAAGATCGGGCCGGCCGTCGCAGCCGGCTGCACCATGGTCGTGAAGCCGGCACAACTCACCCCGCTGTCGATGCTTGCCCTGACCGGGCTGCTGGCCGAAGCGGGCCTGCCACCTGGCGTGCTGAACGTCGTACCCAGCTCGTCGGCCGGCAAGACGGTGGGCCCGTTGATGTCGGATCCGCGGCTGCGCAAGGTGTCCTTCACCGGATCGACGCCCGTGGGCAAGGGGTTGATGGAGCAGGCCGCGGAGAATCTGCTGCGGGTGTCGATGGAACTCGGTGGCAACGCGCCGTTCCTGGTTTTCGACGACGCCGATCTCGACGAGGCGGTCGACGGGGCGGTGATCGCCAAGATGCGCAACAACGGCGAGTCGTGCGTGGCGGCCAACCGCTTCCACATCGCCGGGGCCGTGGCTGAAGAGTTCGCGGCGAGACTGGCCGAGCGGCTCGGTGCCATGAAAGTCGGCCACGGCGCCGCGGAGGGTACGCAGGTCGGACCGCTGATCGACGGCGACCAGCGCGACAAGGTAGCCGAACTCGTCGACGACGCTGTCGACCGGGGCGCCACGGTTCTGACTGGCGGGTCCGCGGTCGAGGGCGACGGCTACTTCTTCACCCCCACTGTGCTCGCCGACGTGCCCAGGTCAGCTCGGATCCTCACCGAGGAGGTGTTCGGACCGGTCGCGCCGATCACCACCTTCGGCTCCGAGGACGAGGCGCTGGCCCTGGCCAACGGCACCGAATTCGGGCTCGTCGCCTACGTCTATACGCAGGACCTGCGGCGGGCGCTGCGGGTCGCGGAAAGTCTGGAGACCGGCATGGTCGGGCTGAACACCGGCCTGGTCTCCAACGCGGCGGCCCCGTTCGGCGGGGTGAAGGCCTCCGGATTCGGCCGCGAGGGCGGTGTGGAGGGGATCGAGGAATACCTGTCCACGAAGTACGTGGCCGTCTCGATCGGCTGAGGTCAGTCGGCGGTCGGTCGGGCCTCAGCCGGCGGGGCAGCTCTCGTCAGTCGGCACCACAAGGTCGATCAGGTAGGCATTCACCGCCGCCGACACACAGGGCGTCTTCGGGTACGCCGTGTGCCCCTCGCCCTCCCAGGTCAGCAGGAAGCCGGAGTCCAGCTCACCGGCCATGGCCTGGGCGCCGGTGTACGGCGTGGCCGGGTCGTTCGTCGTACCGACCACCATGATCGGGTCGGCGCCCTCGGCGTCGCGCTCCGGCAGCGGGAACCGCGGAGCCTGCCACCGGTCGCAGGTCAGGAGGTTCGACGCGATCGGCGCGCCGAAGAGGGGATACCGCGCCCGCAACTCCTCGATGAACGCGCGGATCTCGGTGTCGGTGAACGTCTCGGCGGTGTCCGCACAGTTGACGCTCAGGTTGGCCTCCAGCAGGTTCGAGTAGGTGCCGTCCTCGCGCCGGCGGGTGTAGCCGTCCGCCAGCTGCACCAGTCCGGTGCCGTCACCCGCCGCCGCCGAGCCGATCGCCTCGGCCAGCATCGGCCAGGACTCCTGGCTGTACAACGAGGAGATGACGCCGGTGAGGACGAGGCCGACCGGCAGGCTCCGATCGCCTGCTCCGGTGACGGGAAGGGGGGACCGGCGGGTTTCCTCGAGTACGTCGAGCACCGTCTGCTTGGGGTCCTCCCCCGCGGCGCACGGTGCGTTGGCGAGGCACTCGCGGGCGAAGGCGTCGAATGCGCTCTCGAAGCCCCGGGCCTGCGCCTGCGTCGATGCCTGCTCGCCGAGGGTCGGGTCGGTGGCCGCATCGAGGACAAGTGCACGCACGTTGTCCGGGAACAGTTCGGCGTACGTCGACCCGAGCGTCGTGCCGTAGGAGTAGCCGAGATAGCTGAGCTGCTCATCCCCGAGCGACTCGCGGAGCTGGTCCATGTCGCGGGCGGTGTTCAACGTGTTGAACAGGCCCAGGTCGTCGCCGTAGCGGTCGTGACACATTCCCGCCACCGTCTCGGCGATCTCGACCAGGGTGGCGAATTCCGCGTCGTCCCTGGCATAGGGCTCGGCTTGGTAGATCTCGTCCTTGTAGTCGTCGGGAACGCACTGGACGGGGTTGCTGAAGTTGACCCCGCGGGGATCGAAGCCGACCAGGTCGAAGCGACGGACGACGTCCAACGGCATGGTGTAGGCCAGGTTGAGGACGAGGTCGGTGCCGGATCCGCCCGGCCCGCCGGGGTTGACGAGCAACGCCCCCAGCCCGTCCTGCTGGCCGGTGAGCCGGCCGCGGACGACGGCGATCTCCAGCCGCTCGCCGTCCGGGTCCGCGTAGTCCAGCGGTACGGCGAGCGTGCCGCACTCCCACGTCAGATCCCGGTCGACGTCCGGGCCGACCAGGTCGATGACGTTGCCGGTGCAGTCGCTCAGCTCCAACTCCGCTGCCGGGGGCGGCGGTTGCGCGGTGGCTGGTTCGGACGGCGTGGTGGTGCTCGGCGTCGCAGTGCGCCCGGTCGTCGTCGCCGTCCCGGGGATGACCGTGGAACAACCGCTGCCGGTGAGGACCGCGCACAAGGCGATGATCGTGGCCGGCCGGGACCGGGTCACGGCATGCTGCCCCGGAGCACGTCGCCCACGTCGAAGCGCACCGGCACGTCGAGCTGGTCGTAGGTGCAGGACCGCGGTGTGCGGTCGGGGCGCCACCGCATGAAGTGGGCGGTGTGCCGCAGCCGGTTGCCCTCCAGCTGGTCGTATCGCACCTCGACGACGAGTTCCGGGCGAAGGGGCTGCCAGGACAGATCCTTACCGGCATTCCAGCGGCTCACCGCACCTGGCATCCGGTCGGGGTTGTCGGTCTGGGGAGCTGCCCACTCCTGCCAGGGATGGCCGTCCAGGGCGTTGTCGCGGTAGGGCGCCAGTTCCTCCAGCAGCTCGGCGCGACGACTCATCGTGAACGATGCAGCGACCCCGATGTGCTGCAGGTGCTCCCCGTCGTACAGGCCGAGCAGGAGGGACCCGACGATCGGGCCGCTCTTGTGCCAGCGGAAGCCGGCCACCACGCAGTCGGCGGTCCGCTCGTGCTTGACCTTGGTCATCAGGCGTACATCGGGCCGGTAGGGCATGCCCGCCGGCTTGGCGACCACGCCGTCGAGGCCGGCCCCCTCGAAGGTCTGGAACCAGCGCTCGGCCTCGTCGGGGTCGGTCGTGATCGGGGTCAGATAGACCGAACCGCGAGCAGAGCCCAACATGGCCTCCAGGCGCGCACGGCGCTGTTCGAACGGGGTGTCAAGCAACGCATCGTCGCCCTCGGCAAGCAGGTCGAAAGCGATGAACGACGCCGGCGTCTCGTCGGCGAGCAGGTCGACCCGGGACTTGGCCGGGTGGATGCGCTGTTGCAGTACCTCGAACTCCAGCCGGCCGTCGCGCTGCACGACGATCTCGCCGTCGAGGACGCAGCGCTGCGGCAGCGCATCGGCAAAGGCTTTCACCAGTTCAGGGAAATAGCGGGTCATCGACCGCTCGTTGCGGCTGCCCAACTCGATCTCAGGGCCATCACGGAAGACGATGCAGCGGAAGCCGTCCCACTTCGGCTCGTAGAACAATCCTGCCGCTCGCGGCACCGACTTCGTGGCCTTGGCGAGCATCGGCGAGACCGGCGGCATCACGGGCAACTGCATACAGCCAGTGAAACAGACTTCACCGGATGCGGTCAGCCCGCAGCCGGACGATCATGAAACCGGGGGAGCCGGCAGCACCTGATAGCGGAGGAAGAGGTAGCCGTCCTCCTCCAGCACATGCGCCAGATCCAGCCCAGCGGGGACCGGCAGCTCGAGGCCGGTCACGATGCGGCCGCTGCCCGGGCCGGTGAGCAGGGGCGCTACCGTGAGGCACAGCTCGTCGACCAGCCCCGCGCCCAGTGCACCCGCGAACAGCCGGGGTCCGCCCTCGCAGTGGACCCTGCGCAGGCCACGGTCCCGTAGCGCTGCCGCCGCCGCGACGAGGTCGACTGTGTCCTCGCCGCAGACGAGGACCTCGGCGTGGCGGGCGAGGTCGCTGCGGCGCTCCGGCGGCGAGGTGCCGCTGGTGATCACGAGCGTCCGGGGGAGGTCGTCGGGAAACAGTGCGCTGTCCGGCTCGAAGGACAATCGTTGGCTGACCAGCGCCAGTACCGGGGCGTCGGGCAGGCCGTGCCGCCGCCGACGCTCCAGCCGTGGGCCGACGGGCCGGGGAGCGCCGTACCCCTCCGCACGCGCCGTGCCGGCGCCGACCAGGATGACGTCGCTCAAGTCGCGCAGCAGGGCGAACACCCGCCGGTCACCCGCGCTGCCCAGGCCCCCGGCCCGCCCGTCCAGCGACACCGCGCCGTCAGCGGAGCTGATGAAGCTGGTCCGCACGTGCCAGGGCAGCTCGGCCGGCACGGCGTAGCCCGCCTCGAGATCGACATCGTCAGTGGCGTCAGGGATCAGCCGGCGCATCATGCGACCCGCACCACGGCGGCCGACTCGGCTGGCAGGACCACCCGACCGTCCACGATGGACGGTGAAACACCGGTGGCGAACAGCACCTCGCCGTGACCCACGTTGACCTGCTGCTCGTCGGCGGCGAGGTTGCAGGCGATGCGCAGGTCCCCCCGGTGTACGACGAGCCAGCGCGCCCGCTCGTCCTCGCAGATCTCGGCAGTCGGGAATGCCGGGTCGGTGAGCGCAGGTTCGGCCCGGCGCAGCGCGATCAATCGCCGGTAGGTATCCAACAGCGACCGGTGGGGTGCGGCGTCGAGCTCGGCCCAGTCCAGCTTGGAGCGGAGGAACGTCCCGGGATCCTGCGGATCGGGTACGTCGGCGCTGTCCCAGCCGTGTTCGGCAAACTCCGCCTTGCGACCCTCAGCGGTGGCCACCCCCAATTCCGGCTCGGGGTGACTGGTGAAGAACTGCCACGGGGTAGTGGCGCCCCACTCCTCTCCCATGAAAAGCATCGGCGTGAACGGTCCGGTCAATACGAGCGTCGCTCCCACCGCAAGCAGGCCTGGGGAGACCGACGCCGAGAGCCGGTCCCCCACCGCCCGGTTGCCGATTTGGTCGTGGTCCTGCAGGTAGCCCAGGAGTCGCCAGGCAGGGAGCCGTTCGGCGTCGATCGGACGGCCGTGCGGCCGGCCGCGAAAGCTTGACCAGGTGCCGTCGTGGAAGAAGCCCCGGCTCAGCACCTTGGCGACAACGCCGAGGCCGGCGCCGAAGTCGTAGTAGTAGCCCTCGCGCTCCCCAGTGAGCAAGCTGTGCAGTGCGTGATGGAAGTCGTCGCTCCACTGCGCGGTCAGCCCGTAGCCCCCGGCTTCGCGCGGCGTGATCAACCGGGGATCGTTGAGGTCGGACTCGGCGATCAGCGTGAGCGGGCGGCCTACGTGCGCCTCCAGGGCAGCCACCTCGACCGCTAGTTGCTCCAGGAGATGAGTTGCCCGCTCGTCGAGGAGGGCGTGTACGGCGTCCAGCCGCAGACCGTCCACATGGAACTCGCGCAGCCACGTGAGAGCGTTGTCGACGATGTACCGGCGTACCTCCTCTGAGTCCGGCCCGGAGAGGTTGACCGAGGCGCCCCAGGTGTTCGTGCCAGTGTCGGACAGGTATGGCGCGAATCGCGGCAGGTAGTTGCCCGAAGGCCCGAGGTGGTTGTAGACGACGTCCTGGAACACGGCCAGCCCGCGATGATGGCAGGCGTCGACAAATCGCTTGTACCCGTCCGGGCCGCCGTACGCCTCGTGCACGGCGTACCAGAGCACACCGTCGTACCCCCAGTTGTGGACACCGTTGAACGCGTTGACCGGCAGGAGTTCCACGACCGAGACGCCCAGCTGGACCAGGTGGTCCAGCTTGTCGATAGCGGCGTCGAACGTGCCCGCTGGCGTGAACGTCCCGATGTGCAGCTCATAGATCACGGCTCCCGGCAGGATCCGGCCGGTCCAACCGGCGTCGGTCCACGGGTATGCGCCGTCGTCGTACCACCTGGAGAGTCCGTGGACGCCGTCGGGCTGGCGCCGCGACCGGGGGTCCGGCAGCGGCGTGTCGTCGTCGTCCAGGAGGAATCCGTAGTCCGGCTCGGTCCCGACGGCCGGTACGTCGGCACGCCACCACCCGCCATCCTCCCGGGTCATGGCGTGGGCGGTCGCGTCGACGAGGACCGACATCCGCTCCGGTCGCGGCGCCCAGACTGCGAAATGCATGGCGTTCTCCCTCGTCCAGATGCGGCCTCGACCGTGGCGGTGGCACAGTGCCTGTCCATGGCAGTCAATATCAGCGATGCGCTGCGCTTGCCGCCGGGTGCTTGCGACCTGGGCGCGCACGATCCGCGGTCCACACCGCACGCGCCCGGCGGCAAGAAGAAGAAGACCCGCGCCGCCATGTCCGAGCAGGCGCCCGCCCTGGCCGACTTGCAGGAGCGGCTGTACGCCGAAGGCGCCGGCGGCGGTGGTCGCAGCCTGCTGCTGGTCCTGCAGGGCATGGACACCGCCGGCAAGGGCGGCGTCATCAAACACGTGGTCGGCGCGCTCAACCCGCT
>JACDAB010000184.1 GCA_013695665.1 Geodermatophilaceae bacterium | reverse complement strand
GGTCCGGGGTGCCGGTCGGGTCCGGGGTGCCTGTGGCGCTGGGGGGTGCGCTCGTCGTCGGCCTCGTCGGCCTCGTCGTCGTCGTCGGCGGGGTCGTCGTCGGCGGAGTGGTCGTCGGCGGAGCACCTGGGTTCCCGGGCAGCGGATCACCCGGATGTGCGGGGTCGGTGACGGGGTCCTCCGGGACGGCCGGAGGTGGACCGGCGGGCTGGGGCGGCGGGCCGGACGGCACGACCCCGGCCGCGTAGGCCTGGGCATAGGACAGAACAGTGTTCACGTAGGTGTCAGAGTGGTTGTACCGGAAGACCGCAGAACGCTGGCCGGCCTCGGTGGACAAGTCGCCCGGACCGGAGCACAGGTAGCTGGCCGCTGCCAGTGCAGCGTCGAAAAGATTGTGCGGGTCGGCGACGCCGTCGCCGTCGCCATCGGCGTCCGGGAAGGCCGACCAGGTCCCGGGGATGAACTGCATCGGCCCCACCGCCCGGTCATAAGTCGTGTCGAAGTCGAGTCGACCGCCGTCGGTGTCACGGATCAGGGCCACACCGGGCCGACCATCCAGAGCGATGCCGACGATGGGTGGCTGCACGGCGCCGTCCGCGGCCGGCCTGCGGCCGCCGTACTGGCCGTGGTCGCTCTCTACCCGGCCCACTCCGGCGATCAAGGACCAGTCGATTCGGCAGGCGGCGTCGGCCTCATCCATGTAGGCCGCGGCGGTGCGGTAGGCCTCCAGCGCCACGTCGGGGATACCGAGGTCGCTGATCTCGGAGACGGGGACCGTCGTCCTCGTCGTCGACGACGTCGTGGTCACCCCTGGCAGCGCGCCGTTGTCCTTGCCCGCATTGTCGGGGACCATCGCCCACGGGTAGCCGAGCAGGCTGGGCTGCGCGCCGACCCCGACGAGGGGATCAGTCCCGAGCCTCTGGCTGGCCAACGCCCGATCCGGCGCTGCCGCTGCGCCGCTGACTGAGGAGCCGGCGATGAGCGAGGACATCGCGAGGCCGGCCAGGACACCGCCGCCGAGACGCCGGTGTGCGTTCGCGCTCTGGAACACCCTGCGGGACCCCTCGGACAACGGTCCGGTGGGCATGCCGAGGCACAAGCGTGCCCGCAACGACGGCAGCCACTGAACGCGGCGTAGCTCCCGTGGGTCTGGACGCACTGACTATGGCTCCCCGAACGTTGGCTGTGCCTGGAATGTAGTGCCCCGATCACGGATTGAGGAGGGAAAGTGGCAAACAATCGGGTAACACAGTGTCACCGAGCGATCGGCGCGCAGTCTCACCGCGGCCTGGCGACCCGGCCTTCGGTCCAAACCGGCTCGGCAGCCTCATAAACCTCGCCGCCGGCGCCGAACACCAGGTACCGGTCGAAGCCCCGCGCGAACCACCGGTCATGGGTCACGGCGAGAACAGTCCCGTCGTAGGCCTCCAGACCTGCTTCCAGCGCCTCGGCGCTGGCCAGGTCGAGGTTGTCGGTCGGCTCGTCGAGCAGCAGGAGTGTGGCGCCGTCCAGTTCGAGCAGCAGGATCTGCAAGCGGGCCTGCTGTCCGCCGGACAGCGTTGCGAAGCTCTGGTCAGCCTGATCGTTCAGCTCGTACCGGCGCAGGGCCGCCATGGCACGCCCCCGGTCCATCCCCCCGCGGGCGCCCTCACCGTGCCAGAGGACGTCGGCGAGTGTGCGGTCGAGCAAGGCCGGTTGCTCGTGGGTCTGGGCGAACCACCCCGGCCTGACCCGGGCGCCGAGCCGCGCGGTCCCCGTATGGGTGACCGGCTGGCCGGCGAGCAGGCGCAGGAAGTGGCTCTTGCCCGATCCGTTGGAGCCGAGGACGGCCACCCGCTCGCCATAGAAGATCTCCAGGTCGAATGGCCGCATCAGCCCGGTCAGTTCCAGTTGCCGGCAGGTGATGGCCCGGACGCCGGTGCGACCTCCGCGTAGGCGCATCGCCACCTTCTGCTCGACCGGTCGATCCGGTGGCGGGCCGGCCTGCTCGAACTTGGCGAACCTGGTCTGCATGGCGTGGTAGCGACTGGCCATGTCCGGGCTGATCTTTGCCTGCTGTTGCAGCGTGCGGAGCAGGTCCTTGAGCCGCTGACGTTCCTCCTCCCAGCGCCGGTGCAACTCGTCGAGGCGTTCGAGCCGCTTCTGCCGGGCCTCGTGGTAGCCGGCGAAACCCCCGCCAAGCATCCAGGTGGTCCGCGCCTCGACCGTCACGATCCGGGTCGCAGTGCGGGACAGCAGCTCGCGGTCGTGGCTGACGAACAGCACCGTCTTCGCGCTCGCGCGCAACTGCTCCTCCAGCCAGGTCTTGCCCGGCACGTCGAGGAAGTTGTCCGGCTCGTCGAGCAGGAGCACCTCGTCCGGCCCACGCAGCAGGGCCTCCAGGGCGAGCCGTTTCTGCTCACCTCCGGACAGCGTGCGGATCATCCGGTACTGCGCCCGATCCAGCGCTACGCCGAGCGCAGCGACGGTCACGGTGTCCCAGAGAACCTCCGAGTCGTAACCCCCGGCGTCGCCCCAGGAGGCCAACGCTCCGGCGTACCGCATCTGGGTGCGCTCGTCATCGGTCTCCATCATCGCGATCTCGGCTGCGTCCAAGCGCTCGGCGGCCGCACGGACCGCTGGCGGGGCGAGGGACACGAGCAGGTCGCGCACCGTCGTGTCATCGCGCAGCGAGCCGATGAACTGGCGCATGACGCCCAATCCGCCGGAGCGTCCCACGGTCCCGGCCGACGGCGTCAGGTCGCCGGCGATCATCCGCAACAGTGTGGTCTTCCCCGACCCGTTCGCGCCGACCAGCGCAACCTTCTGTCCGTCACCGACCCGGAACGTCACGTCATCCAGCAGCGTGCGACCGTCCGGGAGCACGAGCGACAGATGCCCGACCTCGAGGTGCCCCACGGCCGCTCAGTGTGCCGTGTCCGCCCGGTTTCGTCTGCTCAGTTACCGACCGCGCTTTCACGGTTGCGCGGCGCCGTGGAGACTGGGGGGGTGAAGACGGTTGAGCAGCACAGCGAGGACGTGCTGGCACTGTTGCCGGTCGGTCCCCGGACGGACATTCGCCTGGCCGACGCGTTGAGCCTGGTGCTCGCCGAAGACGTCCGCAGCGATGTCGCGCTGCCACCGTTCGACAACTCCGCGATGGACGGGTACGCCGTACGACGCCAGGACGTGACCCGACCGCCGGTCGTGCTACCGGTGGCCGATGACATCCCCGCGGGGCGCACCGATGTCACCGAGCTGAAGGCAGGTACAGCGCACCGCATCATGACCGGAGCGCCGATCCCTCCCGGCGCCGATGCCATCGTGGCGGTCGAACGCACCGACGGGGGCACGGACGTCGTTCGCATCGACATCACCCCGGCGCTGCACGCGCACATCCGCTGGACCGGCGAGGACATCGCAGCCGGGGCAATCGCGCTGTCCGCCGGCACCGTCCTCGACGCGCAGCAGATCGGGCTTGCCGCCGCAATCGGACGGGCGGTCCTGCCGGTTCATCGCCGCCCGCGCGTGGTGGTGCTGTCCACCGGCAGCGAGCTGGTCGATCCGGGTGAGCCCCTGCAGCCAGGTCAGATCTACGAGTCCAACGGCGTCATGCTCGCCGCGGCGGCGCAGGCGGCCGGAGCGCTGGCGCGGCGGGTGCGCTTCGTCACCGACGACGTCGAGGAGTTCCGTGCCGCGATCGCAACCGCGACCGTGGATGCCGACCTGCTCCTGACCAGCGGCGGGGTGAGCGCCGGCGCCTACGAGGTCGTCAAGGACGCCTTGACCGGCGCCGGGGTCACCTTCGAGAAGGTGGCGATGCAGCCGGGGATGCCACAGGGCTTCGGGTACGCCGGATCGGTGCCGGTGATCACCCTGCCCGGGAACCCGGTGAGCGCCTTCGTGTCCTTCGAGGCCTTCGTCCGCCCCCTGATTCGCAAGGCCCTGGGACACCGGTCGCTGACCCGGCCGGTCATCCACGCGAAGCTGGCCGAGCCGTTGCGGTCCCCCGCTGGCAAGAGACAGTTCCAGCGCGGGCGGTACGTCGACGGCATGGTGCACCTCGTCGGCGGTCCGCCCTCCCACCTGCTGGCCAGCCTGGCGATGTCAGACTGCCTCGTCGTCCTTCCCGAGGATGTGACCGAGCTGGCCGCCGGCGCCGAGGTCCAGGTGTGGACACTGCGATGACCGATCCACGACTGTCGCATGTGGACAGTGCAGGTGCCGCCCGGATGGTCGACGTCAGCACCAAGGAGGTCACGACCAGGACGGCGACCGCGGCGGGGAGGGTGCTTGTCTCGGCCACCGTCGTGGATCTGTTGCGCGGCAAGGGGATGCCCAAGGGTGACGTACTGGCGGTGGCACGCATCGCCGGCATTCAGGGGGCGAAGCGGACACCGGATCTGATCCCGCTGTGCCACCCGATCGCGCTGCACGGGGTGACCGTAGACCTGACTGTCGTCGACGATGCGGTGGAGATCACGGTTGTTGCGCGTACCGCAGACCGCACCGGCGTTGAGATGGAGGCGCTGACCGCGGTCGCCTGCGCCGGCCTGACGGTGATCGACATGGTCAAGGCGGTCGACCCGGCGGCGGTCATCACCGACGTGCGGGTGCTGTCCAAGACAGGCGGTAAGGCCGGCCAGTGGGAGCGCGACCGATGACTGTCCCCCAGGACGCGTGCGCGGTCGTGGTGACCGCGTCGAACCGGGCGGCTGCCGGGGCGTACGCCGACCGGTCCGGACAGACGCTGGCCGCCGGGCTGCGCGAGCTCGGCCTGGCCGTGGCCGAGCCGGTGGTGCTGCCGGATGACCGGGCACTGCTCGGCGCCGCACTCCGGGACGCGGCCGGCGCCGGAGTGGACCTCATCGTGACGACCGGCGGCACCGGCTGCAGCCCGACCGACATCACCCCCGAGGCGACCAGGGATGTCATCGAGCGGGACGCCCCCGGCCTGGCCGAGGCGATCCGCGCGTACGGCGCCCCCACGGTGCCGACTGCCGTGCTCTCGCGGGGGATCGCCGGGTTGGTGGGACGCACCCTGATCGTGAACCTGCCCGGATCGACCGGCGGCGTGAGAGACGGTCTGGCCGTACTGGGCCCGTTGCTGCCGCATCTGATCTCACAGTTGCGCGGCGGCGACCACACGTAACAGCGTCACCTCGGGACTTGCACGGCCGCCAGACACAGTTCGGCGCCGGTGGGGGGCGCTATTGCGGGGCTAGCCACGTATCCGTCCGGCGCGAAGGGTGTCCAACCCCACAATTCCGGGTGTCCGGGCGTCCGGGCGGCACTCGCTGGGCACTCAGGCGGTAGTGACTCGCTGCGCCCCGGCGTACACGTTCATTCGCCGACCGCGCAGAAAGCCCACCAGCGTCAGGCCTGATTCCGCGGCCAGGTCGATGGCGAGCGAACTGGGCGCTGACACCGCAGCCAGGATCGGGATCCCCGCCATCACTGCCTTCTGGGTGAGTTCGAACGAGGCCCGCCCGGAAACCATCAGTACGCAACTGGTCAGGGGCAGCTTGTCCTCGCGCAGCGCCCATCCGATCGCCTTGTCGACCGCATTGTGTCGACCTACGTCCTCGCGCAGGCAGAGCAGCCGACCGGTAGGCGTGAACAACCCGGCCGCGTGCAGTCCCCCGGTGCTGTCGAACACCGGTTGCTGCGCGCGCAGGGCTGCTGGCAGTCCACTGAGGACAGTGCTCGATACTGTCGTCGGGTCAGCCGCCACGTCGTACGCCGACAGGGTGCGGATCGCGTCGATGCTCGCCTTGCCGCACACTCCGCACGAACTCGTGGTGTAGAAGTTGCGCTGCAGCGAGAGCTCCGGCGTGGCGACGCCGTCGGCGAGGGTGACGTCAATTACGTTGTAAGTCTGTTTGCCTTCCTCGTCCTTGCCCGCGCAGTAGCGCATCGTCCGCACGGCGTCCACATCGGCTACGACACCTTCGGTGGCGAGGAATCCGTGCACGAGATCGAAGTCGTCACCGGGGGTCCGCATGGTGACCGACAGCGGCGTGCCGCCCAGCCGGATCTCCAGCGGTTCCTCCGCCGCGACGGTGTCCCAGCGCCGCCGTACCGTCTCGCCTTCGATGCTCACGATCGAGCGCCGGCTGGTGACCCTGCCCATATCAACAGGTTACGCGGCCTGGACTACCCTGACTTGCCGTGCGCGTCGAGGGTACGTCCCGCCGTAGAGGCGCGGACGTGACCCCGCCGTACGCCGCTGTCATCCTGGCCGGCGGTGCCGCCCGGCGGCTGGGCGGGCAGCCGAAGCCCGAGTTGCGGGTGGGCGGGCGGCGGCTGCTCGATCTCGTTCTCGGGGCGGTGCCGGACGCGGAGCCGCGGATCGTCGTGGGGCCGGTGATGGAGGTTCCACCGGGTGTCCGGCTCACCCGCGAGCGCCCTCCCGGCGGTGGTCCCGTCGCCGCGCTCGCGGCCGGGTTGGCCGAGCTCGCCCCTGATGTCGAGTTGATCACGCTGCTTGCAGCCGATCTGCCGTTCCTTCGGGCAAGGGTGATCAGCACCCTGCTGGCGGCCGTGGCCGACGGTGCGGTCCTCCTCGACGACGGTGGCCGCCCTCAGTTGCTGATCGGGGCGTGGCGGGTCGCCGCGTTGCACAACGCGGTGGCCGCACTGCCGAGCGTCGAGGGAGCCTCCCTGCGTAACCTGGTTGCGTCGCTGGACGTGGCGCGGGTGACATGGGAGGTTCCGGCGGGTACGCCGCCTCCGTGGTGGGACTGTGACAGTGCAGAGGAACTGTGCCGGGCGAGGGAGTGGCTGTGAGCGAACTGCAGGAGTGGACCGACCGGGTCGTCGCCGAACTCGGCCTACCCGAAGGCCTCGATCAGGACGAGATCGACCTGATCCTCGATCTGGCCCGCGATTCCGCGCACGGTGTCGCTCGCCCGGCCGCCCCGCTGACGACGTACCTGCTGGGACTGGCGGTTGGCCGGGGCGCGGACCGCGACGAGGCAGCCGCCCAGATCACCGCCCTCGCGCTCGACGAAGGCTAGCCGGGTCAGCTCCGTCGGGCTCGGGTCTGCTCCGCCCGGGCGGCGAGCCCCAGGCTGTCCGGATAGGACACCTCGACGAGGGTCAACCCGTGCGCCGGTGCCACCGGGATCGCGCCGGAGCGCTCAGCCGCACCGAGCAGCGACACCGGCCAATCCAGGGGTCGCCGGCCTTCACCCACGCTGAGCAGGCAACCGATGAGTCCCCTGACCATGTGGTGGCAGAAGGCATCGGCCTGGACGGTCGCCTCCACGAGGCCGTCGGGGTCGCGGTGCCAGTCCAGGACCTGCAGGGTGCGCGTGGTCGTGGCGTTCGGGCGGTGTTTGCAGAACGCGGCGAAGTCATGCAGCCCCCGCAGTCCGGCGCCGGCCTGCTGCGCGGCGGCGACGTCCACCGGCCGCGGCCAGGCGACGGTGTCCAGCCGCTGCAGCGGCGACACCCCCCACGGGGCATCGCTCAGGCGGTACACGTAACGCCGGGAGAGGGCCGCGAACCGGGCGTCGAACCCGGGCGGAGCCACACCGACCGCCAGAACACGCACGTCCGGCGGCAGTATGCCGGCCAGCCGCCGCAGCAGTCGTCGTGCGTGTCCAGCCCACACCTGCGCCGGTACGTCGCAATGCGCGACCTGGCCGGAGGCGTGTACCCCGGCGTCGGTGCGTCCGGCCACCGTGAGGTGTACCGGGATGCGCAGCACCGTCGACAGCGCCGCCTCAACGGCGCCCTGCACCGTGCGCTGGCCGGGTTGCGCTGCCCAGCCGGCGAAACCGGTGCCGTCGTAGGCCAGATCCGCCCGCAGACGAACGAGCCCGCCAACCCCGGATAGGGAGTCGGCGGGCTCGTCCACGCGTGCGACTGCGGTCAGGCCGTTGGCTCTTCTCCGTCAGAATCGTCGTCTTGTTGGCTCGGGGGCAGCGCGAACCCGGCCGCCTCGGCAGCCTCGGTGTCGACGAACCACACCTCGGCGTCCGTGCGGTCATAGAACGGGCTGTCCGGCACGTGGTACAGCTTCGAGCTCTCGTTGCCCTTGATCGGGTATCCCTCGGGCATGCTGCCGTCCTCGAGCGCGAGGTGGCTGCCCTCGCCGTACGAGTCCGGCTCGATCGACTCTTCGTCGAGGGCGACCTCGACCGGATCCGCCGCAGCCGTCTCATCGGCCTCATCGGCGTTGGCGGCCGATCCCGCCGAGGTTTCCGCCGTACGACGGTCGGCAGCGAAGCGGCTGCCCCGGGCGCGTTCGGCCTCGCCGACCGCCTCCTGCGCGACGGACAGGGCCTCGACGAGTTCGATGACCGCCATCGGTGCGTTGTCGCCCTTGCGGGGGCCGATCTTCACGATCCGGGTGTAGCCGCCCGGGCGCTCGGCGAACCGTGGCCCGATCTCTGCGAAGAGATGGTGGATGACGTCCTTGTCGCGGATCGTCGTCATTACCTGCCGGCGGGCATGCAGATCCCCGCGCTTGGCAAAGGTCACCAACCGCTCGGCCAGCGGGCGAAGTCGCTTCGCCTTGGCCTCGGTCGTGGTGATTCGGCCGTGCTCGAACAGCGACGTCGCCAGGTTGGCCAATATCAGCCGCTGGTGCGCCGGGCTACCGCCGAGACGCGGGCCCTTCGTAGGCGTGGGCATGCCAGGTTCTCCTTGTGGTGGGCCGGGAGCCGGGTTAGAGCTGCTCGGTCTCGGCGTAGTCCATGTTGTTGTCGTCGTAGTCGTCGGTTCCGTACGTGTCGACGATGGCAGACGGGTCGAACCCGGGCGGTGAGTCCTTCAGCGCAAGGCCCATCTGGTTCAGCTTGACCTTCACCTCGTCGATCGACTTGGCGCCGAAGTTGCGGATGTCGAGCAGGTCGGCCTCACTGCGGCTGACCAACTCGCCCACGGTGTGGATGCCCTCGCGCTTGAGGCAGTTGTACGACCGGACCGTGAGGTCCATCTCCTCGATCGGCATCGCGAAGTTCGCGATGTCGGCGGCCTCGGCCGGCGACGGGCCGACCTCGATGCCTTCGGCCTCGAGGTTCAGCTCACGGAACAGGCCGAACAGCTCGACGAGGGTCTTGCCGGAACTGGCGATCGCATCCCGCGGGGTGATCGACTGCTTGGTCTCGACATCGACGATGAGCCGGTCGAAGTCGGTGCGCTGCTCGACGCGTGTCGCCTCGACGTTGTACGTCACCTTCAACACTGGTGAGTACACCGAGTCGACCGGGATCCGGCCGATCTCCTGACCGGTCTGCTTGTTCTGCGGCGCCGGGACATAACCGCGGCCCCGCTCGACGGTCAGTTCGACCTCGAGCCGGCCCTTCTTGTTGATCGTGGCCAGGTGCAACTCGGGGTTGTGGACCTCGACGCCGGCAGGCGGCGCGATGTCGGCTGCCGTGACCTCCCCGGGCCCTTGCTTGCGCAGGTACATGGTGACGGGCTCATCGGAGTCCGAACTCACGACCAGACCCTTGAGGTTCAGGATCAGCTCGGTGACGTCCTCGGTCACGCCCGGGACGGTGGTGAATTCATGCAGTACGCCGTCGATGCGAATGCTCGTCACGGCGGCACCGGGGATCGAGGACAGCAGGCTGCGGCGCAGTGAGTTTCCGAGCGTGTAGCCGAACCCCGGCTCCAGCGGCTCGATGACGAACCGGGACCGCAGGTCGTTGACCGGCTCCTCGGTGAGGGTGGGGCGCTGAGAAATCAGCACGGGTGGTTCCTCTCTGTTTCAGGCGACCGCTATTTGACGCCTGGTTTGGTGCGATCCGTCCGCTGCCTCTGTATGCGGCCGACGGGGTAGCGCTGGCGTCCAGGGTCCGTTGAAAGTCGCCGCCCTAGCTCAGGGTGACCTCGCAGCGGTTCTGTTCCCCGGCCTTACTTCGAATAGAGCTCGACTATCAGCTGTTCCTGGACGGGGGTGTCAATGACCGCCCGCGCCGGCAGCGAGTGGACCAGGATGCGCATCTGCGAGGAGAGGACCTCGATCCACGCGGGCACCGGCCGTGAGCCGGCTTCGGCCCGGGCGATGACGAACGGCGTCATCTCCAGGGACTTCTCCCTGATCGAGATGATGTCGTTGTCCGTGACGCGGAAGGAAGGGATGTCCACCTTGCGGCCGTTCACGATGACGTGCCCGTGCCGGACGACCTGGCGGGCCATGTCGCGCGACTTGGCGAAACCGGCCCGGTAGATCACGTTGTCCAGTCGAGATTCGAGGATCTGCAGCAGCACGTCGCCGGTCTTGCCCTGCTGGCGGTTGGCCTCGGTGTAGTACCCGCGGAACTGCTTCTCCAGTACGCCGTACACCCGCTTGGCCTTCTGCTTCTCACGCAGCTGCAGGAGGTACTCGGAGTCCTTGCTGCGGCCGCGGCCGTGCTCGCCCGGCGGGTAGGGCCGGATCTCGATGGGGCACTTCGGACCTTCGCACTTGCTGCCCTTGAGGAACAGCTTCATCTTCTCCCGCCGGCAACGGCGGCAGTCGGCTCCGGTGTAACGGGCCATCGTGTCTCAGTTCTCCTTCGGTGCGGCGGGTTAGACCCGGCGACGCTTCTTGGGTCGGCAGCCGTTGTGGGCCTGCGGGGTGACGTCCTGGATCGAGCCGACCTCCAGGCCGGTCGCCTGCAGCGACCGGATCGCGGTCTCCCGCCCGGAGCCGGGGCCCTTGACCATGACGTCGACCTTGCGCATGCCGTGCTCCTGCGCCTTGCGTGCACAGGATTCCGCGGCCATCTGCGCGGCGAAGGGCGTGGACTTTCGCGAACCCTTGAAGCCGACGTGCCCGGCGGAGGCCCAGGAGATCACGTTGCCCATGGGGTCGGTGATCGACACGATCGTGTTGTTGAAGGTGCTCTTGATGTGCGCAACGCCGTGGGCGATGTTCTTCTTCTCCTTGCGACGCACCTTCTTCGCACCAGTACGAGCCTTGGGAGGCAACCATCTCTCCTAAACAGTTATAAAACAGAACGGATCAAGACCCGCGGCGAGAGTCGCGGAGCGACTCGGGCTATTTCTTGCCGACCTTCTTGCGGCCGGCCATCGTCTTCTTGGGACCCTTGCGGGTGCGCGCGTTGGTCTTGGTGCGCTGCCCGTGTACGGGCAGCCCGCGACGATGCCGGATCCCCTGGTAGCAGCCGATCTCGACCTTGCGGCGGATGTCTGACTGCACCTCCCGGCGCAGGTCACCCTCGACCTGGTAATTCTCCTGGATGTAGTCCCGCAACCGGACGAGGTCCTCGTCGCTGAGGTCGCGGCTGCGCAGGTCGGGGCTGACGCCCGTTGCTGCCAGAGCCTGCTGGGATCGAGTCAACCCGATCCCGAAGATGTACGTGAGCGCGACCTCCATCCGCTTGTCGCGGGGAAGGTCTACACCGGCCAGACGTGCCATGTGCCCGGTTCTCCTCGGTGCTACGCGGAGGTCTGTCGCGTCCCGTCCGGCTCGGCGTTGAGTGCCTGGCCGGCCCCGGCCTCCGGCCGGGGGTGCATGCATTGGGACGCGATGCTGAGGTACTGGACGAGCGGGTCTAGCCCTGCCGCTGCTTGTGCCGCAGGTTGTCGCAGATCACCATGACCCGCCCGTGCCGACGGATCACCTTGCACTTCTCGCAGATCTTCTTCACGCTGGGTTGGACCTTCACGAGCCGCCCGCTCCTTACTTGTACCGGTAGACGATGCGACCGCGGGTCAGGTCGTACGGCGAGAGTTCCACCACGACCCGATCCTCGGGCAGGATGCGGATGTAGTGCTGGCGCATCTTGCCGCTGATGTGCGCGAGCACCTTGTGCCCGTTCTGCAGCTCGACGCGAAACATCGCGTTCGGCAGCGGCTCGACGACTCGGCCCTCGACCTCGATGGCCCCGTCCTTCTTCGCCATATCCTCCACATTCCTGAACACCGCACGCAGGGCGTGCGGGGAGACAACCGATCAGACACTTCCGGCGACGAGCAGAGGGCGTCTTCGCACGTGCGGCCACAGCACAACGGAAGACGGCGCATGCGCCGACGTCCGAGTGTACGGCGATCAGCCTCTAATGGCCAACCCGTCCCGCACCCTGCGGTCGTGATCATGGGGTCGGGCCGGTCCTGACCGGCCACATCCCATGGTCAGGGCTGCGAGGGGCGGTCGAGGTTGCGGAAGACCGTCGCGACGAGAAGGACCGCCCCCCACGGGCCGGCCACCCAGATCGGCCAGAAATCGACGAACTCCCCACTGGAGAGGATGACGATGAGCCAGACCACCAGGTTGATCGACACGGCTGTGGCCCACAGGCGCCAAGCCCAGGTCAGCCCGGCCGGCGTTGTCATGGGTGCTCCCGACCGGCGGCTGAGCCGCCTTCGGAGCCACCCGGGGGGGCACCGCGGGCTCGTCGCGGCCCGCCGCAGGTCGATACACGGGAAGATCAGCAGTCAGCTGGGCGAGTTCACCGGCCGTCCGAGTGACGTACACAGCCCCGACGCGCTCGTCGAACTCGGTGACGTCCAGCCGACCCTCGGTGAACGCGGTCTGCAGCCGGTTGACCGCGACCTCACGCTCCGCATGGCCGATCCGGATGTCCAGGCCGGAGGGTTCCTGCGGCTCGGGCATACCCGTCACCCCCTCGCCGGAACCGACACGCCGAGCTCGGCGAGTTTGGCGGCGCCCCCGTCCTGCGCGGTGAGCACCCACGGGCCGTCATCGGTCAAGGTGAAGGTGTGCTCGAAGTGCGCGGCGTAGGAACCGTCGGCAGTAACCACCGTCCAGTCGTCGTCGAGCTCGACGGTGTCGGGCTTGCCGAGAGTGACCATCGGCTCGATCGCCAGCGCCAGCCCGCGGACCAGCTTCGGCCCCCGACCGGCGCGGCCGTAGTTGAGGACGTGCGGCTCCTGGTGCATCTCGGTACCGATGCCGTGACCGCCGTAGCTTCGCACGATGCCGTACTCGGCGGCCTGCCCGCGCAGCGACGCCTCGATCGCGTGGCTGATATCTCCGAGGCGGCCGCCTATTCCGGCCGCGGCAAACCCTGCCCAGAGGGACTCCTCGGTGACCCGGATCAACTCCAGCGCCTCGGGGGCAACCTCACCCACCGGCACGGTGACGGCGGCATCGCCGTGGAAGCCGTCAACGATCGCACCGCAGTCGATCGAGATCACGTCACCCTCACGCAGCCGCCGCGACGACGACGGGATGCCGTGCACGACCTCCTCGTTGACCGAGGCGCAGATGCTGGCCGGGAATCCGTGGTAGCCGAGGAAGGAGGGCGCCGCTCCCCGGCTGCGGATGTAGCCCTCGGCGATGTCGTCGAGGGCCTTCGTGCTCACCCCGACCTCGACGGCGGCGCTCACCGCACGCAACGCACCCGCGACGACCAGACCGGCCTCGCGCATCAGCGCGATCTCATCAACGGTCTTGATCTGGATCACTGTTCTCCGCAGCAACGCCGTCCACACAATCCGATCGTGATCCCTCAGCCGGTGGCGCGCTTGAGCGCTTCGATGGCCCGCTCGGTCACGTCCTCGACGGACCCGGTGGCCGGAAGAGCCACCAGCAGTCCGCGCTCGGCGTAGTAAGAGACCAGCGGCGCGGTCTGCTCGTCGTACACCTCCAGCCGACGCCGGATCGTTTCCGGCTCGTCGTCCTCGCGCTGGTACGTCGTGCCGCCGCACGAGTCGCAGACCCCCTCGACCTTCGTGGGGTCGTAGTCGACATGCCAGATCTGGCCGCAACCGTGGCAGGTTCGCCTCCCCGCCAGCCGCCGGACGATCTCGTCGTTGTCGACCTGCATCTCCAGCACGGCGTCGAGACCACTGCCCAGTTCGACCAACAGCGCGTCCAGAGCGGCGGCCTGCGAGACGTTGCGGGGGAAGCCATCCAGCAGGAACCCATGTCGTACGTCGTCCTCGGACAGCCGGTCCCTGACCATGGCGATGGTGACGCTGTCCGGAACGAGCTCCCCGGCATCCATGAAGTTCTTTGCCTCGAGCCCGAGGCCGGTGCCATTGCCGACATTCGCCCGAAAGATGTCACCCGTGGAGATCTGCACGATGTCGAACTGCGCGGACAGGAACTGGGCCTGCGTCCCCTTACCTGCGCCCGGCGGCCCGACCAGCACCAGCCGAAGTTTCACTAGCGCAGGAACCCTTCGTAGTTGCGCTGCTGAAGTTGGCTCTCAATCTGTTTCACCGTCTCCAGGCCGACGCCGACCATGATCAACACGGCGACGCCACCGAAGGGGAAGTTCTGCGCGGCGGTGGTGCCGTCGGCGGTCACCGAGAGCAGCAGGTTCGGCAGCACGGCCACCGTGCCCAGATACAGCGAGCCGGGCAGGGTGATCCGCGAGAGCACGTACTGCAGGTATTCCGCGGTCGGCCGACCCGGCCGGATGCCCGGGATGAAGCCGCCGTACTTCTTCATGTCGTCGGCGCGGTCTTCGGGGTTGAACGTGATGGAGACATAGAAGTAGGTGAAGAAGACGATTAGCGAGAAGTAGATCCCGATGTGCACAGGGCTGGACTGGTTCATGACGTTGTTCGTGATGAACTGCGAGATCGCGCCGGTCTGGTCACCCTGCAGCTGCAGGATCAACTGCGGGAGGTAGAGCAGCGAGCTGGCGAAGATCACCGGGATGACACCGGCCTGGTTAACCTTCAACGGCAGGTACGTCGATGTCCCGCCGTACATCCTGCGGCCGACCATGCGCTTGGCGTACTGCACGGGGATCCGGCGCTGCGCCTGCTCGACATAGACCACCGATGTGATGATCACCAGGGCCAGGAGGCACACCATGAAGAACACGAACCCGCCACGGTTCTGCAGGATGTTGCCGCCCTCGGCCGGCATCCGGGCCGCGATCGAGGTGAAGATCAGCACGGACATTCCGTTGCCGACACCCTTTTCGGTCAACAGCTCGCCCAGCCACATGATCACCGCGGTGCCGGCGGTCATTGTGATGACCAAAGTGACCTGGGTGAACACAGAATCGTCGGGTATCAGCGGCAGGTTGCAGCCGGGGAAGAGCTGGCCACTTCGGGCCAACGCCACGATGCCGGTGGACTGCAAGATCGCAAGACCGATGGTCAGGTAGCGGGTGTACTGCGTCAGCTTCGCCTGCCCGGACTGCCCCTCCTTCTTCAGCTGCTCGAAGCGCGGAATGACCACCACGAGCAACTGGACGATGATGCTGGCCGTGATGTAGGGCATGATGCCCAGCGCGAAGACGGACAGGCGCAGCAGCGCACCGCCGCTGAAGAGGTTGACGAGGGAGTACAGGTCTGCCTGGGCGCCGGTCTGCGCCGCCGCCAAGCAGTCGTTCAGGTTGCCGTAGGCGACGCCGGGCCCGGGGATGTTGGAGCCGAGCCGATAGATGGCGACGATGCCCAGGGTGAAGAGAATCTTCCTGCGCAGGTCTGGCGTCTTGAACGCCGATGCGAACGCCCTGAGCACACGATCCTCCTGCTGATGCCCCGGCGTCGTCGCCGAGGTCGTCGTCGAAGGGCCGCGCTCCCAACGTTCGGCGAGGCACCCTGAGGTCTGAGACTAACAGCCGAATCGAGACCGTCGGCTGGCGATGGATTACAGAGAGGTAGCGCTTCCTCCCGCTGCGGTGATCTTCTCCCGGGCGCTGCCGGAGAACTTGTGCGCGCTGACGTGCAGGGCGACGCCTCCGAGATCCCCGTCCCCGAGCACCTTGACGAGTTGGTTCACCCGGACGGCGCCAGCCTCGACCATCTCATCCGGCCCGATCTGGCCGCCGTCGGGGAACAGAACCGCCAGCCGCTCCACGTTGACCACCTGGTACGTCGTGGCGAACCGGTTGCGGAAGCCCTTCAGCTTCGGCAGCCGCATGTTGATCGGGGTCTGGCCGCCTTCGAAGCGGGCCGGCACCTGATAGCGGGCCTTGGTGCCCTTGGTGCCGCGGCCGGCGGTCTTGCCGCGGCGGCCTGCCTCGCCCCGTCCCACCCGGATCTTGCGGGTGTGAGCGCCCGGTGCCGGGCGCAGATGATGGACCTTGATCGTCATTCGACCTCACTCTGCGCATGCTCGAGATCGTCAACGACCTCGACGGTGACATTGTCGAGGTTGTCGACGGTGACATTGTCGAGAACCTCGACGGTGACGAGATGGGTCACGGTGTTCACCATGCCCCGCACCTCCGGACGGTCATCGCGTACCACGACGTCGTGAACCCCCTTGAGGCCCAACGTGCGCAGCGTCTCGCGCTGGTTCCTCTTCGTCCCGATCGTGGAGCGGATCTGGGTGACCTTGAGCCGGGACATCAGACTGCCTGCCCCGCCCGCGCTCGCAGCATCGCCGCCGGCGCGACATCCTCCAGCGGCAGTCCGCGGCGAGCCGCGACCTCCTCGGGGCGGACCAGTGCCTTCAGCGCTGCGACCGTGGCGTGCACGATGTTGATCGGGTTGGACGAACCGAGGCTCTTGGACAGCACGTCGTGAATTCCGGCGCACTCCAGGACTGCACGGACCGGACCACCCGCGATGACTCCGGTACCCGGGCTGGCCGGCTTCAACAGCACGACGCCGGCTGCCTTCTCACCCTGGACGGGGTGCGGGATGGTCGAGGCGATGCGGGGCACCTTGAAGAAGTTCTTCTTGGCCTCCTCCACGCCCTTGGCGATGGCCGCGGGTACCTCCTTGGCCTTGCCGTACCCCACGCCCACCGTCCCGTCGCCGTCACCGACGACGACGAGCGCGGTGAAGCTGAACCGGCGGCCACCCTTGACGACCTTGGCCACCCGGTTGATCGCGACCACCCGCTCGATGTGGGCGGTCTTCTCCGGGGCCTGTCCACCCCTGCCTCCGGACTGGCGGTCACGACGGTCACCGCCGCCCGCGGTGCCCCCTCGGCGCTGCGGTCCTGGCATTAGCTGCTCCTCAGTTCATTGCGCATTGCTGACAGACGTGTCACTAGAAGTCGAGACCGCCTTCGCGGGCCGCCGTCGCCAGGGCGGCGATCCGACCCTGATAGCGGTTGCCGCCACGATCGAAGACGACGGTGGTGATCCCTGCGGCCTTGGCACGGCTGGCAATCAGCTCGCCCACCTTGGCCGCAACGGCGGACTTGTCACCGTCTCCGGCACGGATGTCGGCATCCATGCTGGATGCCGCGGCGAGCGTGCGGCCCACGGAGTCGTCCACGAGTTGCACGTGGATGTGCCGGGTGGACCGACTAACGACCAGTCGCGGTCGTTGCGGCGTACCGCTGACCTTCTTCCGCAGGCGGAAGTGCCGCCTGGCGCGCGCACCTCTGCGGTCGGCGCCTGCAACCCGTGGGCTTACCATCTCTTGCCTTCCTGCGTTTGCATGACTGGCCTTACTTCCCTGTCTTCCCGACCTTGCGGCGAACCACTTCGCCTTGGTAGCGCACGCCCTTACCCTTGTACGGGTCGGGCTTGCGCAGCTTGCGGATCTTCGCGGCGATCTCGCCCACCTGCTGCTTGTCGATGCCGGACACGGTGAACCGCGTCGGCGCCTGCACTGTGAACGTGATGCCATCCGGCGCCGGGATGTGAACGGGGTGGCTGAAGCCTAAAGCGAACTCCAGGTCACTACCCCTGGTCTGGACACGGTAACCCACGCCGACGATTTCCAACGCTTTGGAATAGCCGTCGGTGACCCCTACCACCATGTTGGAGATCAGCGTCCGGGACAGGCCATGCAGCGATCGGCTTTCCCGCTCGTCATCGGGCCGGGTGACCTGCAACTGGCCATCGTCGCCGCGGACCACCTCGATCGGCTCGGCCACGGTGTGGCGCAGCGTTCCGCGCGGGCCCTGCACTGTCACCGCGCGACCCTCGATGGTCACCTCGACACCGCCGGGTACGGGGATCGGCAGTCTTCCGATTCGGGACATCGTCGGCTCCCCTACCAGACGTAGGCGAGGACTTCCCCACCTACCCTGCGCTTGTTGGCCTGCTTGTCGGTCAGCAGGCCGGTCGACGTGGAGATGATCGCCACGCCGAGCCCGCCGAGCACCTTGGGCAGCCCGGTCGACTTGGCATAGACCCGCAGGCCGGGCTTGGATACCCGGCGCAGGCCGGCAATGCTGCGCTCACGGTTCGGGCCGTACTTCAACTCCAGCGTGAGCACCTTGCCGACCTGCCCCTCCGGGGCGTCGGTGGTGGCCCAGCCGCCGATGTAGCCCTCCTGCTGCAAGATCTCCGCGACGTGCACCTTGAGCTTGGAGTGCGGCATGGACACCGCGTCGTGATAGGCGGAGTTCGCGTTACGCAGGCGGGTCAGCATGTCTGCGATCGGGTCGGTCATCGTCATGAGCGCGCCTCCATCCGGGAGCACACACTGTGCCGCCGGTGCGCGGAGCACAACGAAGCGGACCGGGTGGAGGTGCGTGGGGTGATCGTCATTGGTGTGGTGCCTTTCTCGCCGCGGTTCCGCTGCGCTGTGGTAGCCGGTGGGCCTACGGCGAAGGGGTGGGTGTTACCAGGAACTCTTCGTGATGCCGGGCAATTCGCCGGCGTGCGCCATCTCCCGCATGCAGATCCGGCACAACCCGAAGGTGCGGAAGACCGCGCGCGGTCGACCACACTTCTGGCAGCGTCGATATCCGCGTACTGCGAATTTGGGCTTGCGGTTGGCCTTGTTGACCAGCGCCTTCTTTGCCATTGCTCAGTTCTCCCTGAACGGGAAGCCGAGCTGCCGGAGCAATGCCCGCCCCTCGTCGTCGTTGGTAGCGGTGGTGACGATGGTGATGTCCATCCCGCGCTGGCGATCGATGCGGTCGACGTCGATCTCGTGGAACATGGACTGCTCGGTCAGGCCGAACGTGTAGTTGCCGTTCCCGTCAAACTGGCGCGGCGACAGGCCGCGAAAGTCGCGGATGCGGGGCAGCGCGAGCGTCAACAGCCGGTCGAGGAACTCCCACATCCGGTCGCCGCGCAGCGTGCACTTCGCGCCGATCGGCATCCCCTCGCGCAGCTTGAACTGCGCGACGGACTTGCGGGCCTTCTGCACCTGCGGCTTCTGCCCGGTGATCGCGGTCAGGTCGCGGACGGCGCCGTCCATGAGTTTGGCGTCACGGGCGGCCTCGCCCACCCCCATGTTCACGACGATCTTGGTGACGCGAGGAACCTGCATGACGTTGGTGAAGCTGAACTGCTCGCGTAATGCCGCAGAGATCTCGGCGCGATAGCGCTGCTTCAGGCGGGGAATCGTCACTTCCGCGGTCGAGGTTGCCGTCTCGGTCATCACAGATCCTTACCGTTTCGCCGCGACACGCGAACGTTGCGGCCCTCGTCGTCCTTGCGGTATCCCACCCGGGCGGGCTTGCCGTCGGTGTCGACCACCATCACGTTGCTCACGTGGATGCTTGCCTCCTGCGTGACGATGCCGCCCTGCTGCGCACCACGCTGGGTCGAGGTGATCCGGGTGTGCTTCTTGATCCGGTTCACACCCTCGACGAGGACGCGCTGCTTGTCGGGGTAGGCCGCGATGACCTTTCCCTTGGCGCCCTTGTCCTTGCCGTTGGTGACGAGGACGGTGTCGCCCTTCTTGATCTTCATGGACTTCGCTGCCACGGACATCGCCTACAACACCTCCGGAGCGAGTGAGATGATCCGCATGAACCGCTTGTCGCGGAGCTCACGGCCCACCGGGCCGAAGATGCGGGTTCCGCGCGGCTCGCCACCGCCATCGCGGATCAGGACTGCTGCGTTCTCGTCGAAGCGGATGTAGGAGCCGTCGGGACGCCGACGTTCTTTCGCCGTCCGCACGACGACGGCGCGGACGACATCTCCGCGCTTGACGCCGGCTCCCGGCAGAGCGTCCTTGACCGTCCCGATGATGACGTCACCGATCCCGGCGTAACGCCGGCCCGAGCCGCCGAGCACACGGATGCACAAGATCTCCTTGGCTCCGGTGTTGTCGGCGACCCGAAGTCGCGACTCCTGCTGAATCACTGTCTGTCTCCTGAATCGAAAGGAACTACTGGGCCCGCTCGAGGACCTGGACTACGCGCCACCGCTTGGTCGCCGACATCGGCCGGGTCTCCATGAGCAGCACCCGGTCCCCGACGCCCGCGGCATTCTGCTCGTCGTGCGCCTTGAGCTTCGTCGTACGCCGGATCGTCTTGCGGTACAGCGCGTGTTGGATGCGGTCCTCGACGGCCACGACGACGGTCTTGTCCATCTTGTCGCTCACGACGTAACCCTCCCGCGTCTTGCGGAAGTTCCTGCCGTGCTCACTCGTCTGCTCGCTCACTGCGGTTTCCTCACTCATCAGTACTCACCTGCCATCACTCGCCCGGCGCGATCGACAGGCCGAGCTCCCGCTCGCGCATGATCGTGTAGATCCGGGCGATGTCGCGCCGGACGGTCTGCAGCCGCCGGTTGTTGTCCAACTGGCCGGTGGCGACCTGGAAGCGCAGGTTGAACAACTCTTCCTTGGCCTCGCGCAGGCGCAGGACGATCTCGTCCTCGCGGAGTTCCCGCAGATCCGAGGCCGCGATTCCCGCGCCCATCAGCTCTCACCACCCTGGCGTGATACGAACTTGCACTTCATCGGCAACTTGTGGATTGCCAGCCGCATCGCCTCGCGGGCCACCGGCTCGGTGACACCGGCCAGCTCGAACATCACCCGACCGGGCTTGACGTTGGCGATCCACCACTCCGGTGATCCCTTGCCCGAGCCCATCCGGGTCTCGGCCGGCTTCTTGGTGAGCGGGCGGTCGGGGTAGATGTTGATCCAGACCTTCCCGCCGCGCTTGATGTGGCGGGTCATGGCGATACGCGCGGACTCGATCTGCCGGTTCGTGACGTACGCCGACTCCAGCGCCTGGATGCCGAACTCACCGAAACTCACCTCGGTGCCACCCTTGGCAGCCCCGCGCCTGTTGGGGTGATGCTGCTTGCGGTGCTTGATCCTACGGGGGATCAACATGGATCAGCCCTCCGTCCGTTCGGTCGCTGGCGAGGAAGACGCCTGGGCCTCGGGCTCTGCAGCCGGAGCAATGTCAACCACGTCGGTGGCCTCGGGGGCGGTCGCGGCCGCGTCGGGGGACGCAGGCACCGCTGCGGAGGCGACCTCAGGGGCGGCGGCGGCAGCCACCGGCTCAGCCGTCACGGCACCATCAGACTGGACCGGGTCGAACGCGGGGCCTGCTTGCTCCGCCACTGGGAGCGACACGTCCTCGACGGGATCCGCCGACCCAGCCGCGTCTGCCGCACGACCGGCCTCGGTACTCGTGCCTGTCGTACCGCTGGAACCGGATCGCCGGGGCCGGACCGGGCGCTCGCGCCGCGCCTGGCGCAGCGCCACCTCGGCGGCCTCGCGGTCGGCGCGGCTCTGGACGACGTCGCCCTTGTAGATCCACACCTTGACACCGATCCGGCCGAACGTGGTGCGCGCTTCGTACAAGCCGTAGTCGATGTTGGCCCGCAGCGTGTGCAGCGGAACCCGGCCCTCGCGGTAGAACTCCGAGCGACTCATCTCGGCGCCTCCGAGCCGGCCGGAGCACTGCACCCGGATGCCCTTGACGCCCGGGCTCTTCAGCGCGGACTGCATGGCCTTCCGCATCGCGCGACGGAAGCTCACCCGGCTGGACAGTTGCTCGGCCACGCCCTGGGCGACGAGCTGAGCGTCAGACTCGGGGTTCTTGACCTCGAGGATGTTCAGCTGCACCTGCTTGCCGGTCAACTTCTCCAGCTCACCGCGGATGCGGTCGGCTTCGGCACCGCGCCGGCCGATAACGATGCCCGGCCGGGCAGTGTGAATGTCGACACGGACCCGGTCTCGGGTGCGCTCGATGTCGACGCGGGAGATGCCGGCCCGCTCCATACCCTTGCTCATGAGCCGTCGGATCGCCACGTCTTCCTTGACATATTCGGCGTAGAGCTTGTCGGCGAACCAGCGGGACTTCCACTCGGTGGTGATGCCGAGACGGAACCCGTGCGGGTTGACTTTCTGACCCACTAGCGGGTCCTCCTTTTGGCAGTGGACCTGACGCCGGCCCTTTTCTTCGGCTCGGGCTCGGGAGCAGCGATACTCACGACCTCGACGGTGATGTGACTGGTGCGCTTGTTGATCCGCGAGGCGCGGCCCTGGGCGCGGGGCCGGAAGCGCTTGGCCGTCGGTCCTTCATCGACCCACGCCCGCGACACGAAGAGCGTGTCGGGGTCCAGGTCGAGGTTGTTCTCCGCGTTGGCCATCGCGCTGGCCAGCACCTTGTAGATCGGCTCGCTGGCCGACTGCGGCGCGAAGTGCAGCACCGACAACGCCTGGGCGGCAGGCAGGTCGCGGATCAGATCGATCACGCGCCGAGCCTTCCTCGGCGTCACCGCGACATGGGTGGCGCGCGCCCGGGCGGTGACAGCCACCCCGGCGTCAGCTTCGATCGGGGTGCTCATGGGCATACCTCGCCGCACTCGGTGAGCCGCAATCGCGGCGCGCTGCACCCAACGATTCGCTCGCTACGCTCGCTCATTGGCTCTCCTCTTGCTTAGCTGGTCGTGCGTTCTGGTCCATGTCCGCGGTGACGAGCTCAGACGCGCCGGGCTCGGCGGTCATCGCGAACGTGGCCGCGGAACGTGCGGGTGGGCGCGAACTCCCCGAGCTTGTGGCCGACCATCGCCTCGGTGACGAACACCGGCACGTGCTTGCGGCCGTCGTGGACCGCGATGGTGTGGCCGAGCATGTCCGGAATGATCGTGGAGCGCCGGGACCACGTCTTGATCACGGTCTTGGTTCCGCGCCCGTTCTGAACGTCCACCTTCTTGAGCAGGTGGTCGTCGACGAACGGGCCCTTCTTCAGGCTACGTTGCATCGTGTGTCAGGCTCCTCAGGTCTCTCAACGTCAGCGCTTCTTGTTGGCACGGCGACGACGGACGATCAGCGCATCGCTGGGCTTACGTCGACGGGTGCGGCCCTCGGGCTTCCCGGCCGGGTTGACCGGGTGCCGCCCGCCGGAGGTCTTACCCTCACCGCCACCGTGCGGGTGATCGACCGGGTTCATGGCCACCCCGCGGACGGTCGGGCGCTTGCCCTTCCATCGCATCCGGCCGGCCTTGCCCCAGTTGATGTTGGACTGCTCGGCGTTGCCGACCTCCCCGATCGAGCCCCGGCAGCGCACGTCGACGTTGCGGATCTCACCGGAAGGCATCCGCAGTTGCGCGAAAGGTCCCTCCTTGGCGACAAGTTGCACGCTGGACCCGGCGGAGCGGGCGATCTTGGCCCCGCCACCCGGACGGAGCTCGATCGAGTGCAGCACGGTGCCGACCGGGATGTTGCGCAGCGGCAGGTTGTTGCCCGGCTTGATGTCGGCCCGTGGGCCGCACTCGACGGTGTCACCCTGCCGCAACCGCGTCGGGGCGAGGATGTAGCGCTTCTCCCCGTCGGCGTAGTGCAGCAGCGCGATCCGGGCGGTGCGGTTCGGGTCGTACTCGATGTGCGCGACCGTGGCCGGCACCCCGTCCTTGTCGGCCCGGCGGAAGTCGATGACCCGGTAGGCGCGCTTGTGCCCGCCACCCTGGTGCCGTGCAGTGATCCGGCCGTGCGCGTTGCGCCCGCCCCGACTGTGCAGCGGCCGGACCAGCGACTTCTCCGGGGTGTCTCGCGTGATCTCGACGAAGTCGGCCACGCTCGAGCCGCGGCGGCCCGGGGTGGTCGGCTTGTACTTGCGGATGCCCATTAGCTGACCGGTCCTCCGAAGAGCTCGATGCGGTCGCCGGCGGCCACGCTGACGATCGCACGCTTGGTGTCCTTGCGCTTGCCGAAGCCGGTGCGGGAGCGCTTGCGCTTACCCTGCCGGTTGATCGTGTTAACGCCGAGGACCTTGACGTTGAAGACCTGTTCGACCGCAATCTTGATCTGTGTCTTGTTGGCCCCGGGATGGACGAGGAACGTGTACTTGTTCTCATCCAGCAGCCCGTAACTCTTCTCGCTGATGATCGGCGCGAGCAGCACGTCACGCGGGTCGGGAATCACTCGTCACCTCCTGCGGTGTCGTCGGACGCCTTGGTCAGGTTGACTTCACCGACCGATTCGGTGCCGCCCTGCTTGCGGGTGCGCCGTGCCAGCTGGGCTGCCACGAACGCCTGCAGCGCCTCCTCGGTGAACACGACATCGTCACTGACGAGCACGTCGTAGGTGTTGAGCTGACCGGTGTCGAGCAGGTGCACCGACGAGACGTTGCGCAGGCTCTTCCAGGACATGTCATCCGTCCGGTCCACGACAACGAGCACCCGGCGGGAACCGGGCTGATCCGCGAGCAGTGTGTTCAGCACGTCTCTCGCCTCCCGGGTCGAGGGAGCATCACCGGTGACGAATGACGAAACCACGTGTACGCGACCGTCCCGCGCACGGTCTGAAAGAGCGCACCGCAACGCCGCTGCCTTCATCTTCTTCGGCGTCCGTTGGCTGTAGTCGCGCGGCTTGGGCCCGTGTACGCCGCCGCCACCCTCGAACTGCGGGGCGCGGGTCGAACCCTGGCGGGCGCGGCCGGTGCCCTTCTGCCGATACGGCTTGGCACCGCCACCGCTGACTTCTCCCCGGGTCTTGGTGGAGTGCGTTCCGGCCCGGGCAGCCGCCAGTTGCGCAACGACGACCTGATGCATGAGGGAGAGGTTTGCCGGCGCGTCGAACACGCCATCGGGCAACTCGATGCTCCCGCTGGTTTCCCCATCGGGAGACCGGACGTCTAGCGAGCTCATACGGGCACCCCTCCCTTGACTGCGGTGCGGACGAAGACGACGCCACCGGTAGGGCCGGGCACGGCGCCCTTGATCAGCAGCAGGCCCTTCTCGACATCGACCCGATGGACGGTCAGACCGAGGACAGTCGTACGCACGTTGCCCATTCGGCCGGCCATCTTCATACCCTTGAAAACCCGTCCGGGGAACGCACAGCCGCCGATCGAACCGGGCGAGCGGTGTTTGCGTTGCGTACCGTGGCCGGCGCCGAGACCGTGGAATCCGTGCCGCTTCATGACGCCGGCAGTGCCCTTGCCCTTGCTGGTGCCGACGACATCGATGGCGGCACCAGCAGCGAAGGTCTCGACCGTGAGCTCCTGGCCCACCTCGTACGACGAGGCGTCCTTGGTGCGGATCTCGATCAGGAAACGGCGCGGTGTGACCCCGGCCTTGGCGAAGTGCCCGGTCTCGGGCTTGTTCACCTTGCGCGGATCAATGGCACCGAAACCGATCTGGACGGCGGAATAGCCGTCCAGTTCCGGGGTGCGCACCTGGGTCACCACACAGGGCCCGGCCTTGACGACGGTCACCGGCACGATCCGGTTGTTCTCGTCGAATACCTGGGTCATGCCGAGCTTCTCGCCCAGCAGTCCCTTGGTGTTTGTTGGCATGAGTCTGCGATCCCTACTGGATGTTCACGTCGACGCTGGCGGGCAGGTCGATGCGCATGAGCGCGTCGACCGTCTTCGGGGTCGGGTCGAGAATGTCGATCAGCCGCTTGTGCGTGCGCATCTCGAAGTGCTCGCGCGAGTCCTTGTACTTGTGTGGCGAACGGATGACGCAGTACACATTCTTCTCCGTCGGCAGCGGCACCGGCCCCACGACTCGGGCGCCCGTGCGCATGACCGTGTCCACGATCTTGCGCGCCGAGGCGTCAATCGCCTCATGGTCATACGCCTTGAGCCTGATGCGGATCTTCTGTCCCGCCATCTATTCCTGTCTCCTCGCCATCTCGCCCGTCGGAAGTGCTCTGTTCTCGGCGTCTGAGTGCCGCGTTCTCGGTACTGCAACCGCACGTACGGAGCTACGCCACAGCGACTCCGGCAGCGCGATCGATTCGCCTTACTTGGTGATCTTGGTGACCCGACCCGCGCCGACGGTGCGGCCACCCTCACGAATGGCGAAGCGCAGACCCTCCTCCATGGCGATCGGCTGGATCAGCTCGACCATCATCTCGGTGTTGTCCCCGGGCATGACCATCTCGGTGCCATCGGGGAGGGTGACCACCCCGGTCACGTCGGTGGTGCGGAAGTAGAACTGGGGGCGGTAGTTGTTGAAGAACGGCGTGTGCCGGCCACCCTCGTCCTTGCTCAGGATGTAGACCTGCGCGTCGAAGCCGGTGTGCGGGGTGATCGAGCCGGGCTTGACGACGACCTGACCGCGCTCGACATCCTCTCGCTTGACTCCACGCAGCAGCAGCCCGGCGTTGTCACCGGCCTGACCCTGGTCGAGCAGCTTGCGGAACATCTCCACGCCGGTCACCGTCGTGCTCGTCGACTTCGGCTTGATGCCGACGATTTCCACCGTCTCGTTGACCTTGACGATGCCGCGCTCGATCCGGCCGGTAACGACCGTGCCGCGGCCGGTGATAGTGAAAACGTCCTCGACCGGCATGAGGAACGGCTTCTGGATGTCCCGCTCCGGCTCCGGAATGGAGGTGTCGACGGCGTCCATCAGCTCCATGACCTTGGCGCCCCACTCGGGGTCGCCCTCGAGCGCCTTGAGCGCCGACAGCCGCACGATCGGCACGTCGTCGCCGGGGAACTCGTAGGCACTGAGCAACTCGCGGACCTCGAGCTCGACGAGCTCGAGAATTTCCTCGTCGTCGACCATGTCGGCCTTGTTGAGGGCGACCACGATGTAGGGCACGCCGACCTGGCGGGCGAGGAGCACGTGCTCCTTGGTCTGCGGCATCGGCCCGTCCGTCGCCGACACGACCAGGATCGCGCCGTCCATCTGGGCGGCGCCGGTGATCATGTTCTTGATGTAGTCGGCGTGACCCGGGCAGTCGACGTGGGCGTAGTGCCGACTCTCGGTCTGGTACTCGACGTGCGCGATGGAGATCGTGATGCCGCGCTGCCGCTCCTCGGGCGCCTTGTCGATCTGATCGAAGGCCGACGCGGTATTGAGGGTCGGGAACTTGTCGTGCAGCACCTTGGTAATCGCAGCGGTCAGCGTTGTCTTGCCATGGTCGATGTGACCGATGGTCCCGATGTTGACGTGCGGCTTGGTCCGCTCGAACTTGGCCTTCGCCACTTCATTCCTCCTGTAACTGTGTTTCTGGGTTTACGCCGTGCGACGTGTTCTGGACTGAGCTGGTGCTGGGCTATTCGTCCATCGCCTTCGCGATGCCTATTGCTCGGCTCCGGGACTCGCTGGGCTCAAGGCGCCTCCGGCGCAGGGCTCCATTGCGCCTTCGGCGCTCGATGCTCACTCGCCCATCGCCTTCGCGATGATCTCCTTGGCGACGCTCTGCGGGACCTCCGCATAGGAGTCGAACTGCATGCTGTAACTCGCGCGACCCTGCGTGCTACTGCGCAGGTCGCCGACATAGCCGAACATCTCCGACAGTGGCACCAGCGCCTTGACGACACGGACGCCGCTGCGCTCGTCCATCGCCTGGATCGTGCCGCGCCGGCTGGACAGGTCACCGATGACGTCGCCCATGTTCTCCTCGGGCGTGGTGACCTCGACGGCCATCATCGGCTCGAGCAGCGCGGGGTCGGCCTTCTTCGCGGCCTCCTTGAACGCCATCGAACCGGCGATCTTGAAGGCCATCTCCGAGGAGTCGACCTCGTGGTAGGAACCGTCGACCAAGGTGACCTTCACCCCGACGAGCGGATACCCGGCCAGTACGCCGTACTGCATGGCGTCCTGGGCTCCCTGGTCCACCGAGGGGATGTACTCCCTCGGGATCCGTCCACCGGTCACCTCATTGACGAATTCGTACGTCGCCGACTCTGCGGAGCGCTCCAGCGGTTCCACGCTGATGAGCACCTTGGCGAACTGCCCCGAGCCACCGGTCTGCTTCTTGTGCGTATAGGAGTGCTTCAGCACCGGCCGGCGGATCGTCTCGCGATAGGCCACCTGCGGCTTGCCGACGTTCGCCTCGACGCGGAACTCCCGGCGCATCCGGTCGACGAGCACCTCGAGGTGCAACTCGCCCATACCTTCGATGATCGTCTGGCCGGTCTCGTCGTCCTGGTGCACCTGGAAGGTCGGATCTTCCTCGGCGAGCTTCTGGATCGCCGTACCCAACTTCTCCTGGTCACCCTTGGTCTTCGGCTCGATGGCCACCGAGATCACCGGGGCCGGGAAGGTCATCGACTCGAGGATGACCACGTCGTTCGGGTCGGACAGCGTGTCACCGGTCGTCGTCTGCTTCAGACCGGCAACAGCCACGATCTCACCGGCGCCCACGCCTTGGCGCTCTTCGCGCTTGTTGGCGTGCATCTGGTAGACCTTCCCGACCCGTTCCTTGCGGTCCTTGGTGCTGTTGAGCACCGGCGAACCCGAGGACAGCCGGCCGGAGTACACCCGGATGTAGGTCAGCTTGCCCAGGTGCTGGTCGGTCTGGATCTTGAACGCCAGCGCGGCGAACGGCTCGGCCTCATCGGCGTGCCGGAGCACCTCGGTGACACCGTCCAACGCCGTACCGACGATCGCGCCGACGTCCAGCGGGCTGGGCAGGTAGTCCACCACCGCGTCGAGCATCGGCTGGACGCCCTTGTTCTTGAACGCCGAACCGCACAGAACCGGGTTGAGCTTGTCGGCCAGGGTGGCTCGCCGGATCGCGGCCTTGAGCTGGTCGTAGGGCAGTTCCTCGCCGACGAGGTAGGCCTCCATGACCTCGTCGTCGGCCTCGGCCAGCGTTTCGATCAGGATCTCCCGCCACTGAGCTGCCTCGTCGGCGAGGTCGGCCGGGATGTCCACGGTGTTGTACATCTCGCCCTTGGCGGCCTCGACCGGGTAGATCAGCGCCTTCATCTGCAGCAGGTCGACCATGCCGGTGAAGTCGCCCTCTGCGCCGATGGGCAGCTGCAGCACCAACGGGGTGGCGTTGAGCCGCTCGCGCATCATGTCGACGCACCGGAAGAAGTTCGCACCCGTCCGGTCCAGCTTGTTGACGAAGCACATCCGCGGGACGTTGTACTTGTCGGCCTGCCGCCAGACGGTCTCGGTCTGCGGCTCGACACCGGCCACCGCGTCGTACACAGCGACGGCCCCGTCGAGCACCCGCAGGGATCGCTCCACCTCGACGGTGAAATCCACGTGACCGGGGGTGTCGATGATGTTGATCTCATGGTCGTTCCAGAAGCACTTCGTGGCAGCCGAGGTGATGGTGATACCCCGCTCCTGCTCCTGCTCCATCCAGTCCATCACCGCGGCGCCCTCGTGGACCTCACCGATCTTGTAGGTGATGCCGGTGTAGTAGAGGATCCGCTCGGTGGTCGTGGTCTTGCCCGCGTCGATATGCGCCATGATCCCGATGTTGCGGACCTGGCTCAGTACGGCGCTTGCGTTAGCCACTGCTCTGTTCTCCCTCGTATCGCTTCTGTTCGCGACTACCACCGGTAGTGCGCGAAGGCCTTGTTCGCTTCAGCCATCTTGTGGGTGTCCTCGCGACGCTTGACCGTCGCTCCGAGCCCGTTGCTGGCGTCGAGCAACTCGTTCATCAGGCGCTCGGTCATCGTCTTCTCGCGGCGGGCGCGGCTGTACTGGATCAGCCAGCGCAGCGCCAGCGTCGTACTGCGGGCCGGCCGGACCTCGACCGGCACCTGGTAGGTCGCCCCGCCGACACGGCGGCTCTTCACCTCGATGGCGGGCCGCACGTTGTCCATTGCCCGCTTAAGGGTGATGACCGGGTCGTTGCCGGAACGCTCGCGGCAGCCCTCGAGGGCGCCGTACACGATGTGCTCGGCCAGCGAACGCTTGCCATCCAGCAGAACCTTGTTGATCAGACTGGTGACCAACGGTGAGCCGTAGACCGGGTCGACGACGACGGGGTGCCTCGGGGGCGGGCCCTTACGGGGCATTAGCTCTTCTCCTTCTTCGCGCCGTACCGGCTGCGCGCCTGCTTGCGGCCGCGCACGCCCTGGGTGTCGAGCGAGCCGCGGATGATCTTGTAGCGCACGCCGGGCAGGTCTTTCACCCGACCGCCTCGAACCAGCACGATCGAGTGCTCCTGCAGGTTGTGCCCCACGCCGGGGATGTAGGCGGTCACCTCGACGCCACTGGTCAGTCGGACCCGGGCCACCTTGCGCAGCGCTGAGTTCGGCTTCTTGGGCGTCGTTGTATAGACACGGGTGCACACCCCGCGTCGCTGGGGGCTCCCTTTGAGCGCGGGAGTCTTGGTCTTCTCGATCTTGTCCTCGCGGCCCTTACGGACCAGCTGCTGGATCGTGGGCATGAAGGCCTGTTGTCTCCGTCCGGGTTGTGCTCGGTTGCGTGCCGTACTCGTCCTGTCCGACCCACGAGGTCGGGCGTGTCGCCGAGCCCGCGGACTATCCCTCACCACACAGGTCGAGGAATCGTTCGGTAGGCCCACCCGCCGAGTGCCGCTGAAACTGCAGCAAGCGCGGCGCCGGGAGGACCGGCACCACATGGCGCACAGGACGACCCGGGTTACCCCCGGGCACAAGGGACCACGATACCCAACGCCCGCGCATGGGTCAAAGTCGATGCTCCCGGTGACCTGCGGCCGCCGACGTTCTGTGTTTACCTGTCGCCAGGTTTACTTGTCGCCAGGGAATCGGAGGCATCGTGGATCTGCAATCAGCGCGTGAGCTGAAATCCCGCCTACTCGGTGACGTGCGCACCGCGGCGGCAAAGCCGGGTGAGAGGCTACCGGTGCCCCGGGGTTTCGCCGTCGGCATCGCGCCGCGGCGGG
>JACDAB010000163.1 GCA_013695665.1 Geodermatophilaceae bacterium | reverse complement strand
GACTACCCCGGCGCGCTGGAGCTGATGATGGTGGATAACGCCTCCGCCGACGCGAGTGTGGCGCACATGAGGCTGAATCACCCCGGTGTGCGGCTCGTCACCAGCGACCACAACCTCGGCTTCACCGGCGGTAATAACCTGGGCGCGCGCGAGGCGAGCGGCGAGATTGTCGTCTTCCTGAACAACGATATGCGCGTCGAACCGGACTGGCTGCGCCACCTCATCGCGCCGCTGGACCCGGAGAGTGGCCTGATCTGCACCGCGGGCAAGATTTTGCACTGGGACGGCAGGGCCGTGGATTTCGTCGGCGGCAAGATCAACTTTACCGGCCACGGCTTCCAAAAAGAGTATGGCGCCACCTACACGCCGCGCAGCTACAACGAGCCGGTCCCCCTGCCCTTTGCCTGTGGCGGGGCGCTGTGCATCCAGCGCGACATCTTCCTCGATGTGGGTGGCTTTGACCCCGACTTCTTCGCCTACTTCGAGGATGTGGACCTGGGCTACCGGCTGTGGGCGCTGGGCTACCGAATCCAATTCGCACCGGGCGCCGTCGTCTACCACCGTCATCACGGCACCAGCGGCCAGATCCCCAATCATCAATTGCGGGTGCTTTACGAGCGTAACGCGCTCGCGATGATTATCAAGAATTACGAGGCCGCGACGCTGGACCGCGTGCTCCCTATCGCGCTGATGCTGACGGTGAAGCGCAGTCTGCTCAATGCGCGCCTCGACCGCGACGACTACAAACTGGGCAACAACCACCGCGCCGCGCGCCGCGCGGAGGAGACCGTCCCCCGGCTCGCGTTCAGCTTCCTGCTGGGCATGGAAGAGATCATGGACCAGATGCCGCAATTGCAGACCAAGCGACAGACGATCCAGGCGCGGCGGGTACGCAGCGACCGCGAGATCTTCCAGATGTTTAGCGACCCGCGACTGGACACGGTTTTTCCCGGCATGGAGTACGCCAACACACAGGAGACGCTGGTGAGCACCCTGGGCATCCCCGACTTTTTCACTGAACCGACGCCGACGAAGCTACTCTTGATCTGCCACGAGGCGATAGGCGAGAAGATGGCCGGCCCCGCCGTGCGCTACTGGGAGCTGGCTACCGTGCTCAGCAAACATTTCGATGTGACGCTGGCCGCGCACGGGAACCCGGCGATCCACAGCGAGGGCTTCGCCGTGCGCGGCTACGACCGCTCCGAGCCTGATTCTATCATCCACCTGCTGAACGGCGCCGACGTGGTTCTCGCCTTTGGCTACCTTGTCCACGAGTTGCCCGCGCTGGCGAACCTGGGCAAGCCGCTGATCCTCGATATCTATGTGCCCTTCACCCTTGAAAACATGGAGATCCACAGCCACCTGCCGCTAGAAACCCAGCTACGGCTGAACCAACAGTACCAGGAGATCCTCGACCGGCAGCTACGCACGGGCGATTTCTTCATCTGCGCCAGCGAGCGCCAGCGCGACTACTGGCTGGGCATGCTGGCCGCCAACGGGCGCGTCAACCCCAGCACCTATGCCGCCGACAAGAGCCTGCGTCGCCTGATCGATGTGGTCCCCTTCGGCATGGGAGCGGAGCCGCCGGTGAAGAGCGGCCCGGCGCTCAAGGGCATCCACCCCGGCATCGGGCCGGATGACAAGCTGCTGATCTGGGGCGGCGGCCTGTGGGAGTGGTTCGACCCGCTGTCGCTGATCGAGGCGGTCGGGCAGGTGGTGAAACATCGCCCCGACGTGAAACTGTTCTTCATGGGCAAGCAGCACCTGGACCCCTCCGTGGTGCCGGCGATGACGATGCCGGGCCGCGCCGAGGGATTGGCAAAGGAGCTAGGGCTGCTGGACAGCCATGTCTTCTTCGGTGATTGGGTGCCCTACGAGGCGCGCCACAACTTTCTGCTGGAAGCGGACCTGGGCGTCAGTATGCACCTGGACCACATCGAGACGCGCTTCTCCTTCCGTACGCGGCTGATGGACTATATCTGGGCGGGCCTGCCAATGGTGCTGACTGGGGGCGATACCATAGCCGAGAGAGCCGCCACAGCGGGGGTCGCGGAACTGGTCGCGGAGCGGGAC
>JACDAB010000136.1 GCA_013695665.1 Geodermatophilaceae bacterium | reverse complement strand
GGAGGACGTAGATGCGCATCGCCGCCGCGCAGGTGAACTGCGTCCTGGGTGACCTGGACGCCAACGTCGAACGCGCCGCCAAGGCGATCGCCGACTCCCGCGCCGACGGGGCGGACCTCCTCGTGTTCCCGGAACTCAGCCTGTCCGGCTACTCAGTGGGGGAGGTCGAGGACGACCTGGCGATGCGCCCCGACGACCCGCGCTTGCGCCGATTGGCCGAGGAGGCCGGTTCGATGGGGCTGGTGCTCGGCTTCTGTGAGGACGGCGCCGGCGTGCACACGTACAACAGCGTTGCCTACTTCCAGGGCGGCGAGCTACTGCACGTGCATCGAAAGCTGTACCTGCCGACGTACGACATCTTCGAGGAACGCAAGCACTTCAGCCCCGGTCAGCGGATGCGCGCTTTCGACACCGAGCAGGGCCGGTGCGCGATCCTGACGTGCAACGACGCCTGGCAGCCGCAGCTGCCCTTCCTGGCTGTCCAGGACGGTGCCCGCATCCTGCTGGTGCCGACCAGTAGCGCGCAGAGCCGGTTCCCGCAGCGATACGACTCCCCGACGTACTGGCGGGACATCACGACCTTCTACGCGCGGATGTTCCAGGTCTACGTCGTCTTCGTGAACCGCGTTGGCGCGGAGGGGGAGTTGCGCTTCTGGGGCGGTTCGCATGTCGTGGACCCGTGGGGAGGCGTCGTGGGAGAGGCGCCGAACGACGAGGAGTCGATGCTGGCCGTGGACATCGACCTGGCCGCCGTGCGGCGACGCAGACGTGAGGTCCCCCTCGTCAAGGAGGCCCGGCTGGGAATGGTGCAGCGCGAGGTGCATCGCCTCGTCGAGGAGGGCGGCGACCTCTAGTCGAGCAGGCCGTCGACCACCTCACCGACCAGCCGGATGCCGGCGCGGATCGTCACTCGTCCTCGGCGCCGTACGTCAGCCGCAGGTGCGACGCGGGGGGTTCACCGGCGTAGTGCGGTGTCCCGGCCGTTGCCAGGACGCCGCCCACCCGCAGCGCTGTGCGATGTCGAGGTGGCTGATCCCCGCTGCCAGCCGCCCCCAGAGGCTCAGCTGCGGCGGCGGGGGACCGGACTGGCCTACCGCTGCGGGGAGGAGTGCCGGCAGCGCATCGCCGGCGTCAGCGGATCTGCGATTCCGCCTGCCACGCGCGGTGGGCGGCTCGCTGTGCCCGTCGGTGCCAGCGCCGCGCGCCGCGCACGCGGCGTGCGCGTGCATCCGCCTCGGCCTCGTGGTGCAGGTCACGCTGGTGGGCGCGGGCGATGTCGCCGTCGAAAGCGTTCATGGCTTCTCCTTCTGTCGTGGTTGGTACGCCGCGTCAGATCGCGGCGGTCGTGCTGGGGGTGAGTGAGATGTCGCCGCTCATGGTGCGGACGCTGATGGACAGCACCGCGCCGTCGGCGGGAGCGTCGTCCTGGTGCGCCAGGTCGGAACGGGTCCGACCGGACACAGTGGACAGGTCGAGCCAGGCCACCGTGCCCCGGCGTACGCCGACCTTGACGTCACCGGACATCGTGGTGATGTCGAGGCTGCCGCGCTCGGTCTGCCGGAGGTGGACGTCACCGGATGCCGTCCGCGCGAGAACGTCTCCACCGCAGGCATCGATGAGCAGGTCACCGGAGGCCGAGGTGGCGCGGCAGGTGCCGGCGACGCGCAGCGCGCGGACGTCGCCGGATGCGGTCTTGCATTCGACCGACCCGGTGACGGTGCCGAGGCTCAGGCCACCGCTCGCGCTGTTGCTCGACACGTCGCCGTCGACGCGGTCGGCGCTGACATCCCCGCTGGCGGTGGCTGACTCCAGCCCGCCGAGCGGTCCGCGACAGGTCACGTCGGCCGAGGCAGTGTGAACGTCCACGCCGGAGCCGACCGGCAGCCGGATCAGCATGGACAGGCGAGTCCCCGAGCCGAAGCGTCGCTCGGGTGCCTCGACATCGAGCCGGGTCCCGTCACCGGACAGTTCGACCCGGGTGCGCTCGGCGCCGTCCTTTCCGGAGCCGCTGCGGGGGATCACCTCGACTGTCGTCTCGTCGGTCTCGGCGGCGGTGATCTGCACGTCGCCGCTGGGATTGCGGACGCGCAGCGTCAGTGGGTGGGGCGTGGCGAAGGTGTAGGTCCGGGCAGACACGGTGACTCCTCGGGTCGTGGGCGTGGGTATCGCTGGCGGTGGATCCGGAGATCAGCTGCGGGCATAGCCGGTCATCCGACGTCCGATGACCTGCTGCGGGGTGTGGCGTCCCGCCGGTTGCACAGCCGCAGCGACCGCCCGGACCAGCCACGCGTTGACCGACAGGCCCTCCGTGGTGGCGGCGCGCTCAGCCCTGTTCTTGAGAGCCTCGGGCAGCCGGAGCGTGATGCGCGACGTCGTCCCGTCCTCGACATCGTCGTCGGCACGGCCATCGGCCCGGCCGTCGGCCCCCGGCGGGGGAGGCGGTGGCGGTGGCGCCGGCGGGGACGCGAAGGACTCAGCGGCGGTGACCACCACCTGGGGTTCCCGGCCGTGCATGCGGATCTCGACCGATCCGCCGTCCCAGGCAGTGGTCACCTCGGCGGCCAGCGCCGACAGCGCGTCGACCAGGCACAACCGGGCCGACGGGTCCAGCGCAGCGGCCAGCAGGCGGGCGGTCTCGCGGGTCTGCTCGGTGCCGGCCGCCGCGGCAGCGAGCAGGTCGTGGCGTAATGCCTCGACGTACGACGTCAACTCCATGACGTCACTATGACATCAGTGCTGACGTCAGTCAAGCGTCAGAAATGCCAAAGTGCTGTCATTAACCGCGCCGACGCCGGGGAAGCCGGTCGGTGGCCGCCGGTACAGTCGTCGGACCGCCCCGTCCCCTGGCGGGGTGCCACCACATTCCGGAGTGCGCAGTGCCCGAGATCGTTCAGCTGCAGGTGCAGGTCATCGCCCAGACGCAGTTCACCGCCCCTCCGGAGGTTCCCTGGGAAACCGACGCGGACGGTGGGCAGGCGCTCGCGGAATTCGCCGGCCGCGCCTGCTATCAGTCCTGGACCAAGCCGAATCCCGCGACCGCCACCAACGCCGGCTACCTGCGCCACATCCTCGACGTCGGCCACCTGTCGGTGCTCGAGCACGGCAGCGTCACCGTCTACCTGACCGGCGTGTCGAGATCGCTCACTCATGAGCTGATCCGCCACCGGCACTTCTCCTTCAGCCAGCTGTCCCAGCGCTACGTCCCGGAGCGGGACGCGGCCATGGTCGAGCCGGCGGTGATCGCTGCCGACCCCGAGCTGCACGAGACGTTCGTGGCGGCGGCGCAGGCGGCGCAGGCGGCGTACACCGGATTGCTGGAAGGACTGGAGAAGCGCTTCGCCGATGTCGACAACGCCACCCTGCGCCGCAAGCAGGCCAGGCAGGCCGCCCGTGCCGTTCTCCCCAACGCCACCGAGACGCGCATCGTGGTGACCGGAAACTACCGGGCCTGGAGGCACTTCATCGCGATGCGGGCCACTGAGCACGCCGACGTGGAGATCCGGGACTGCGCCGTCGCCTGCCTGCGCGAGTTGCAGCGGGTGGCCGCCAACGTCTTCGCGGACTTCGAGATCAGCGCGTTGCCAGACGGTACTGAGGTCGCCTCCAGCCCCCTCGTCGCGGAGGGCTAAAAATGAGACGCTGCGACGATTCCGCTCGCGGATGATCTACCTATACACTCCACGCGCCCCACCCCGCTCCGGACCCCCGACTGGCGCGGTGTGGGGCACCTGACGTTTGCGAGCAGTACTGTTCCGAGAATGTGCCCCTCCTCTTCAGAGCACTGAGAAATGAGCGCCGCGTCCCTGAAGCCGTTTGGCCGGGTGCTCACGGCGATGGTCACGCCGTTCACGGCGGACGGAGCCCTGGACGTCCCCGGAGCGCAGCAGCTGGCCACGCATCTGGTCGACAACGGCGGCTGCGATGGTCTCGTCCTGTCCGGTACGACGGGGGAGTCCCCGACCACCACCGACGCGGAGAAGCTGCTGCTGCTCCACGCGGTGCTGGAGGCGGTGGGCGACCGGGCCACGATCCTCGCCGGAGTCGGTACGAACGACACGGCGCACACCGTGCGGCTGGCACGGGAGGCGGCCCAGGCCGGCGCCCACGGCCTGCTGGTGGTCACGCCGTACTACAGCAGGCCTCCACAGGAAGGCCTGATCCGGCATTTCCAGACCGTCGCCGAGGCTACCGACCTGCCGGTCATGCTCTACGACATTCCGGCGCGCACCGGCGTAGCCCTGGAGGGCGACACGCTCGTTCGCCTCGCCGAGCACCCGCGAATCGTCGCGGTCAAGGATGCCAAGGGTGACCTGGGAGCGGTGTCCTGGACACTGGGCCGCTGCGATCTTGCCTACTATTGCGGCGAGGACGTGCTGAACCTGCCGATGATCTCGATCGGCGCCGTGGGCGTCGTCAGCGTCGTCGGACACGTGGTCGGCACCCGCCTGCGCGAGATGCTCGACGCCTACGAGAAGGGCGACACGGCTCACGCCGCGGCTGTCCACAGTGGCCTACTGCCGGTCTACACGGGCACGTTCCGGACGCAGGGCGTCATCCTCACCAAGGCGACGCTGACCCTGCTCGGGCTTCCGGGTGGACCGGTGCGCTCGCCCCTGGTCGACGCCACGGACGAGCAGATCCTGGTCCTCGAGGAAGACCTGCGCGCCGGCGGGGTGTCCTGGTGAAGGGCGGGCCGGCGCCGGACCTCGGCCTGCCTCCCGCGTTGCCGGACAACGGTCTGCGCATCATCGCGCTCGGCGGTCTCGGGGAGATCGGCCGCAACATGACCGTCTTCGAGTACGCCGGAGCCCTGCTCATCGTCGACTGCGGGGTCCTGTTCCCGGAGGAGGACCAGCCCGGCGTAGACGTGATCCTGCCGGACTTCAACCACATCGAGGACCGGCTCGGCGACGTGGTCGCCCTGATCCTCACCCACGGGCACGAGGACCACATCGGCGCCGTGCCCTACCTGCTGCGGCTGCGGGCGGACATCCCGATTGTCGGGTCGCGCTTCACCATCGCGCTGATCGAGGCGAAACTGCGTGAGCACCGGATCAAGCCGGTCACCCAGGTCGTCGTGGAGAAGGAGCGGGTCCCGCTCGGTGCCTTCGACTGCGAGTTCTTCGCGGTCAACCACTCGATCCCCGATGCGATGGCGGTCGCGATCCGGACACCGGCCGGACTCGTGCTGCACACCGGCGACTTCAAGATGGACCAGGTGCCGCTGGACGGCCGGCTGACCGATCTCGGCGGTTTCGCCCGGCTCGGCGCCGAGGGCATCGACCTGCTCCTGACGGACTCCACGAACGCGGAGATTCCCGGCTTCGTCACCGCCGAGCGGGAGATCGGCCCGGTGCTCGACGGCGTCTTCCGCGAAGCCGGCCGGCGGGTGATCGTGTCCTGCTTCGCCTCCCACGTGCACCGCGTCCAGCAGGTGCTCGACGTCGCTGTCCGGCATCGCCGCAAGGTCGCCTTCGTCGGCCGGTCGATGATCCGCAACATGGGCGTTGCCAGCGATCTGGGCCTGTTGCGGATTCCGCCGGGACTGATGGTGGGCATGGACGAGGCGGCGGCGATGCCGCCCGGCCAGGTGGTCCTCCTGAGCACCGGCTCGCAGGGCGAGCCGATGTCGGCGCTGTCCAGGATGGCGAAGGGGACCCACCACCAGATCCGGGTCGACCCGGGTGATGTGGTGATCCTCGCCTCGAGCCTGGTGCCCGGCAACGAGACGGCGGTGTTCCGGGTGATCAACGCGCTGGCCCGCCTGGGTGCCACCGTCGTCCATGGCGGGATCGCGTCCGTGCACGTCTCCGGGCACGCACCGGCGGGCGAACTGCTCTACCTGCTCAACGCCACCCGGCCCAGCAACGTCATGCCCGTGCACGGCGAATGGCGGCATCTGCGCGCGCACGGGCGGCTGGCCGAGCTCACCGGCGTACCGGCCGAGCGGGTCATCCTGGCCGAGGACGGTGTCGTTGTCGACCTCACCGACGGGCTGGCACGGATCACCGGCAAGGTCGAGTGCGGCCTGGTGTACGTCGACGGCAACGTGGTCGGGGACGTCGGAGAGGAGTCCTTGCGCGACCGCCGGGTCCTCGGCGAGGAGGGCTTCCTGGCCATCACCATCGTGATCGAACCTTCCACGCGGACGATAGTCCGGGAACCGCACGTCTCCACCCGCGGTTTCTCCGACGCACCGGGCGCCTTTGACGAACTGCTGCCCCTGGTCGAGAAGGAACTGGGCCGCCAGCTCGAAGACGGCGTGACGGACTCTCACCGGCTGGCGCAAGCGGTCCGCCGGGTCGCCGGCAAGTGGGTGGCCGACACGTATCGGCGCCGGCCGATGATCCTGCCCACCGTGCTCGAGGTCTAGCGCCCAGCCCCGCCGCAGGGTTCTGCGGTGGGCATCTGAGGCAGGACACGCCTGGGACTGCTGAGGTGCATGTGACCGGTGGGCGGCTAGCGTTAGCCGGGTGACCACGCGCAGCCCGTCGACGGCAGGCCAGGGCCGATCCTCGGGCGCACCGGGGAGGCCGGCATCAACGAGTTCGCGGCCGAGGTCCACCGCAGCCCGGTCCGGGTCGACCCGCAGCCCGGCAGCCCGCAAGCCGGCCGCCCGCAAGCCAGCGGCCCGCAAACCGGCAGCCCGGTCCGGTCCTGGACCGCTCGCCGCCGTCGGCCGGCTGATCTGGCGAATGGTGACCCGGTTGTGGCTGCTCGCCGCACGGGGCGTGGGCTCGGCAGTGCGCGCGGTCGGCCGCAGTGCCGGCAGTGCCCGCGACATCGACCGGCAGCAGCGGCGCGACGGTCTGGGGCTGGCTCTGATCGGCGCGGCCCTCGTGGTGTCCGTCGCCGTCTGGATCGACGGGGCGGGCCCCGTTGGCACGGCCGTGCGCGCTGTGTCGTACTGGGCGATCGGCACGGTCGTCGCCTTCTTGCCGCCGGCGCTGGTCATCGCCGCGGTGCGGCTGCTCCGGCATCCCGGCGACGGGCAGCCCCGAGGCCGGCTCGTCATCGGCTGGCTGTGCATCGTCGCCCCGGTTCTCGGCGTCGCGCACATCGCACAGGGGTCACCGACGACCCAGGGTGGCCGCGACGCTGCCGCGGGGGTGTTCGGCGCCGTGGCAGCCGGTCCCTTCGAAAGCGGGGTGGGGACGTACGTCGGATCCGCGTTGCTGGTGTTGCTGGCGATCTTCGGTGTCCTCGTGGTCACCGCAACCCCCGTGCATCAGGTCCCACAGCGAATCAACACGCTCCTCCGACGCCTGCTCAGGCGCCCGGTCGAAGTCGAGTCAGCGGGCGACGGGCCGAGCGACCCCATCGCGGCCTCGGCGGGTCGCCTGGGCGCGGTGCGGTTGCGCCGGCCCTCGCGCCGGCGACAGGGCAGCCTCGCCGAGCCCCCCGAGCCCGCTGACGGCGCGAACACGCCAGGACCGGACGAGGAGGGCGGGGAACCCACACCGGCGGCGGAAGGCTCCCACGCGACCACGAAGACCTCGCCCACCTCGACCACCTCGACTGCGAAACCGGAGCAGCTATCCCTCAGCGTCCCCGAGGGCAGCTACCGACTGCCGCCGGCCAGCGTTCTGAAGCCGGGTACGCCGCACCGTGCCCGCAGTCGCGCGAACGACACGACGATCGACGCGATCAGCAGCGTGCTGGAGCAGTTCGAGGTGGATGCGGCGGTCACCGGATTCACCCGCGGCCCCACGGTCACCCGCTACGAGGTCGAACTCGGGCCCGCGGTGAAGGTCGAGAAGATCACCAACCTCACCCGCAACATCGCCTATGCCGTTGCCAACGACAACATCCGAATCCTCGCGCCGATCCCCGGCAAGTCCGCGGTCGGCATCGAGGTTCCGAACACCGACCGCGAGCGGGTGAGTCTCGGCGACGTGCTGCGGTCGTCGGTGGCCACGAGTGACCACCACCCGCTGCTGGTGGGTCTCGGAAAGGACATCGAGGGCGGCTACATCTGCGCGAACCTCGCCAAGATGCCGCACCTGCTGGTGGCCGGCGCCACCGGCGCGGGCAAGTCCGTGTGCATCAACTCGCTGCTGGCCTCGCTCCTGCTCCGGGCGACTCCCGATCAGATGCGGATGATCCTGATCGACCCGAAGATGGTCGAACTCACACCGTACGAGGGTATTCCGCACCTCATCACGCCCATCATCACCGACCCGAAGAAGGCAGCGACCGCCCTGGTGTGGCTGGTCGAGGAGATGGAGCAGCGATACCAGGACATGCGCGCATCCGGCGTACGCCACATCGACGACTTCAATCGCAAGGTGAGCGGCGGGCAGATCACCGCGCCGCCCGGCAGCGAACGGGTGTACCTGCCCTATCCGTACATCCTGTGCGTCGTGGACGAACTGGCCGATCTGATGATGGTCGCGCCGCGCGATGTCGAGGACTGCATCGTCAGGATCACCCAGAAAGCACGCGCGGCCGGCATCCACCTCGTCCTTGCGACGCAGCGCCCCAGCGTCGATGTCGTCACCGGGCTCATCAAGGCCAACGTACCGAGCCGGCTCGCGTTCTCCACCTCGAGTCTCACCGACAGCCGGGTGATCCTGGACCAGCCCGGCGCGGAGAAGCTCATCGGAATGGGTGACGCGCTGTTCCTGCCGATCGGGGCGGCCAAGCCGGTGCGGGTGCAGGGCGCCTTCGTCTCCGACGCCGAGATCGAGGCGATCGTCGCGTTCTGCAAGGACCAGCAGGAGCCGGAGTATCGCGAGGAGGTGCTCGAGGCCGGCAAGGCGGTGAAGCGTGAGGTCGACGAGGACATCGGCGGCGACCTCGAGGAGCTGTGCCAGGCTGCCGAACTCGTGATCACCACCCAGTTCGGATCGACGTCGATGCTGCAGCGCAAGCTGCGGGTCGGGTTCGCCAAGGCCGGCCGGCTGATGGACCTGATGGAAAGCCGGGGCGTCGTCGGCCCCTCGGAGGGGTCCAAGGCCCGGGATGTGCTCGTCAAGCCCGACGAGCTGGACGCAGTGCTGCTCAGCCTGCGCGGCTCCTGACCCGCCGACGTTGCCCGTCCGGTGGCCCGCAAACCGGAGATTTCGGCACCGGAGGTGGCCACCGGACAGGCACAGTGGCGCCGGCCGCAACCGCACTAGGCTGCGGAGGTGCCACCTCCCTCCCCCCGCAGAGTCGCGCTGGTCACGCTCGGCTGCGCTCGCAATGACGTGGACTCCGAGGAGCTGGCCGGCCGGCTGAGCGCCGACGGCTGGACGGTGGTCGCCGAAGGCGAAACCGCCGACGCCGTCGTGGTCAACACCTGCGGATTCGTCGAGAGCGCCAAGAAGGACTCGATCGACACCGTGCTGGCGGCCGCGGATTCCGCCGCCAAGGTCGTGGCAGTGGGCTGTCTTGCGGAGCGGTATGGCGCAGAGCTGGCCGCGTCCCTGCCCGAGGCGGACGCGGTCCTCGGCTTCGACCACTACCCGGACCTCGGTGCCCGGCTGGACGACATCGTGGCCGGCCGCGCGGTCGCCTCGCACACACCGGCCGACCGCCGGTTGCTCTTGCCGGTGACGCCGGTCGACCGGGCGACCTCCCCGAGGCCGGTGCCGGGGCACGGTGAGACCGACCGGCCCGACGGCGACCTGCCGGAGGGCCTGGCGCCGCCGTCCGGGCCGAGAATCTTGCGCCGGCGCCTCGACGGTGGCCCGGTGGCACCGCTCAAGCTGGCCAGTGGCTGCGACCGCCGGTGTGCCTTCTGCGCCATTCCCTCCTTCCGCGGAGCGTTCGTCTCCCGCCGGCCCGCCGACGTGCTGGCCGAAGCGCGCTGGCTGGCCGAGCAGGGCGTGCGTGAACTCGTCCTGGTCAGTGAGAACTCCACGTCGTACGGGAAAGATCTCGGCGATCTGCGCCTGCTGGAGACGTTGCTGCCCCAGCTCGCCGCCGTCGACGGTGTGGATCGGATCCGAGTGGCCTACCTGCAACCTGCCGAGGTCCGTCCCGGTCTGCTCCGGGTGATCGCCCAGACCCCGGGCGTCGCGCCGTACTTCGATCTGTCCTTTCAGCACGCGAGCGAGCCACTGTTGCGGCGAATGCGGAGGTTCGGTTCGCGTGAGCGGTTCGTCGCGCTGCTGGAGTCCATCCGCGAGCTGGCTCCGCAGGCCGGGGCGCGGTCGAACGTCATCGTCGGCTTCCCCGGCGAGACCGAGCAGGACGTGCAGGAACTCGAACGGTTCCTGGTCGAGGCCCGGCTGGATGCCGTGGGGGTGTTCGGCTATTCCGACGAGGACGGTACGGAGGCGGCGTCCTACGACGCCAAGCTCGACCACGACACGATCCGCCAGCGGGTCGAGCGGGTCAGCGCACTGGCCGAGGAACTGACCGCACAGCGCGCGGAGGAACGGATCGGCACCACGATCGACGTACTCGTCGAGACGACCGACGGCAACAGCCGGGCGGAGGGCAGGGCGGCGCATCAGGCGCCTGAAGTGGACGGTACGACGACGCTGCGCGGCGCGCGGGGCTGTTGTGTGGGTGACATCGTCGCGGCCCGGGTCGAGTCGAGTGACGGTGTCGACCTGGTGGCCGTGCCCCTGGCGATGGCTGCCGCATCATGAGAGAAGCCACGGGGTCATGACGGCGCTCGTACCGGACCCGGCGGGGACCCCGCAGCAGACGGTCAAGGTCGTGAACCTCGCCAACGGCCTGACCGTGCTGCGGATGGCTCTCGTCCCGGTCTTCGCCGTGGCGCTGCTCTACGCCGATGGCGAGGAGACCGGGGCCCGGGTGCTCGCCTGGGTGATCTTTGCGGTAGCCGTCGTCACCGACCACTTCGACGGCGAGGTCGCCCGCCGCCGTGGGCTGATCACGAACTTCGGGAAGCTGGCCGACCCGATCGCGGACAAGGCACTCACCGGTACGGCGCTGGTGGGTTTGTCGGTGCTCGGGGAGCTGCCCTGGTGGGTCACGGTCGTCATCCTGGGCCGGGAGGTCGGCGTCACCCTGCTGCGGTTCTGGGTCATCCGTCACGGGGTGATCCCGGCCAGCCGCGGCGGAAAGCTCAAGACTCTCGTGCAGGCCATTGCCATCGGCCTGTACATCCTCCCCCTCAGCGGCGTCCTCGGGACGGTGCGCTGGTCGGTGATGGCCGTAGCGGTCGTGCTGACCGTCGTCACCGGGCTGGACTACGTGGCTCGCGCGGTGACGCTGCGGCAGACCAGCGACCGGGCCAGGCGCAAGCGCCTGGCCCGAGGAACCGAGCACCGGCGTGGAAGCCCTGCCGGCCCCTGAGCTGCTCTCAAGACCCCGAGCATCGCCGAGGGAGGCGACACAGTGCTGCGCGCGGCGGGGGTTGGCTGAGGAATCCGGGGTGGCCTCGCGGTGTTTCTCTGTGCGTTACGCCGTCGGCGGACAGCCGAGCTCTAGCGGGTCGAGCGTCGCCGAGCCGGGGTACCGTGTCGGTCAACGAGAGCGGAAGGGGGCAGGGAATGCCACTGTTGCGTCAAGTGCTCGGCGAAACCCTGCGCTCGCGCCGGCTCGGCCAGGAGCGCACGTTGCGCGAGGTGTCGGGCCAGGCCCGGGTCAGCCTCGGCTACCTATCCGAGGTCGAGCGGGGTCAGAAAGAGGCCTCCTCCGAATTGCTGTCGGCGATCTGCGACGCGCTCGGTATCGAACTGGCCGAGATCCTCGACGAGGTCAGCCTCATGCTGCGACTCGCTGACCTGACCGAGGTTTCCGGCACCGGCCCGACGCGTGCGTCCGGCCCTGTGCTGTCCGCGGCCGCCGCGTAGGGTCACGAGTTCGACCCCTGGGCGGTCGCCAGCCTCCGGCCCGACCTGAGACGATGGTCGGGTGACCGGCGCTGACGGCGCCATGATGAGGAGGACTGCCCATGGCCAACGCATTCGTCAAGTTCTGGAAATACATGATGGCGGCGTTCTCCAATCAGGTCGATGAACGTGCCGACCCCAAGATCCAGATCCAGCAGGCGATCGAGGACGCCCAGCGCCAGCATCAGGCGCTCTCGCAGCAGGCCGCGCAGGTGATCGGCAACCAACGGCAGCTGGAGATGAAGCTGAACCGCCAACTCGGCGACGTGGAGAAGCTGCAGGCCTCCACCCGGCAGGCGCTGACGCTGGCCGACCAGGCGCGAGCGGGCGGGGATGAGACCAAGGCACAGGAGTACGAGCAGGCAGCGGAGTCCTTCGCCACCCAGCTGGTCGCCGCGGAGCAGGGCATGGCTGATATGAAAGTCATGCACGATCAGGCGCTGCAGGCCGCCGGACAGGCCAAGAAGGCCGTCGAGCAGAACGCGATGATGCTGCAGCAGCGCCTCGCCGAGCGGACGAAGCTGCTCAGCCAACTGGAGCAGGCCAAGATGCAGGAGCAGGTCTCCTCGTCGCTGCGGCAGATCAGCAGCCTGGCGGCGCCCGGGAACACCCCGTCGCTCGAGGAGGTCCGGGAGAAGATCGAGCGCCGGTATGCCAACGCCCTGGGGTCGGCGGAACTCGTCGAGAACTCCGTCGAGGGGAGGATGCTCGAGGTGGAGCGCTCGACCCTGGACGTCGCCGGGCGGACCCGGATGGACGAGATCAGGGCGAGCATGGCCGGCGGCTCGGGCAGTTCCGGGCCACATTCCCTTGGCACATCATCCGCACCCGCGCTGGAGAAGGCACCCCCTCCGGTGAACCCGACAGCAGCGTCGTTCCAGACCTCACAGCCCGCACCCACCGATGCCGAACGCTCCTGATCGCCTGGGCTGGGTGACCCGCGGACTGCGGATCTTCGACCCAGCTGCCCGAGCTGCGCGCAAGCGACGGCGGGCGCGACGAGCCCTTGGCCTCCGCGCGATGGCCACGATCGGCCTGGCCTACGTCACCACCCAGGTCGGTGTCGAGCCGAGTGTGGAACTCGGCGAGGTGTTCTGGGCTGCCGCCGCCGCTTTCGCCGCCGTGAGCACCATCGGGGCGGCCGGGCAGGTGTGGCGGATCGAACGCTCACCGCGACCCGTCCAGCTGCCGGTGGCGCCTGCGCTGCCGGCCCCGTTGTCAGCGGCCCGTGCACCGATCACCCGGTTGGCCGCCCGGGAGAGCGCACTGGGCGACCTGTTGACCGTGCTGAGTACGCCGGCCGGGGACACCTGGCAGGAGGCCTCGGCAGCAGCCGCCGCATTGCGCCGGCTCGGTGACCAGATGGTGGTGCTGGAGTCCGCCCGCGCCGGCGTACCTGCCGAGGCCGTTCCCGGGCTGGACGCCGCGCTGTCGGCGTTGCGGACGCGGCTGGAGGAGGGGGTCTCGGCGTACGACCGGGTGGTTCAGGCGGCGACCGATGCGGTGGCGGCGGCCGCCGATGGCCACCGTGACGAGGCGGGCGCGGTGCTCCGGCTGGAGGAGGCGGCGGACAGCCTCTCCGGTCTGGCCCGGGGACTCCGCGAGGTCCCGGTCCTGCCGCGCTGAGCCCCCGTCAACGAGCCGGTTGGCAGTTCGGGCACCAGGAGACGGGCCGCTGGTACGGCGGGGCGCCCTGGTCGGCACCGACGACGGTGCTGCCGCAGCGTCGGCACGGCTGCCCGGTGCGCAGGTAGACCCAGTAGTTCTCGCCGCGGCGGTTGCTTCCCGTCGTCGTTTGCTCGGGGGCGTCCTTGTTGCGGTGGAGTATCCGCTGGGCGAGGTCCACGAGCCCGGGCAGGTCGGTGACCGAGCCGGTCGGCGTGAACGGGTGCACGCCGCGCAGGAACAGCAACTCGGCCTTGTACATGTTGCCGATGCCGGCCAGCGTGCGCTGGTCGAGCAGCGCTTCGCCGACCTCGCGTTGCGGCTCGGCGAGCAGCCGCCTTACCGCCTCTGCAGCGTCCCAGTCGGGCCCGAGTAGATCCGGGCCGAGGTGGCCCACCAGGTCATTCTCGCGATCGGTGCGGACCACGGCGAGGTCGTGGACCCGGTAGCCGACGCACTGCCATTCCGGGTTGCCAAGGACCGCCCGGACGGCGTAGGCCGGACCGCCGCTCCAGCGCCGGCCGGGCCGCACGATCCGCCAGCTGCCGTCCATCCTCAGGTGCGAGCGCAGGGTAAGGCCGCTGTCCAGCCTGGTCAGCAGGTGCTTGCCCCGTGACACCACCGCCTGCACCGTCATCCCGGTCAGCTCTGTCGTCGACAGCGCCGGGACCCGTAGCTCGGCGCGCGTCAGCGCGCGGCCGGACAGGGCGGTGTTGAGTCGCTTGGCGGTCAGCCAGACGGTGTCCCCCTCGGGCATGCCACCAATCCTGCCGCTTGCCGCCAGCTCGCCGACCTTTGCCTGTTCCGCTCGCGGCCAGGCGCCCGGGACGAACGGTTCAGGCGCGCATCCGCAGACCGCGGGGAGTCGGCCGGAAACCGGCCTGCTCCAGCGCCTCGGACAGCGGTGTCGCCGCGTGGACGCTGACGCCGTCGGCTCGCTGCACGGAGATCCGGCCGAGTGCTCCTGACCTGACGGCATCGGCCAGTGCACGGGCGGCCGGTTCGAGGTCGGCGGGGTCCTCGCTCCAGGACAGGAGCGTTCGCCCCCCGCGCTCCACGTAGAGGATCAACCGGCCCTCGACCAGGACAACGAGGGCGCCGGCCTTTCGGCCCGGCCGGTGCCCCGACGGTGCGAGATCACCGCCACCGGGCGGGGGACGGTCGGGCCACGCGAGCGCGGCGCCGTAGACGTTGGCCGGGTCGGTGGCGGCGAGGACGACAGCCCCGCGGGCATCCCGAGCCGGCTCCAGCCGGCTGTAGGTCCTGACCCGGTCCACGGCCCCGGGTGTGGCGAACTGGGCGGCGCCGAGGGACTCGATGAAGTACCCACGGCGGGCCCGGCCGGAGTCCTCGAACGCGCTGAGCACGCGGTAGACCGCAGCGAATCCCCCGGGCACGTCCTCGGCTGCGACCGCGCCCCGGGTGAGGATGCCGTACCGCTCGAGAAGCGTCTCAGACCTCGCATGCAGGCGGCGGGTGGCCTCCTCCGAGCGGGCCGGGACGAGTGACCACCGGCCGCCCACACTGGGCGGGCCGGTGCGCGACGGAAGCCGCACCCGCCCGGCTCGGCCGTAGCGCCCGCGGGACGGCGCTGCCCGCCGGCTGTGCGCGCCCCGGCCAGCAGACAGCAGGGCACGGACCGGAGCGAGCGTGTCGTTCGTCAGCCGGCCGCCCCAGACAAGATCCCACAGGGCCGCGACGAGGGCGGTGTCCTCGACGCTGTCGACCGCTGAGGACAGGGTGCGGAAGAAGTGCGCCTGCCCGCCGCCGAGCGCGGCCAACACCGACTCCTGCAGCGGATCGGAGACCGCACCTCCCGGGGGGAGCGGCAGGAGCAGGTCGGCGAGGTCGGCTGGAGCCAGCGAAACCCAGCCGTCTGAACCGGGCAGATCGCCGGCGCCGCACCAGATCACCTCACCTGCGCTTGTGAGTTCGTCCAGCATCCCGGGGGTGTAGCCCGGCACCCGCGACGGCAGCACGAGTGTCTCCAGAGCTGAGGCGGGCACGATCACCCCGGCCAGCTGTTCCACGACGGCAAGCAGCGCATCCTGTCCGCGCGCCGTTGCCCCGACCCCTTGCCACGCTGGCAGGAATCGAGCCAGCGCCTCGGTTGGAACCGGCTCGACCTCCTGGCGCAGCCGGGCCAGCGAGCGCCGGCGCAGCCTGCGGAGCACCTCGGCCTCACACCACTCGATCCCGCTACCACCCGGTCTGAACTCCCCGCTGATGGCGCGCCCGGAGGCCGCCAGCCGCTGCAGGGTCGCGGTGACCACGGCGACGCCCAGACCGAGCCGGGCTGCGCAGTCCTCGACGGTGAACGGGCCGTGGGTGCGGGCGAAGCGCCCGACGAGATCGCCGAGCGGGTCGGCGACCGGTTCGGTGAAGATCTCCGGGACACCGACGGGCAGGGCGGTGCCGAGGGCGTCCCGCACCCGGCCGGCATCTTCGACCGCGATCCAGCGCAGCTCCCCGGCGACCCGGACCTGCAGCAGCCGCCGGCTGGCCTGCAGCTCTGAGAGCCACTCCTCCGTCGCCCCCCGATCGAGAGCCTCCACAGTGGACAGATCTCCGAGGAGCCGGAACAGGTCCACAGTGGACTCGACATCCTTGGCCCGCCGGTCCGGCGTACGGCGTTGCAATTCGTCCTGCACCTCTGCAAGCGCCTCGGGGTCCAGCAGCTCGCGCAGCTCAGCCCGGCCGAGCAGCTCGGCCAGTACGCCGGTGTCCAGCGCGAGGGCCTGTGCCCGGCGCTCGGCTAGCGGGGCGTCGCCTTCGTACAGGAAAGCGCCGATGTAGCCGAACAGCAGCGACTGGGCGAACGGCGACGCCTGCTGGGTCTCCACATCGACGAGCCGCACCCGGCGGGCCTGCACGTCCCGCATCAGCTCGACCAGGCCGGGGACGTCGTACACGTCCTGCAGGACTTCCCTGACCGCTTCCAAGACGATCGGGAAGGAGCCGTAGTCGCTGGCGACGCCGAGCAGTTGGGCCGCGCGCTGGCGTTGCTGCCACAGCGGGGTGCGCCGTCGCGGGTCACGTTTGGGCAGCAGCAGGGCCCGTGCCGCGCACTCGCGGAATCGGGAGGCGAACAGCGCGGACCCGCCCACTTCCCCGGTGACCAGCCGTTCGACCTCGTCCGGGTCGAGGACGGCTAGCTCCCCACCCGGCGGGGCGGCATCGGTGTCCGGGAGTCGCAGCACGATGCCGTCGTCGGAGTGCATCGACTGGACGTCGGTCCCGTAGTGCTCGCGCAGCCGGGCGGAGAGCACCAGCGCCCACGGCGCGTTGACCTGCGCCCCGAAGGGGGAGTGCACGACCAGGCGCCAGTCACCGAGTTCGTCCCGGAACCGCTCCACGAGGATCGTCCGGTCGTCGGGGAGGTGCCCGGTGGCCTGCTTCTGCTCGGACAGGTAGGCGATCAGGTTGTCCGTGCCCCAGTCGTCCAGGCCCGCCGCGCGCGCCCGCATCCGGGCCGCCGGCTCGCTCGCTGCCGACACCTCACGGAGGAACGCGCCGAGTGCCCGCCCCAGTTCGATCGGGCGACCTTGCTGGTCACCCTTCCAGAACGGCATCCGGCCGGGTTGCCCGGGCGCGGGGGAGACCACCACGCGATCGTGGGTGATCTCCTGGATTCGCCAGGATGACGAGCCGAGCAGGAACACGTCGCCGACCCGGGACTCGTAGACCATCTCCTCGTCCAGTTCGCCGACCCGGCGCCCCGGCGTACCCGGGTCCCCGACGAGGAAGACGCCGAACAGTCCCCGGTCGGGAATCGTGCCGCCACTGGTGACGGCCAGCCGTTGCGCGCCCGGGCGGGCCGTGAGGACGCAGCCCACGCGGTCCCACGTCAGCCGTGGGCGCAACTCGGCGAACGCGTCGGAGGGATAGCGGCCGGAGAGCATGTCCAGAACGGCGTTCAGCGCCGATTCCGGCAGTGCCGCGAACGGCGCCGCCCGGCGGAGCAGGGTGGTCAGCTCCTCGACGGTCCACGGCTCCAGCGCGACCATTGCCACGATCTGCTGGGCCAGCACGTCGAGCGGATTGCGCAGATATCGCATGGACTCGATCTGGCCGGCCTGCATCCGCTCGGCCACCACAGCGCACTGCACCAGATCGCCCCGGAACTTCGGGAACAGCACGCCGCGGCTGACCGCACCCACCTGATGGCCTGCCCGCCCGATCCGCTGCAATCCCGAGCCGACCGACGGCGGGGCTTCGACCTGGATAACGAGGTCCACGGCGCCCATGTCGATTCCGAGTTCGAGGCTGCTGGTCGCGACGACGGCGGGTAGCCGGCCGGCCTTGAGAGCCTCCTCGACGATGGCCCGCTGCTCGCGGGACACCGAGCCGTGGTGGGCGGCGGCGACCACCGTCGCCATGACGGTGGCGCTGCCGGACTGACCGATCGCCTCCGCGGCGTTGTCCCCGGCTGGCGGCGCCTCGCCGTGCAAGCGTTCGTGCGCCAATTCGTTGAGCCGTGCGGTGAGCCGCTCAGCGAGTCTTCGCGAGTTCGCGAAGACGATGGTCGAGCGATGGGTCTCGATCAGATCCAGCACCCGGCTTTCGACGGCCGGCCAGATCGACGTACGCCGTTCCGCTCCGGCCGCGGCTCCCGACACGTCCCCGCTCGGTTCGCCCAGAGCACTGAGGTCGGGCACGGGGACGACCACCTCGAGCTCGACCCGCTTGTCCGAGGCTGGCTGGACGACGGTCACCGGGCGGCCGCCACCGAGGAACGTGGACACCTCGTCCACCGGGCGCACGGTGGCCGAGAGCCCGACCCGTTGCGCAGGCTTGTCCAGCAGCCGGTCGAGGCGCTCCAGAGATAGCGCGAGATGCGCGCCGCGCTTGGTCGCACACACCGCGTGGACCTCATCCAGGATCACCGTATGGACCCCGCGCAACGCCTCCCGCGCGGCGCTCGTCAGCAGCAGGAAGAGCGACTCCGGCGTGGTGATCAGGATGTCGGCCGGCGCCCGGGCAAAGGCCCTTCGCTCATCGGTCGGGGTGTCCCCGGAACGCAGCGCCACCAGGACGTTCGGGGGCGGGTCACCGAGGCGGGCGGCGGCCTGCCCGATCCCGGCCAGCGGTGACCGGAGATTTCGCTCGACGTCCACTGCCAGCGCCTTGAGTGGGCTGATGTAGAGGACTCGACAGCGCCGCATCCGGTCCTCGGGCGGGGGTTGGGCGGCGAGGGTGTCCAAGGACCAGAGGAAGGCCGCCAGGGTCTTGCCCGAGCCCGTCGGCGCGACCACCAGGGCGTGCTGTCCGGCCGCGATCGCCTCCCAGGCACCGAGCTGTGCGGGAGTGGCCGCATCGAAGGCGCCGGTGAACCAGGCCCGGGTAGCCGGGGAGAACCGGTCGAGGATCGACGGGCTGGATGGGGACACGCAGCCATCTTGTCTCAGCCCACCGACATGTCGGCGAGCCGCCAGGATCGAGCAGGTATCCCGTCGCCACCAGCGTGGAGTTTCCCGTCAGTGACCGTCATCCGGGTCGCTGGACGACCGCCATCACATCCAAGGACGCCGTTTCGCCCACACGCAGCCGTCCACCTCGGCGGGTGGCTCGGCGCGTCGGGGCACGGGTCCGACCGTCGCGCGACGGCGTGAGACTGGCACACTCGGGCTATGGAGTTGTCCCTGTACGAGGCCGACCACGATGCGTTCCGAGACATGGTTCGCTCCTTCGTGGCCAAGCACATCACCCCGTTCCACGCACAGTGGGAGATCGACGGGATGGTGGACCGCGCGGTTTGGCTGGAGGCGGGCAAGCAGGGCCTGCTCGGACTGGACCTGCCCGAGGAGTACGGCGGGGGAGGTGTGCGCGACTTCCGGTACAACGCCGTGGTCACCGAGGAGCTGTGTCGGACCGGAGCCACCGGCGTCGGGTTCTTCCTGCACAACGACGTGGTGTCGCCGTACCTGCGCGACTTCGCCGATGCGGAGCAGCAGCAGCGGTGGATGCCCGGGTTCGTCTCCGGTGAGCTGATCAGCGCCATCGCGATGACCGAACCGGGGGCCGGCAGCGACCTGCAGGGCATCGCGACGACGGCCGTCCGTGACGGGGACGACTTCGTCGTCAACGGGTCGAAGACGTTCATCACCAACGGAATCCTCAGCGACATCGTGATCGTCGCGGTCCGCACGAACCCGGACGCGTCCGGCTCGCAGGGCCTCAGCCTTCTCGTGCTGGAACGCGGCATGCCCGGATTCGAGCGCGGCCGCAACCTCAAGAAGGTCGGGATGCAGGCGCAGGACACCGCCGAGATGTTCTTCGACGACGTCCGGGTCCCGGCGGCCAACCTGCTCGGGGAGCTCAACCGTGGCTTCGTCCACTTGGTGAACAACCTGCCGCAGGAGCGGCTGTCCATCGCGGTTGCGGCGGTCGCCGCCAGCGAGTGGATGCTGGAGATGACGTTGGAGTACGTCAAGGAGCGCCGGGCGTTCGGCAAGCCGATCGGCAGCTTCCAGTACAACCGCTTCACCCTCGCCGAGCTCGCGACGAAGGTGCAGATCGCCAGGGTGTTCCTGAACAAATGCATCCTCGAGCTGAACTCCGGCCGGCTGTCGGTCACCGACGCGGCGATGGCCAAGTGGTGGACCACCGACCTGCAGAACGTCGTTGCCGATGCCTGTCTGCAGTTGCACGGCGGCTACGGATACATGAGCGAGTACCCGATCTCCAAGGCATGGCGGGACAGTCGGGTGCAGTCGATCTACGGCGGGACGAACGAGATCATGAAGGAGATCATCGGACGCTCGCTCGGTGTCTGAGCGGCAGCAGCACGTCCGCCCGGCTGCGGTTGCCGGGTTGGACAAAGCTCTGGTGCAGCGGCGTACCGTCCGCGTGCTCTCGGCCAGTCAGGTGCTCGGCGGCGTCGGCATCGGCATCGGTATCGCTGTCGGCGGCCTGCTCGCCGAGCAGATCGCGGGCACCGAGGCGGTGGCCGGACTGGCGCAGACGGTGGCGGTGGTCGGGTCCGCGCTGATCGCGGTCCCGGTCTCGCGCATCATGTCCCGCTCCGGGCGGCGTCCCGGGCTCGTTGCGGCGTACGCCCTCGCAGTCCTCGGCTGCGTCATCGTCGTGGCTGCTGCGGTCGTGTCCTCGTTCGTGCTGATGCTCCCGGGGATGTTCTTGTTCGGTGCCGGTACGACGGCGGGTCTGCAGGCCCGGTTCGCTGCGACCGACCTGGCCACGGCAGCCCAGCGCGGACGGGCGCTGTCGATGGTGGTGTGGGCGACGACGGTTGGCGCCGTACTCGGCCCCAACCTCTCCGGACCTGCCGGCGACCTCGCGACAGTTCTCGGCCTGCCGCTGCTGGCCGGACCGTTCCTGGTGGCCGCGGTCCTGCTCGCAGCCGCTGCCCTCTTCGTGTCGGTCATGCTCCGGCCGGACCCCCTGCTGACGGCCCGCGGAGCAGGCCCGGACGGTCCCGGGACGCCGCAGGCGCGGCTGACCATCCGGCAGTCCCTGACCGCCGTCAGGTCCACCGCCGACGGCCGGTTGGGGTTGCTTGCTGTCGTGTCCTCGCACGCGGTCATGGTGGGGGTGATGGTGCTGACGCCTGTTCACCTCGGCCACGGCGGGGCCGAGCTCGAGGTGATCGGGCTCGTCATCAGCCTTCACATCGCCGGGATGTACGCGTTGAGCCCGCTGGTCGGGTGGCTCGCCGATCGGATCGGCCGCCGCCGGGTGATCCTCATGGGCGCGGGCATCCTGGCACTCGCGTTGCTCATCGCAGGTACGGCGCCGCCGCAGGCCGCCGGTCAGCTTGGCGCGGGGCTCTTCCTGCTGGGCCTGGGCTGGTCCTGCGGACTCATCGCGGGCTCGACCCTCGTCACCGACTCGGTGTCGGCGAGCGAACGTCCGTTCGCCCAGGGCGCGACCGACCTGGTGATGGGACTGTGCGCCGGCCTCGCCGGCGCCGCGGCCGGACCGATCGTGGGCTGGGCCGGGTACGGCGCGCTCAATCTCGCTGCTGGTGCGCTACTCGCGCCGCTGCTCGTGCTGGCGCTGGTGGCGGTCCTGGTCAGTCCCGCTCGCGGAAGGCCTTGATCAAGAAGCGGAGCAGGAGGACCAGGGCGATGATGATCCCGATCTCGAAGTAGAGCTCGTATCCCTCGGGCATGAACCCACTGTAGGTGCGCCGGCCGCTGCGGTGGCTAGGCTCGGCGCCGTGCGACTGACCGACTTCTGGGACCGGATGGAGACCCGGTTCGGGGCGCGGTACGCCGAATCCGTGGCCAAGGACCAGGTCCTGGGCCAGCTCGACGGGCTGACCGTCGTACAGGCTCTCGATGCCGGCTGGAGCGTGAAGTCGGTGTGGCGGGCGGTGTGCGAGGC
>JACDAB010000098.1 GCA_013695665.1 Geodermatophilaceae bacterium | reverse complement strand
CGTCGCCGACGTACGCGCCGCCACACCCACGGACGCCGCCAAGCGCATCGTGCCCGACGTGACCGAGGAGGCCCGCCGCGTCGGTCAGCTCAGAGACCGGCTCCGGCGTACGACGGCGGCGCGCATCACCACTGAGCAGCAGCGGCTCGACGCGGCTCGCAGCCGGCCCGTGCTCGCCGACCCGGGCCTGCTGCTGCTCAACCGGAGGGCCGATTGCGAGGGCCTGCGCGAGCGGGTCCGACGGCAGGTCCGCCACCGGGTCGATGCCGCCGCGACGGACCTCGCCCATTCCCGTGCGCGGGTCACGTCCTTGTCGCCGGCCGCAACGCTCCACCGCGGGTACGCCGTCGTCCAGCACCAGGACGGGCGGGTGCTGCTCGATTCGGACGACGCGTCGAGCGGGGACCATCTTCGGGTGCGGCTGGCGGCCGGCCGGCTGAGCGTGACCGTGGATCAACGCACGTAGCGGCTCCCCTACGCTGGCCGCCGTGACGCCGGAGAACCTCAGCTACGAACAGGCGCGGGAGGAACTCGCCGATGTCGTCCACCGCCTTGAGGCCGGCGGCCTCAGCCTGGAGGACTCGCTGACGCTGTGGGAACGGGGTGAGGTTCTGGCCGACCTCTGCCAGCAGCGACTGGACGGCGCCAGGGAACGGCTGGCCGCGCTACTCGACGTACCCGCGACCGAGACCTAGCCGCCGACTGGCCGCAGCGCCGCAGCGAGCACCCGGAGCTCGTCGGAGCCCGCCGAGCCGGTGACGATCACCGTCGAGTCCGTCGTGGAGCGGACCAGCGCCTGCTCTGAATCGGCGGTGAGCAGGTCACGCCAGGTGCCCCCGTCGAGGCTGATCTCACCGGTCTCGGTGGCGGACTCCCCCAGTACGTCGAGCAGCAGCTGCTCCTCCTGCACCGAACCGTGCACGACCTCGGCGAACTGCTGCGACGGCGTGACGAAGCCGACGGTGACCACCACCGGGCCACCGTCGGTCAAGGGTTCCACCCGTGCGCTCGTCGGCCGCCACCCCGGCGGCAGATCCCCCGCCGTCAAAACCTCGAAATCGGCGATCGATTCGGCGTACTCCAGGGTGGGGGCGGGGTCGATCTCCCGCACCGGGTCCGCCTCCGACGGGCTGTACAACCAGACCATCACCAAGATCAGGACGGTGAGAGGCGCCAGGGAGCGCGCCATGTCCAACGCCGACGATCCGCGCCGCCGGCTCGTCGGTGACTGGGTGGACACACGGCCATCCTCGCCGACTCGATCTCGGTTGCCGCAGGCGCCCCCACGGCCGACGCGCTGAGTCTGAAAGGATCGCCCAGGACCGGAGCCGGCGGAAGGAGTCACGCGATGTCAGACCCTCCCCGCCTGCCTGCCGTCCAGCCGGAGGCACCCGATCGGAACCTGGCGCTCGATCTGGTCCGGGTGACCGAGGCCGCCGCGATGGCAGCCGGGCGCTGGGTAGGGCGTGGGGACAAGAACGGTGGGGACGGCGCCGCCGTGGACGCCATGCGCATGTTGATCGGCACCGTCTCCATGCGCGGCGTCGTGGTCATCGGTGAGGGCGAGAAGGACGACGCCCCGATGCTGTTCAACGGCGAGGCGGTCGGGACCGGGGACGGACCGGAGTGCGATGTCGCAGTCGACCCCATCGACGGGACGACGCTGATGGCCAAGGGGATGCCGAACGCGCTGGCGGTGCTCGCCGTCGCCGAGCGGGGGACCATGTTCGATCCCTCCGCGGTGTTCTACATGGAGAAGCTGGCCGCGGGGCCTGAGGCGGCCGACGTCGTCGACATCACAGCTCCGGTGGGTGAGAACATCCGGCGGGTGGCGAAGGCGAAGCACCGGCAGGTCGCCGACGTGACCGTGTGCATCCTGGACCGACCTCGGCACCAGGATCTGGTCCAGGACGTCCGCGATGCCGGCGCGCGGATCCACTTCATCTCCGACGGCGACGTGGCCGGGGCGATCAGCGCTGCCCGCGAGCACACCGGCGTCGATCTGCTGCTCGGTATCGGCGGCACGCCGGAGGGGATCATCACGGCGGCCGCCTTGAAATGCATGGGCGGGGTGATGCAGGCAAGGCTCTGGCCACATGACGAGGCGGAGCGGCGCAAGGCGCTGGATGCCGGCCACGACCTCGAACGGGTGCTCACCATCGACGACCTCGTCAGCGGTGACAACGTCTTCTTCTGCGCCACCGGGATCACCGATGGCGATCTGCTCCGGGGCGTGCACTACCGCTCCAACCAGGTGAGCACGCAGTCGCTGGTGATGCGCTCGAAGTCGGGCACGATCCGGATGATCGACTCATGGCACCGCCTCGAGAAGCTCCGCGCCTACGCCTCGATCGACTTCGACAGGCCGGCCGGACCTCCCCGCAGCTAGTGCACGAAGGCCACCGGCTGTGCAGCGCGCTCGGCAGGGCGGGGCAGAATCTTTACCGGTGCACCCGTAGCGCCGTACCCGCCCGTCAACCTCCGCCCGTGGGGCGGCTAGCGTCCGGGCATCCGAGTGAAAGGCCCGACGTCGATGACCGAGATCACCCTCCGCCACCCAGGCGGGGAGCTCGACCTGCCCTACGTCCCCTCGAGCGAGGGCACGTCCGCGATGGACGCCTCGAAGCTGCTGGCCAAGACCGGGCTGGTGACACTCGACAACGGGTTCATGAACACCGCCGCCTGTCAATCGTCGATCACCTACATCGACGGCGACGCCGGGATCCTGCGCTACCGGGGATACCCGATCGAGCAACTGGCCGCCAACAGCTCCTTCCTCGAAGTCAGCTACCTGCTGATCTACGGCGAACTGCCGTCCAGCGACGAGCTGGCGGCCTTCGACGCGCGCATCCGGCGGCACACCTTGTTGCACGAGGACCTCAAGCGGTTCTTCGAGGGTTTCCCCCCGGACGCCCACCCGATGCCGGTGCTGTCCAGCGCGGTCAGCGCGCTGTCGACGTTCTACCAGGACTCGCTGGATCCCTTCGACGACGAGCAGGTGGAGATCTCCACGGTTCGACTGCTCGCCAAGCTCCCCACCATCGCTGCGTACTCCTACAAGAAGTCCGTGGGCCAGCCGTTCCTCTACCCTGACAATTCCCACGACACCGTGACGAATTTCCTCCGGATGACCTTCGGCTTTCCCGCGGAGCCCTACGAGGCCGACCCGGCACTCGTGCGCGCGCTGGACGTGTTGTTCATGCTGCATGCCGACCACGAGCAGAACTGCTCGACGTCCACCGTCCGACTGGTCGGCTCCAGCCAGGCGAACCTGTTCGCCTCGGTCTCGGCGGGCATCAACGCCCTGTTCGGCCCGCTGCACGGCGGCGCCAACCAAGCCGTGCTGGAGACCCTGCAGCGGATCGCGAACGAAGGCGGTGACGTCGACAAGTACGTCGAGCGGGTCAAGAACAAGGAGCCCGGCGTACGACTGATGGGCTTCGGCCACCGGGTGTACAAGAGCTACGACCCGCGCGCGGCGATCGTGAAGAGCCTCGCGGACGAGGTCCTCGGCAGCCTCGGCGCAACCGACGAGCTGCTGGACATCGCGCTCCGGCTGGAGGAAGTAGCGCTGTCTGACGACTATTTCACCGAGCGCAAGCTCTACCCGAACGTCGACTTCTACACCGGCCTCATCTACAAGGCGATGGGATTTCCGACCCGGATGTTCACGGTGCTCTTCGCGCTCGGGCGACTGCCCGGCTGGATCGCCCAGTGGCGGGAGATGATCAGCGATCCGGCAACGAAGATCGGCCGGCCGCGTCAGCTCTACGTCGGCGAGGTCGAGCGAGAGTACCCGGCCGGCACCGGCCGCTGACCCTCACCCGGTTGTCTCGTTTTCGTAGGTCGTGCAGAACAGCCACTCCCCTTCTTCGATCCGGCCACCGCAGGTCGTGCCGTACTGCTCGTAGGCGGAACCGATCTCCGAGGTGAAGTACAGGTCGTCGCAGGCCTCCATCACGCCGTCGAAACACTGCTGCGCCAGTAGGTCGAGTTCCGGGTCATCACCCAGGTCACCGGGCTCGACCCCGGGTGGCAGTTCAGCGTTCGGGGTGGGCCCGGCGCTGCTCGACGTCGATCCCGTCGTGGTCTGCTCCGGTTCGGTGGTCTCCTCCGACGCCGAGGTCTCCTCCGTGGCCGTGGTCTCTGCCGGCTCCGGGACCGAACCGGCGGTGGTGCTCCGGTCCGTGCCCCCAGCGGTGAGGGTGTCGTCGGACCCGGCGAAGAGCAGGATGGCCCCGACGACGACGGCGGCGAGGACGAGCAGACCGACGATGACCCCGATGATGGCATTCTTGTTGCTCTTCTTCGGCGGGGGCGGCCCGAAACCCGGCTGGCCGTAGGGCTGCTGGCCGTAGGGCGGCTGGCCATAAGGCTGCTGGCCATAACCCGGTTGCCCGTAGGGCTGCTGCTGGCCGTAGGGCTGCTGGCCAGGCGGCTGCTGGCCGTAGGGCGGCTGCTGGCCGTAGGGCGGACCCTGACCGGGCGGCCCGTAAGGTGGTTGAGACACCGCAAACCCCCTGAACGTAGGACGTACGCCGGGCCAACAGCGCGGCTGGCAGATCATAGGGCGTTGGGCTTGCACGCGCCGAGCGACTCGAGGAGACATCATCGTGGCCGAGGGACAATTCCGGACCGAGCGCGACTCGATGGGCGACGTACTCGTGCCGGCCGAGGCCAAGTGGAGGGCGCAAACCCAGCGGGCGGTGGAGAACTTCCCGATCTCCGGTCGACGGATCGACCGGGAACTCATCGGCGCGCTCGCCTCGATCAAGGGGGCCAGCGCTGCTCTGCGGGGCGGAAGCGGCCGGATCGAGGAGGACCTGGCTGCGGCGATCCACGACGCCGCCGCCGAGGTGGCCCGCGGCGACTGGGACGAGCACTTCCCGATCGATGTCTTCCAGACCGGCTCGGGGACCAGCTCGAACATGAACGCCAACGAGGTGATCGCCACCCTGGCCACGGAACGGCTCGGGCGGCCGGTGCACCCCAACGACGACGTCAACGACCCGCTGTCGTCCAATGACCAGTTCCCGGCCGCGATTCACATCGCGGCGACCCGGGCGGTCGTGCACACCCTGATTCCGGCGCTGGAGCACCTCGACACCGCCTTGAGCGGTAAGTCCGAGGAATTCGCCAGCGTGGTCAAGGCCGGACGAACCCATCTGATGGATGCCACGCCAGTGACCCTCGGCCAGGAGTTCGGCGGGTACGCCGCCAGCATCCGCTACGGCGTTGAACGGCTGCAGGCCGCGCTTCCGCGCCTCGGCGAACTCCCGCTCGGGGGCACCGCGGTCGGGACCGGAATCAATGCACCCGCCGGTTTCGGTGGACAGATAATCGCCAAACTTGCCACCGAGACCGGCCTGCCGCTGACCGAAGCCCGTGACCACTTCGAGGCGCAGGGGTCCCGGGACGCACTTGTCGAGGCCAGCGGTGCGCTCCGGACGATCGCGGTGTCCCTGAACAAGATCGCTAACGACCTGCGCTGGATGGGCTCCGGACCGCGCGCCGGACTGGGTGAGATCCGGCTGCCCGACCTGCAGCCGGGTTCCTCGATCATGCCCGGCAAGGTGAACCCGGTGATCCCGGAGGCGGTCTGCCAGGTAGTCGCCCAGGTGTTCGGCAACGACGCGGCGGTGGCCTTCGCCGGAGCCGGCGGAAACCTCGAGCTGAACGTGATGCTCCCGGTGATCGCCCGCAACCTGTTGGAATCGATCGACCTGCTTGCCAACGTGAGCCGGCTGTTCGCCGACCGGTGCATCGACGGCATCGAGGCTGACGTCGAGCGCTGCCGGGAGTTGGCCGAGTCCTCGCCGTCGATCGTGACTCCGCTCAACCGCTACATCGGGTACGACGAGGCGGCGATCGTGGCCAAGCAGTCCCTCAAGGAGCGCAAGACCATCAGGCAGGTTGTCGTGGAACGGGGGTATGTGCAGGCCGGCAAGCTCACCGAGACCGAGCTGGATGAAGCGCTCGACGTGCTGTCCATGACGAGGCCGGGCTGATCACCTCGGCACCATTCGGCGCACCCACTCGTGGCTAGAGCGGGAGATCCTCCAGCATCTCGGTGACGAGCGCCGCGATCGGACTGCGCTCGGACCGGGTCAGCGTGACGTGGGCGAAGAGCGGGTGCCCCTTGAGTGCCTCGATGACTGCGCTGATGCCGTCGTGCCGCCCGACCCGCAGGTTGTCCCGCTGCGCGACATCGTGGGTGAGGACGACGCGGGACCCCGTTCCCAGCCGGGACAAGACGGTGAGCAGCACGCCACGCTCCAGCGACTGCGCCTCGTCCACGATGACGAACGCATCGTGCAGCGACCGGCCGCGGATATGGGTGAGGGGAAGCACTTCGAGCATGCCGCGCTCGAGCACCTCCTCGACGACCGCGGACGAGGCAAGCGCCCCCAGGGTGTCGAAAACCGCCTGCGCCCAAGGCGACATCTTCTCGCTCTCGCTGCCCGGCAGATAACCCAGCTCTTGCCCGCCGACTGCGTACAGCGGCCTGAATACGACGACCTTGCGATGCGCGCGGCGTTCCAGAACGCTGTCCAACCCGGCGCACAGTGCCAGCGCCGACTTGCCGGTTCCCGCGCGGCCGCCGAGAGAGACGATTCCGACGTCGGGGTCAAGCAAGAGGTCCAGCGCCACCCGCTGCTCAGCGGAGCGACCGTGCAGCCCGAACACCTCGCGATCACCGCGGACGAGTCGCACCTGCTTGTCGCTGGTCACCCGGCCGAGCGCCGATCCCTGGCCGGACAGCAGGACGAGCCCGGTGTGGCAGGGCAGTTCGGCGGCCTCGGGCAGGTAGACGAGCTTGTCGTCGTACAGCTGCTGCATGTCCACTGTGGACAGTTCAACCTCGGCCATGCCGGTCCAGCCGGCATCGACCGCGTTCTGGGCGCGGTACTCGTCCGCGGCTACGCCCACCGCCGCGGCTTTCACTCGTAGCGGTAGGTCCTTGCTCACCAGCACCACGTCGCGACCCTCCGCGGCGAGGTTCAAGGCGACGGCGAGGATGCGGGTGTCATTGGAGTCGTTGCGGAACCCGGCCGGCAAGACGGCGGCGTCACTGTGGTTGAGCTCGACATGCAGTGTGCCGCCGAGCGCCCCGACGGGGATCGGCGCATCGAGCCGGCCGTGCTTGATTCTCAGGTCATCCAGCAGCCGCAGGGATTGCCGGGCGAACCAACCCAGTTCGGGATGGTTGCGCTTGTCCTCCAGTTCGCCGATGACGACGAGCGGCAGGACCAGGTCGTGTTCCTGGAAGCGGAGCAATGCACCGGGGTCGGACAGCAGCACGCTGGTGTCCAGGACATGGGTCCGGCGCGGCGTCGGCGAGGTCGTCGAGACGGTCGCCGAACGGGGGGTAGCAGCCACAGGCTCTCCCGCAGACGTGGCACCCGCCTGCACTGTCGAAGGGTCCGGACCACTCCGACGCGCGCCGCGCGAGGGGGCTGGTGCCGGCCCCTTCGCTCCTCAACTGCAGCATGCCTCAGGGCCTCCCGAGCGGCCCGATCTCGGTCCGCCACGGGCCACGCTAGGCCCGTTCGGCGGACGACCAACACCGACACGCCGCGCACCTAGCCCCAGCGGGAGATCCGCGCGAAACGTGGCTCCCAGATCTGACCCAGCAGGACTCGCATCGGCGCGGACAACGTCTTGCGCACGCGCGCTGCGCGGTCAGCGTCGGCCTCCTCGAGGATGTACGGGAAGAACTCCTGGGCGCCCTTGAACCCGGTCGCCTTGCGCTGGGCGCGGGCGAACGCTTTCCAGTCCTGCTTCGTCAGGGCGGACTCCATCAGGGGTACGGCCTCACGCTCCTCGTGCTCGAGGTGGGCGAGCAACTCCTGCCGGAACTCGACTGTGGATTCCGCTAGCCAGTCCGAGTTGGACGTCCGCAGCGCCGTGTCGACTGCGGTCATGAGCGGCTCGATCCGCTCGTGTTCCGCCTCCATCTCGTTCAAGATGGCGTTCTCCTCGTCCCGGGCCGGGAGATAGGTCCGGATCAGCGGCCACAGATTGCGGTCCTGACCCTCGTGATGCCGCTGCAGCTGCCGCTTGAAAATCTCCCAGCCCCTCAGGAAGGCAACCCGTCGCTCCGGGTCGTCGAGGTCCCGACGTTCCACCGCGCGGGCGAGGTGGGTTGCGTCACGGCGTAGCGCGTCGTGAATGACGAACAGCATGATCGTCTCGTCGGAGATGCTCGCCGTCATCTGTGGTCCCTCGGGCACGCCGTCACGCCGCAAAGGCTAGTCGACGTAGGTCACCTCGCCGTTGCGTGAGATCAGGGCAACGACGTGTCCCCGGCGACCACCCGGGCGCAGCCGCCACCCGTCGCGGTGGCCGTGAACGCTCAACTCTTTCCGCGCGGCGGCTCGCTCGAAGCGCCGGCGTACCCGCCCGGGCCGGGTGGCGGGACCGATCATCAGGAGGAGGGGCACGAACGGAACCCACCAGCTCACACCAAGATCGCCCAGCAGGGCGGTACCCGCCAGCGTCAGCACCACGATGGCGCCGACGAAGACCGCCCGGTCCCGGACTCCGCCCCACAGCGCCGGCCAGGTCGATGGCCACCGGCCGGGCGGGATCTTCGGGCCGGCCTCGTGGGTCCCCTCGGTCACGCCGCAAGCTCAGCGCGCACAGCCGCCGGCGTCAGGGGCTCGTCGAGCAGCCGGAGGAAACGGTCCGCCACGGTGTGTGAGGCAGGACGCTCAGCCAGCCACCGCGAGAGCAGGCGGTGGCCCTCGACGTACGTCGAGGTGTAGGCCCGCCACAGCGGATGGGACAGGAAGCGCAACATCTGCCGGGCCCGGTCCTCCGGCACCAGCAGCCAACGCTGCAAGAAGGCGGACACCACCTCCGCGTCGGCACCGCGGTCATGCAGCATCAACGCGGCGTCCTGGCGGACCCGGTCGAGCCCGGCGGTGGCCACTGCCATCTGCTCGGCCAGCTCGCCGTCGACCCGCAGGCCGAGATCGGCCATGATCTCCGCCGCCCAAGTTCCCCAGCCCGCGCCCACACTGGCCGGTACGCCGAGGTCGGCCAGACCTTCGGCCATCAGGCACTCCGGCGTGTTGACCAGGAAGATCGTGTGCTCCACGTGATGGTCGCGTTCGACCAACCCACGTTCCTTGCGGCAGTGCTCGGTGTGGTGGCCCGGGTAGGACTCGTGCGCGACGAGGTGCGGCAGCTGCATGAGCCGGTGCGGAAGGTCGGCGTTGATGGCGACCTGGGACGTGTAGTCCCCCAGGTAGTAGTTGAACCCCGACCACGGCTTGTCGGTCACCACGTTGTAGTTGACCGTCTCGCTCGCGGGCAGGCCGTAGTCGGCCCGCACCCGATCGCGAAGGGCACTGGACAAGGCGAGAACGACGGCCTCCAGCCGATCGGGCGGGCATTCGTCGGCCTTCCGGTAGCGCGTGTATCGCCGCAGCAGAGAACCCGGGCCGGGAAGCAGCGCATCCACGGCGTCGTGGGCGGCGAGATAGTCCCCTTCCGATCCGGGCTCGATGTCGACCTGGAAGTAGGCAGCCACCTCCGCCACGAAGCCGACGTCGTGCCCGGCAAATTTGCGCGCGCTGCACTCCAGCCCGGTCAGTTGCGCCTGGAGGTAGTCCGCCCGCGCACGCGGCAATCCTGAAGAGGGCAACTCCGCCAGCAACTCTCTGGCCCGGGTCGCCAGTGCCATGGGCTCCGGGGCCGGTTCGGCCAGTACGGCGGTGCGCACCGCGGGATCGCCGGTGTAGGCATCGACGAAACCGTCCTCGATCCGGTCGAAGCGCAGGCCCAGCAGCACGTATTCGGCGGCGACGTCCATGGCGGTGAGTCTGTCAGCGACTCGGTGGACCCCGTTGGCGCAGGGTCGGTCAAGAAGCAGCGTTGTCGCTGGCTCGGACTAGCGTTCGGGCACCGTCCCATTGACCAGACAGGCGAGGAGTTCGACTCATGGCTACCGGATTCCAGGTGACCTTCGACTGCGCGAACGTTGACCGGATGGCGACCTTCTGGGCGGTCGCGCTGGGCTACATCAAGCAGCCTCCGCCGAGAGGACACGACAGCTGGGAGGCGTTCGCCGCTGCGGTCGGCATCCCCGAGTTCGAATGGGACAAGATGTCCGCCCTGATCGACCCAGATGGCACGGGTCCGCGGCTGCTGTTCGCCAAGGTTCCCGAGGAGAAGGCCGCCAAGAATCGTGTGCATCTCGATGTGAACATCGGCAAGAGCGTGCCGCCCGAGCAGCGTCGCGACGCGGTGCAGGGCCACGTCGACACCCTCGTCGAGGCCGGTGGGGAGCGAATGGAGACCATCGACGAGCATGGCGACTACTGGGTGGTGATGCGCGACGTCGAGGGCAACGAGTTCTGCGTGCAGTAGGGATCAGCCGCCGAAGCGTCGGTGGCGAGCAGCATAGGCCCTGAGTGCGCGGAGGAAGTCGACGCGGCGGAACTCCGGCCAGTAGGCATCGCAGAAGTAGAACTCCGAGTGTGCGCTCTGCCAGAGCAGGAAGCCGGACAGTCGTTGCTCCCCGCTGGTGCGGATGACGAGGTCCGGGTCGGGTTGGCCTTTGGTGTAGAGATGCTCGGCGATGTGGTCGACGTCGAGGACTTCGGCCAGTTCCTCGATGGTCGTGCCGCGCGAGGCGTGCTCGGACAGCAGCGCGCGCACGGCGTCGGCGATCTCGCGCCGCCCGCCGTACCCAACGGCGATGTTGACGTCGGCTCCAGGCCGGCCGACGGTGCGCTCGGCCGCGGACTTCAGCACCGCCGCCGTCTCCGGCGGGAGCAGGTCGAGGGCGCCGACCATGCGCAGCTGCCAGTTGCGGTGCGGCAGCGCAAGGTCGTCGATGAGCGCCTCGATGATGCGCAGCAACGGCTGCAACTCCGCGGCGTCGCGACTGAGATTGTCCGTGGACAGCAACCACAGGGTCACCACCTCGACCCCGACCTCATCGCACCAGCCGAGGAACTGACCGATCTTGTCCGCACCCCGGCGGTGGCCGTCGTTCACGTCCCCCAGGCCGATGGACCTGGCCCAACGCCGGTTTCCGTCCGCCATCAACCCGACGTGGCGGGGAATGGCGGTGGCATCCAGGTCGCGTCGCAGCCGCCACTCGTACGCGCCGTACAGCAGGTTACGCAACCCCACGGACGGTCAGGGTACGCCCGCGATCTCCTCACCGGGCGCACAATGCCGCCAGATGCTGGGTGTTCTCCGTCAAAGACGGTTGCGTAGCCTGGGCCGGTGACGGCACCAGCCGGGCCGCCCGGTCCGCAGCTCGAGTTTGCGCTACCTCGGGCCGGCCCCCACGCGACGGCGCCGAGGCTGCGGGGCTGGCTGCATCTGGGAGCGTTCTTTGGCTCGCTGGCAACCGGTGCGGTGCTCATCCCACTCTCGGCTGCTCAAGGTGGTGCACACGGGTTCGCCGTGGCGATCTACTGCCTCACCGTCTCGATGCTCTTCGGCACCAGCGCGCTCTACCACCGCCGCAGCTGGAGTACCCGTGGCTGGTTGATCATGAAGCGGCTGGACCACTCCATGATCTTCATCTTCATCGCCGGCAGCTACACGCCCTTCGCCGTACTCGCGCTGAATCCGGGCTCCGACGTGGTCATCCTGACGACGGTGTGGGCGGGGGCGCTCGGCGGGGTAGTGCTGAAGCTGTTCTGGCCCGGCGCGCCGCGCTGGCTCGGAGTGCCGATCTACATCGCGCTGGGCTGGGTGGCGGTCTTCGTGCTGCCCCAGGTCCTGGCCAACACCGGCGTCACGTCGCTCGTCCTGCTCTGCGCCGGCGGCGTGCTCTACACCATCGGGGGGATCGTGTACGCCGCCCGCTGGCCCAACCCGTCCCCCGCCGTGTTCGGCTACCACGAGGTCTTCCACGCATGCACGGTCGTGGCCGCGATCTGCCACTACATCGCTATCTACTTCGTCATCTACGCCGCCTGAGGCGGCGGCCGTCACAGCGCGACGTGGGCCTTGATCGCCATCCGGTCATCCATCATCGCGTAGCCGTCGGTGAGTTCGTCCAGGCTGACGGTGAGATCGAAGACCGGGCTCGCGTCGAGGGTGCCGTCCAGCACATCGGCAAGCAGATCCGGTATGTAGGCACGGGCCGGGCACATGCCGCCGCGGATGGCGATGTTGCGGCCGAAGAGCAGCGACACGTCCACGCCCTCGACGAGATTGGGTACCCCGACGTACCCGATCGTGGCACCGTCCTTCGCGATCGCGATCGCGGTGTCCCATGCGCTCTGCGCACCGACGCATTCCAGCACCGCGTCGACGCCGCCGGTCCTGGTCATGACCTCCTCCACAGCGCTCAAGCCGCGGCCCTCGACGATGTCGGTGGCGCCGAACTCCTGCGCCAGAGCCAGCCGGTCTGCGTGGTGGCCGACAACGATGATGCGCTGCGCGCCGCATCGCCGGGCGGCGAGCACGGCACACAACCCGACCGCGCCGTCACCCACGACGGCCACCGTGGATCGATGGTTCACCCGGGCAGACACGGCCGCATGGTGGCCGGTGGACAAGATGTCGCACAGCGGCAGGATCCGGGTTTCCGAGCCGTGCAGGCTGCGGGGGACGACGACCAGGGTCCCATCGGCGTGCGGGACCCGCACCGCCTCGCCCTGCCCCCCGTCGTGCCCGGGTTCGGAGAAGAAGCCGCCGTCCACACAGGAACTGGTCAGGCCGCGCCGGCAGAATTCGCAGATGCCACAGGACCATCTGAACGGGGCCAGCACCAGGTCGCCCCGGCGTACCGTCCGGACCTCGGGGCCGACGTCCTCGACGGTCCCGACGAACTCGTGCCCGATCCGCGCACCCGGCTGGCGCTGTCCGTACCCGCGGTAGGCCCACAGATCCGAGCCGCCGATGCTGGCGGCGGTGACCCGCACGAGTGCGTCGGTGTCCAGTTCGAGGGCGGCATCGGCCACCTGCTCGACCCGGACGTTGCCCGGCCCATGGAAGATCGCGGCGCGCATGCGGGTCCCCTCAGCCGGTGCGGTGCTGACGCAGGCGACCATAACCCGCCGGTCAGGTCAGGTCGGGTCCGGCCGACCGCAACCGGTCCACCTCGGTCATCGCTTCCTTCAACTCACCCAGCCAGGCCTCGGCATGCTCTCCCACGAGCCGCACCGACCAGGCGAGGGCCTCCGACCGGCTGCGCGCTACTCCGGCGTCGACGAGGGTGTCGAGCACCTGGCGGTCGGCCTGCCGCAAGCGCGTCATGACCGGCACGGACTGGGTGGTGAACACGCCCCGGGTACCGCCGCAGACGGCGCCCCAGGACACCGTGCGGCCGTAGCGGTGCTGGGCGTGCCGCGCGATGGCCATCCGCTCCTCACGGGTGTCGGCCCGGAAGCGGTCGATCCGGCCGGACTCCGCCGCACCGATCGCTGCCGCGTCGCCCTCGACCTCCACCGGCGGCAGGGTGCCCACGACAAGGATCTCGTCGCGATCGACACTGACCTCCGCCGGGCCGGTGAACCAGTCATCAGGCAACCGCCCGGCGAACCAGGCGGCCGCGTCATCTGCGGGCGGTACCTCGCTGTGCTGCCATCCGCCGCGTCCGCCGCGGCCTCTCTGCGGTGTCATGTGGATCCTTCCATCGTGGTCTGGTGCAACTATGATTACACAGTTACAACAGACTGCGGCGGCCGAACCTACGCTGTCGGCGAACTACGCTGGGTCCTCCACCTCGTCGTCCTCCACCTCGTCCATGGAAGCGCTGCCGGGAAGGGATCGTCTCGTGACTACGTCCACCGATGCCGAGACATCCGGGCCTGCACCAGTAGTCGACGCCGCGTGGTGGAAACAGGCGGTGGTTTATCAGATCTACCCGCGCAGCTTCAGCGACTCCGACGGTGATGGCGTCGGCGACCTGCCGGGCATCGTCTCGAAACTGGACTATCTCGCCGGTCTGGGTGTCGACGTGCTCTGGCTCTCGCCGGTGTACCGGTCACCGCAGGACGACATGGGCTACGACATCAGTGACTACCAGGACATCGACCCGACCTTCGGCACGCTGGCCGACTTCGACGCGCTCCTCACCGCCGTCCACGAGCGTGGCATGCGGCTGATCACCGACCTGGTCGTCAACCACACCTCGGACGAGCACCCGTGGTTCGTGGAGTCCCGGTCGAGCCGGGACAACGCCAAGCGCGACTGGTACTGGTGGCGACCGGCCAGGGAGGGGATGCAGCCCGGAGATCCGGGTGCGGAGCCGACGAACTGGGGGTCGGCCTTCTCCGAGCCCGCATGGGAACTCGATGAGGAGACCGGCGAGTACTACCTCCACCTGTTCTCCCGCAAGCAGCCGGATCTGAACTGGGAGAACCCTGAAGTACGCCAGGCGATCTACGCCATGATGCGCTGGTGGCTCGACCGGGGGGTCGACGGCTTCCGGATGGACGTCATCAACATGATCTCCAAGGATCCGCAGCTGCCCGACGGGCACACCCTGCCCGGTGGCCTGTACGGCAACGGCGAGCCGCACTACGTCTGCGGCCCGCGCATCCATGACTTCCTCCGCGAGATGTACGCCGAAGTATTCGCCCAACGTGCTGACGCGCTGCTCACCGTGGGCGAGATGCCGGGCGTCACCGTGGACGAGGCGGTGCTGTTCACCGACCCGGCGCGGGCTGAAGTGAACATGGTCTTCCAATTCGAGCATGTGTCACTCGACCAGGGCGCGACCAAGTGGGACCTTGCGCCCTTCCGGCTGCAAGACCTCAAGGGATCCTTCGGCCGGTGGCAGGCTGGACTCGCCGAGACCGGCTGGAACAGCCTCTACTGGAACAACCACGACCAGCCGCGGGTCGTTTCCCGCTTCGGCGACGACGGGCCCTACCGCGTTCAGGCAGCGACCATGCTGGCGACGGTGCTGCACCTGCACCGCGGCACGCCCTACGTTTACCAGGGCGAGGAACTCGGGATGACGAACGCACCGTTCGCTGGCATCGAGGTCTTCCGTGACATCGAATCCCTGAACCACTACACCGCGGCGGTGGCCGCCGGAACGGCGCCGGAATCGGTCCTGGCGGGGCTGCGCGCCAAGAGTCGTGACAACGCCCGCACGCCGATGCAGTGGGACGATTCAGCCGAGGGCGGGTTCACCACCGGCGTACCGTGGATCGCGGTCAATCCCAACCACACGTTCGTCAACGCGGCGGCTGCCCTCGCCGACCCCGGGTCGGTGTTCCACCACTACCGCAGGCTCATCGGGCTGCGCCACACCCACCCCGTCGTGGCGTACGGCGACTTCACGATGCTCGCCCCGAATCATGAGCACGTCTACGCATTCCTCCGCCGTCTCGAGGACGTCGAGCTGTTGGTTCTGGGCAACTTCTCCGGTGACACCGTCATCGCGGACGTTCCCGACGCGGTGATCTGGACCGGCACCGAGGTGCTGCTCGGGAACTACGAGGGTGTCGAGGATGCCGTGGGTGTCGAGGATGCCGAGGGTGCGCTGCTCCTGCGTCCGTGGGAAGCCCGCATCCACAGCCGTATCGTGGCGCTCACATAGTGCAGCGTCACACCGGAGCCGGGCCTCGTGGAACTTGACGGTCCGATCTTCTAATGCGTGACCGCCGGCGAACGTCGGCTACCACCGGCTCCGGAGGGTGGAGCGGTCGACCCGCGGATCACGAGTTGGGTAGGCAAGGCGAGGCGGGCGAACGGGTCGGCATGGCCGAGCATGGCGTGGATGAGCAGCCTGGCGGCGGCTGCACCCTGCGCATCGACCGGCTGGGCAACTGTCGTGAGGTTCACGACGCTGGCCATCTCGTGGTCGTCGAAGCCGATGACCGACATCCGCCGGGGGACGTCAAGCCCGGCCAGGCGCAGGGTTCGCAACGCCCCGAAGGCGACCTCATCGCTCTCGGCGAACAGAGCCGTCGGGACCCGTCGCGACGACAGCAGGCGTTCGGTGGCCCGCGCCCCGCCCTCGATGCCCCAATCGGAGCTGACCACCCACTCGGGCTTCGTCACCAGCCCGGCCTCGGCAATAGCCCCGAGGAACGTCGTACGCCGCCTCCCCGGCACGGCGAAGTTCAAGCCGGTCGCGGCATCACCGCCCAGCATTCCGATGTCCCGATGCCCCAGGTGGACCAGGTGGCGCACCGCCATCCGCACGCCGGCGGCATCATCGATCCCCACCGCGCCTACGCCAAGGGCGTCGCCTCCGACGACGGTGACGGGCACCCCCAGTGCCTGCAGCCGGGCCTGCTCGTGGGGCTGGACCGTGACGTCGACCAGCACGATGCCGTCCACCTTGCGGTTCAGCGGTAACCGGTCGAAGAAACGCTCCCGGCCGGCTGCGTCGCCGAGATTGTGCAGCAGTACGTCGTACCCGGCGGCCCGGATCACCTCTTCGGCGCCTTGGACCACGCGCATGAAGAACCACCGGCTCAGGAACGGGACGACGATCCCCACGGTCGTCGTACGACCAGAGGCGAGCCCCGAGGCCGCCGGCGATGCGACATAGAAGAGCTCGTGAGCCGCACGGGCAACCCGCTCCCGCGTTGCGGGCGCGACGTTAGGCAGGCCCCGGAGGGCTCGGGACACTGTGGAGGGAGACACTCCGGCGCGGTCGGCGACATCGAAGATGCTCGCCGGGGAGAACTCGCCCGGTGCTCGCTGCTCGATGGTCACGGCGAGGGGAGTCTCAGGTGCGCGAGCCGGGCAATCGCAGGGCGGACAAGGCAGTGCACGGATGCGGCTGGCATGACGCACGGCCTCCCGTCGGGAGCTGACACAGGAAGATGACGGTCAGGGTAGCGGCTCATCACATCTAGAAAACGCTGCCAGACTCTTGGCTGCGGCTTCGACGAGCTGGGTCGAATCCGGGTGGCTGCTTCGTCCGGGGCATGACCTCCGGTTCGGTCAAGGGCTAGCCGGATCTAGGGCCCTTGCGAGCCTCGCCACGACCGGATGCCCCGGATGCTGGCAAACGTCGCACCGACGAATCCGATGACCACACCTGCGGTGGTCAGCAGCACGAAGTCGTTGTTGCCGTCGGCGTACAGCAAGTTCGACGCGATCACCGAGGCGGCGGCAAGACCGAGGAAGAGCAGGGTACGCAGCCCCCAGCGCTTCGGCTGCGGTGGCCTAGGCGTCGACGCTGGCATCGCTTCCTCCGCCGTCTGGCCCCGGGGGCACGTGTACCCGCAGTCGCAACGGCTCGGCCAACGCCGCAGGTTCGGTGATCGGCACCTGACAGACGAAGTTGCGGCAGATGTACGCCGCCGGCACACCGTCGACCTCGACCCGGCCGGCGAGAAGCGGGACGCCCTCGGCGTCCGGAGGCCCGACCACGACGACGGCGCCAGGAGCGGTGCTCCGGCGCGCCGCCTCGGCGAGTGCATCTCGCCGGGGTCCGGCCGCACCGGCCACCGCGATCTCCAGCGGCCCGGCCAGCATCGCCTCCCCCGCGGCGGCCGCCCACCCGGCCGCACGCGGGGCGCGGGCGATCAGTGCGGCGACTGTCGACAGCGCACTTTCGGCGACGTCCCGATGCCGGGTCGAGCCGGTCAGCGCGGCGTAGGTCAGGAACGCTCCGCTGATCGCCGCCAATCCCGACGGCGCAGGGCCGTCGGCGGGATCGTAGGGACGTCGCAGCAAGGTCTCCGCGTCGTCAGCGGTGTCGAAGAACCCGCCGTCGTCACGACCGAAGCGCGCCGACACCGTCTCCAGCAGGTCGGCGGCCGATTCGAGCCAGCGGCCCTGCCCGGTCACCTGGTGCAGGACCAGCAACCCCTCGGCGAGATCGGCGTAGTCCTCCAGTACGCCGGCGTGCCCGCCCACGTCCCCCGCGCGCGAGGTGCGGCGCAGCCGGCCGTCAACCATGTGCAGGCGCAGCACGTGGTCCGCGGCGGCTACCGCCGCATCCACGTAGAACGGCGCGTCGAGAAGGGCACCGGCTTCGGCCAGCGCGGCGATCGCCAGGCCGTTCCAGGCGGCGACCACCTTGTCGTCCCGGGCCGGCTGCGGCCGCTGGTGCCGCGCCGCGAGCAACTGGGCCCGCACGGGGGCCCACCTGTCCCCATCGCCGGGATCGGCCCGCAACTGCAGCACGGACGCCCCGTCCTCGAAGGTTCCCTCTGCCGTGACCTCGAGCAGTGCCGCCGCCCAGGTGCCGTCCTCGGCCCCGAGTACGTCGATCAGCTGCTTCTCGGTCCAGGCGTAGGTGAGGCCTTCGACGCCGTCGGTGTCCGCGTCCAGCGCGGCGGCGAAACCCCCCTCCGGCGTTCCGAGGTCACGGACCACGAAGTCTGCGGTCTCGACCGCGATCCGGCGGCTGAAGGTCGAACCGGTCTCCCGCCACAGATGGAGGTAGACCCGCAACAGCAGGGCATTGTCGTACAGCATCTTCTCGAAGTGCGGAACCACCCATTCACCGTCCACGGAGTAGCGCGCGAAACCGCCGCCGAGCTGGTCGTACATGCCACCGCGGGCCATCCGCTCGCAGGTGTGCTCGACCATCGTGAGCGCGTCGGGATCGCCGGTACGGGCGTGGTGGCGCAGCAGGAACTCCAGCACCATCGACGGCGGGAACTTCGGCGCCCGGTCGAAGCCACCGGCGGCCCTGTCGTAGGACTGGCGCAAGGTGGCGACACCGGCATCCAGCAGCTCCGCGGACACCACAGCCGCCTCGCCGTACGACCTCGGGGTGATCAGGTGCTCGACGATTCGCTGGCCCGCCTCGACGACTTCGCTGCGACGTTCGCGCCAGGCCGCGGCGATCGACTCCAGGACCATGCCGAAGGACGGCATCCCGTGCCGAGGCTGCGGCGGGAAGTAGGTGCCGCAGTAGATCGGCGCTGCGTCGGGGGTGAGAAAGACCGTCGTCGGCCAGCCGCCGTGACCGGTCATGGCCTGTGTCGCCTCCATGTAGACCGAGTCGACGTCGGGGCGCTCCTCCCGGTCGACCTTGATGCAGACGAAGAACTCGTTCATCACGGCCGCCGTATCGGCGTCCTCGAAGGACTCGTGCGCCATGACGTGGCACCAGTGGCACGCCGAGTAGCCGACGGACAGCAGCACGGGGACGTCGCGCTCCCGCGCCTGCGCGAATGCTTCCGGGGTCCACTCCCACCAGTCGACCGGATTGTCGGCATGCTGGAGCAGGTACGGCGAGGTGGAGGCAGCCAGGCGGTTGGGCATGCCTCCACCCTCCCAGCCGCACCCGAAGCCGGCCAATCATGTCGGTCACCGAAATCGGTTCGACTCGACTGCAACCGGCGGAGGCGCTGGGGCGTGTCCCCTTCGTCAGCGGCGACGTGCCGGGTTTCGCGCGGGTCGCCGGAGCAGGACAGCCACGCTGTCCGGTCGAGCGACGGAGGTCGCCATGCGTCGAACCATTGCCCCCAGAGTGCGGACTGTTTCCTTGGCCGCCGTCCTGGTCGCGCTCGCCCTGCCGGCCCCCTCGGCGCAGGCGACGTTTCCCGGGACGAACGGAAGGATCGCGTGGACACATCCGACCGGCCTCACCACTGACGCCGAGATCTTCACCATCCGGCCCGACGGCACCGGCAAGCGCCAGTTGACGATGAACGGGCAGAACGACTTCTTCCCGGACTGGTCTCCCGACGGCCGTGCGATCGCCTACGAGTCGAGCAGTTCGATCGATGTCGATATCTGGATCCAGGACCAGAGCGGGGAGCGGAACCTCACCAACGACCCCCGCATCGCCAACCGCTACCCGTCGTGGTCTCCGGACGGCGCCCGGATCGCCTTCTCCCGGCAGAGCCCGCTGACCGGTGACGGGCCGATCGTCACTGTGCGGGTCGACGGGAGGGGGCCGCTGCGGCTGACCAGCTCGGATGGGGTGAACACCCAACCCGCCTGGTCTCCCGACGGCGACACGATCGTGTTTGTCAGCGACCGCAGCGGCAACCACGACCTGTGGTCGGTCAACCCCGACGGCACCGGCCTGACGCAGATCACCGACACCCCGAATCGCCAGGAAGCCAACCCGGACTGGTCACCGGACGGGACCCGGCTCGCCTTCGACGTCTGCCAGTCCGCGACATTCCCCTGCGCCGGCATCACCCCGAACTACGAGATCGTCACGTCGGACGCGGACGGCACCAACCTCACGAGGATGACCAGCGTCGCGGGCATCGACGCACACCCGTCATGGTCGCCGGACGGGACGCAGATCGCCTTCCGCAGCGACCGCGCAGGGTTCAGCCACATCTGGAGGATGAACGCCGACGGTTCCGGTGTCGTCCAGCTCACGTTCGAGAACTTCCGGGGCGGGGTCGACCCCGACTGGCAGCCCCGGCCGTAGCGCTCCGGTCCGTAACGGCAAGATGGCGCCGTGCCGCGGGTTGCCATCGCCGTTCCGAGCCGGGTCAGCGCGACCGCCGCCCTGCGCGTGGCCGAGATGGGCGGCGGCGCGGTCGATACGGCGGTGGCGGCGATGCTGGTCGCGATGGTGACCGAGCCCGGCATCGTGTCGCTTGCCGGCGGCGCCTACGTCACCTTGTGGCCGGTGGGTGACGCCGATGCGGTCGTCGTGGACTCCTACGTCGCGATGCCCGGCCTCGGACGGCCCCCGGGGAAGGTCGAGACCCGCCAGATCCGGACCGCGTACGGCGGTGGCCTGGCCATGGCAGCCGGTCACGGCAGCGTGGCGGTTCCCGGTGCGCTCGCGGGGCTCGACCTCGCGGTCTCCCGCTGGGGTAGGTTGCCTTGGCGCGAGGTGGTCGCACCGGCGTACGAGGCCGCCCGGGACGGCTTCCCGCTGGGGTCCGCGGCCGGCTACTACCTCCCCTTCGTCCGCGACAGCCTCTTCGCCTGGGACGCCGAGACTCGGGCCGCGCTGCGGCGTCCCGACGGCGCCTGGGTGCAGCCCGGGGACCGGATGGTGGTGCCGCACCTTGCGGGCACGCTTGCGCTCGTCGCCGAGCGCGGGGCCCGCGAGCTGTACGCGGGCGAACTCTCGGAGCGGCTGGTCATGGACATGACCGACCGAGGTGGGCTGTTGACCGCACGCGATCTCGCGGAGTATCGCCCCGTCGTACGCCGCGCGCTCGGGGTCCCCGCCGGCGCGTGGGCGCTGCGAACGAACCCGCCACCGGCGATCGGCGGCGCCGCGCTCGCGGCAATGCTCACCCTGCTGGGCGAGCGACCCGCGGCGTCGTGGACACCGGAGGATGTGCTCCGGCTCGTCGCCGTACAGCACCGGGTCCTCGACGTACGCCGGGAAATCCTGGACGTGGCCGATGACCGGGAGCGGGCGGCGCTGGAGCTCCTGCGCGGCGTCGGGTGGCAGCAGCCCGCGTCACCGAGCACGGTGCACGTCTCGGCGGTCGACGCCGACGGCACGGCCTGCGCCATCACCGCCTCGTCCGGTTACGGCTCGGGCGCCACCGTGCCCGGCACCGGGTTGTGGCTCAATAACTGCCTCGGCGAACTCGAGCTCAACCGCGGCGCTGCCCTGCCGCCGGGTGTGCGGTTGCGGAGCAACATGGCGCCGACCGTGGGCCGGACCGTGGACGGCGCCGCACTTGCGATCGGCAGCCCTGGTGCGGATCGCATCACTACCGCGCTGCTGCAGGTGCTGGCACCGTTCGCGCACGCTGGGACTTCCCTGCAGGAGGCAGTCGACCGGCCGAGGCTGCACGTCCACTATGTGGACGACGCCGGGTGGCGGGTCGAGGCCGAGGAAGACCTCCCGTTGGCCGACGAGGTCGCCCTGCCCGACGGCCGAGTGCTGGCGGTGATCCGCCACCACCGGCACTCGATGTTGTTCGGCGGAGTGGGGGCGGCGTTGCGCACGTCCGCCGGTACGCTCGCCGCCGCCGCCGATCCGAGGCGGGCAGGCATCGCCACGACCGACTGAGCCGCCGCCACCGCGATCCTTGTTTTTGTGGGTCAGAGGGCCAGCTCGTGGACGGTCAGCTGGTCTAGCTCTGCGTGGCCCTGACGCGCGGTCAGGGCGAGCTCGCCGGTGCCCATGGCCGGCATGATTCGTACGCTGGCCATGCCGCCGGGAGTGAACACCTCGGCGACGCTGGCATCGAGCAGCAACCGAAGCTCGAACCCGCCGTCCGGTGCGACACCGAGCGGCATCTGCTCGTCGGCGCGGTCCGGGCGGCGCAGCGTGAGGTTGTCGCCAGCCAGAGCAAGGGTGAGCACCACGCGGGTTCCCTGCAGCAAGGTCAGGTCGAGCCGGTCGGCTGAGTTCAGGCCTCCGCTCAGCACCACGTCGCTCTGCGGGCCTACCGGACTCAGCCGCAGCGGTGCCGGACCGAGACGAACAGGCCCCGTCTGCACGCTGATCGCCGTACGCAGGCCATCGACATCGGGATGCGGCGCGGCGATCACTCGGTCGCCCGTGCGGCGCAACACGTGCGGCACCGACAACGCTCCCGCCCAGTCCCGGCCCACGACCGGTCCTTCCTCACGACACCAGGACAGCGCACACCGGCGCCCGTCAGCATCGAGGAACGTCGTCGTCGCATACAGCGAGTCGCCGTACAACAGCCGGTGCCAGCGCAGCGGCATGAACGTCGATCCGTCGTAGTCCCCGACGGCGTACGCGACGTGACGGGTCACGCCCTCGTGCCCGGCCGACACGATCAACACCCAGCGGCCTTCGAGTTCGAACAACTGGGGGCACTCCCAGACCGAGCCGGTCCACACCGGCTCGGTGACCGTCGACAGCCTGCTGCAGATCACGCCGGTGAACTGCCAGTCGTGCAGGTCGGGCGAGGCGTAGCCCAGGACAGCACCTGCACCCGTGTCCAGGCCCGCGCCGACCGCCATGTGCCAGCCCCCGCCGGCCCACCAGACATACGGGTCACGGAAGTGGGTGAGGCCCAGTCCCGCAGGCGGGCCGAGGACAGCCGCAGCAGGATCCGGGACCCAGCGATCGAAGGACGCGTTGCCTTGGGCCTGCGCGATCCGGCCGCGATCCCAATCCTCGGATCGCACGCTCGTGTAGAGCATCCTCGGCCGGTCACCGGCCATGACCACGGCTCCGGACCAGCAGCCGTCCCCGCCGGACCCGGTGGGTGCCAGCGCGACGGCCGGTTCTGACCATCGGAGCAGGTCGGGCGAATCGGCCTGCCCCCAGCACATCCGCGCCGACCACTGCGCGGCCTCTGGGTTGTACTGGAAGAAGAGCTGGTAGCGCCCGTCGTGCCAGGTCACGCCGTACGGGTCGTTCATCCACCCCGCCGGGACCGTGAAGTGATGTCGGGGACGGAGCCGATCGCCGTTGCCATCTGGTCTTTCGCTCACGGCGGGGGTGGCTTGGCCGCCGGGAGTACGGCGCCGGCCACGAGGTCACCCGGCACGGCCGGCAACACGCTTGCCAGGTAGTCGTTGGCCGCCGCCGTCGTACCGATGTCCTTGCCGGAAGCCTCGGAGAGGAACCAGCGGTGCTCCAGGATCTCGTGGAAGATCTCGGCGTCGTCGAGCCTGCCCCGCAGGTCCGCCGGGATCGAAGCGATCACCGGTTCGTAGATCTCATCGAGCCAGCGGTTGGCGGCGACCGCCTCCGGCACCGGCCGGCGGGCGGTCTGCTCGAGGTAGCCCCGGAAACTCGCGATGTCGGCGAGCAGCCGACGGGCCTGGTTCTCCTGGACGTCGAGCCCGGCTCGAGCGAAGAGCAGCCGGCGGTGATGACCTGGTTCGGCAACCCGGGTGGTCATCCGCAGCCGGCTCCCCTCACCGGCCTCGACGAGTTCGATCTCGTCGACGTCGAAGCCGAGTTGGTTCAGTCGGCGAACCCGCTCGCCGATGCGGTAGCGCTGCTCCTCCGGCAGCAATACCTCCTCGCTGGTGAGCTCGGCCCAGAGCGCTTCGTAGCGTCGGGCCAACTCATCGACCACCTCTATCGCGTCCAGTTCCTCGCTGACGAAGCCGCCGGCCTGCAGATCCAGCAGCTCACCGCCCACCCGCTCCCGGGCCATCGCCACGTCGTACCGGCGCTGACCATCGGACAGGGTCGGGTGGATCTCGGCGGTCTCGGCATCGACCAGATGCGCGGACAGCGCCCCTGCATCGAGCCGGAACAACGTGTTCGACAGTGAGCAGTCACCCCACATGAAGCCGGCCAGGTGCAGCCGGACGAGCAGTTCCACCTGGGCGTCGAGCAGCCGGTCGGTCATGTGCTGCCCGCGCGGGTTGGCGAACAGCGCCCGGTAGGAGGTGGAGAAGTCGAGAAAGTGGGTGACGAGGATGGCGTCGGTGTCGGGACCGCGGTCGACGACGACTCCGAGCACCTCCACGGCGGGGATCCCCAGTTTCACGAGCTGTCGCAGCAGTTGATACTCCTTACGTGCCAGCCGCTCGTCGATCTCCTTGAGCGCAAAGACATCCCCCGCCTCGGCGACGAAGCGCACAATGTGCCTGGACAGCCCGCGTTGCGGGACTTCCACCAAGCGGTCGTCCACCCAGTCTGCGAGCGGCTCGCGCCAGGGCAGGCTCAGCAGCCCGGCGGTCGCCTCAGCCGGGGGGCTGAAGAGAAATCGCATCGGCGGCCACTCCCTTGTCGATGCCCGACGCGACGAACGGCGTGACGGGGGCCGGCCGCAGCAACCGGCGCGTCGTCGCCAGGCCCCATTCGTCGAGTTCGCGGATCCGGTCGCTGCTGGCGCGCAGACCGCCGTAGCGCTCGACGTGGGCAGCCCACTCCTCCCGTTCCGGCATGGTGGCCGCCGCAATCAGGCAGTCGGGGTCGTTGACCCAGAACCGGCCGTGCTGCCAGCCGCGTTCCCGCCCGCACCTGGCCGCGGCTCGTTGCGAGGGCTGGGATTGGTCGCCGTCGGGCGGCTCCACGTACGGCGCGATGTCGGGGCTGATCCGCATCGCGTCGACGAGGCCGATGCTGGGCAGCAGCGGTGCACCGCAGCCGAGGATGTACGTGTCGGGGCCGGCCGCCTCCCGGATGACCTGCAGGCCCCGCCGGTAGGCGGCAATCCCGGTGATGTCCGGGTCAGAGCGCATTCCGTCCAGGGCGCCGGCGTAGAGAAAGTCGAGCTTCAGGAAGTCGATGCCGATGTCCCGGAGGGCGCCGAACACCTCG
>JACDAB010000082.1 GCA_013695665.1 Geodermatophilaceae bacterium | reverse complement strand
AGACCGCCGTCACCGAGATGACCGTCGTACTCGTGGCCGCCGACGGCGAGTGGACCCGCCGACGCGTGCCCAACGCCGAGACGGTTCGCAAGTTCGGCAACCAACTCGGCATTCCGGTGTACGACGTCGAAGCGGTCGGCTACCCCGAGAAGATGCGCGAGTGGACCCGCAAACGCAAGGAAGCCGGCGACACCGGCGTACCCGAGGTAGACCGCCCGTCCTGACAAGGGGTCAACGGCGTCAACGGATCTGGCAGTCCGCGCGGCCTTGAACCCGGTTCCTCGTTGTACTGGCGGATCACCGCGACAGCAATCGGACAAGATCGGTGACGGCGGCGAGGGCAACGGGCACCGGATCGACGCCCTCGGCGAGCGCGCGCAGCATGGCACCGTCCACCTGGGCGAGCAGGAGGCGGGCGGTGCGCACGTCGTGCGGAAGGCCGCCCCGTCTCAAGACCTCCCGGAGCATGAGGTCGACCTCGTGGTTGTAGGCAGCGACGACCGTGCGCAGGTGCGGGCGCCGACCTGCTTCCAGGTATCGCTCGTACAGCGCTAGCCCGTCCTGCCCGGCGTCGCGTTCATCGCCGTCCGGCGTCGCGATGGCGACGAGCAGGACTGCCTCGGCCAATCGGCGCTGACCGTTGAGGTGCGCGGGCAGCTGCGCGAGCCTGCTCCGCGCCTGGTCCAGCCAGGACGCGGCGAGGTGGCGGAGAGCCTGCTCGAGCAGGTCGTCCAACGAGGCGAAGTAGTAGGTAGTGGCGGCCAGCGGGAGTTCGGCCCGCTGGGCAATGCCCCGGTGGCTGACGGCGGAGAATCCATCCTCGATGATCAGCTCGGCTGCGGCCTCCAGCAGAGCCTGCCGGCGTTGCTGCCCGCGCGCTGACGTCCCACGGGGCACCCCGGTGGTGGGCATGGCCTCAGTGTCCCGCTGCGCTGGACAGCTGCAGTCCTACGACCCCGCCGATGATCATCACGACCGAGACGAGCTTGAGGGTCTGCACCGCCTCACCGAGGAACACCATCCCGAAGATCACCGTCCCGGCAGCACCGATGCCTGTCCAGACCGCGTACGCCGGACCCACCGGCAAGCTGCGCAGGGCGAGGCTGAGCAGGGTGAAGCTACCGGCGGCGAACACCACGAAGAGCACACTCGGTAACAGCCGCGAGAAGCCTTGGCTCGACTTGAGCGCTACCGCGAAACCAGTCTCGAGGAGTCCCGCGACAACGACGAGAAGCCAAGCCATGGTCGACCTCCAGCAGAGTGGTACGTAAGTACCAATCTAGCCGAAAGTAGTACGACCGTACAAGTCCAAGGTGGCAGGTCGGCTAGCCGTTGCCCGCAATGTCCTCGATCAATTCGAGCAGGGTCCGTACCGGAACGCCCGTTCCGCCCTTGACCGTGTACCCCCAGGGTGAGCCGCTGTTGTACGCCGGCCCAGCGATGTCGATGTGCGCCCACTGGATGCCGTCGGTGACGAACTCGGACAGGAAGTGCCCGCCGGCAAGCATTCCGGCGCTGCGATCCCCGATGTTGGCGAAGTCCGCGACTGTCGAGTCCAGGCTCTTGCGGACCTCCGGTGGCAGCGGCATACCCCACATGCCCTCGCCCGCGCGACGTCCGGCAGCCACCACCCGCTCGCGGAACTCCTCGCTGCCCATCACACCTGCGGTGCGGGTTCCGAGGGCGACCACCTGCGCGCCGGTCAGCGTGGACGTCTCGATCAGGTAGGCGGGGGAGTCCTCGCAGGCACGGGCGATGGCGTCGGCCAGGACGACCCGACCCTCGGCGTCGGTGTTGAGGATCTCCGCCTTGGTCCCGTTGCGGAAGGTCAGGATGTCGGCCGGCCGGTACGCCGTGCTGCCCGGCATGTTCTCGGCCATGGGCACCGTGGCGACCACATCCACCGGCAACTTCAGCGCGGCGATCAGCGTCATCGTGGACACGATGGCCGCCGCGCCACTCATGTCGCTCTTCATGTTCTCCATCCCCGCGGCCGGCTTGATGGAGATGCCACCGGTATCGAAGGTGATGCCCTTGCCGACCAGGGCGATCGTGGTCTTTGCACCGCGACCCCGATAGGACATCCGCACCAGCCGCGGCGGTCGGGACGATCCCATGCCGACGCCGAGGATCCCGCCGTACCCACCCTTGGCCAACGCCTTCTCGTCGAGCACCTCGACGTCGAGGCCGGCCTTGCTGCCGGCTCGTTCGGCGCGCGCGGCGAACTCCGCCGGGAACAGGTCATTCGGCGGGGTGTTGATCAGGTCCCGGCACAGGGTTATGGCCCCGGCGACGGCGCTCGCGCGCTTGGCTGTCGCTTTGGTCGCCCGGTCCTTGGCGGAGGGCACGACGAGCTGCACGGTGCGCGGGGGCTGCCGGTTGGCCGGCGCCGGCTTGCTCTTGTAGACGGTGAACACGTACGCGCCGAGCAGCGATCCCTCACCGGCAGCCTGGACCATCCCGGGCGTCGGTTCGCCGTTGACCAATGCCAGCGTCGAGGCCACCGTTGCGCGACCTGCGAGGGCGCGACTGGCTGCACCCGCGGCACGACGTACCGCCTCCTCGGTGATCGTGCCGGTGTGTTTACCGAGCCCGGCGGCGGCGATCACGGGGGTCTTCAGCGCACCGAGGGTCGCGAGCTTCACTACCTCGTCCTCGGCGCCGGAAGCCCCGAGCGCGATCAGTGCCTCAAGCAGCCGACCGCCGAGCGCGGCGTCGAGGGCCTCCGCACCGGGCGCGAGGGACGGACCCGCCTCGCCGCTCAACAGGCCGATCACCAGCGCATCGGCAGTCAGGTCGGCAATCTCATTGTCCGTCAGGGTGAGGGCAGTCACCAGCGCACCTTCGTTCTGCAGGGATTGTTGGCACCGATGCTAGCCCCGGACAGTCGTGGCGCTGACTCGCTCGAGCCCTCGGCGATAGCGTGATCGGCTATGAGGAGATCCCCGCTGCACGAGCGGCACACAGCGCTGGGCGCAAAGATGGCCGACTTCGGCGGCTGGGAGATGCCGATCGAGTACGCCGCATCGGGGGGCGGTGTGTTGAAGGAACATGCCGCGGTTCGCGAGGAGGCCGGCGTCTTTGACGTCTCCCACCTGGGCAAGGCCACGGTGGCCGGTAACGGGGCTGCCGCGTTCGTCAACGGCTGCCTCACCAACGACCTCGGCCGGATCGAGCCGGGGCAGGCGCAGTACACGCTGTGCTGTGACGAGGAGACCGGGGGAGTGGTCGACGATCTGATCGCCTACCTGTTCAGTCCGGAGAACGTCTTTCTCGTTCCGAACGCGGCGAACACCGCAGAGGTCACCCGACGGCTTCAGACGTCGGCTCCTGAGGGGATCACAGTCACCGACGAGCACGAGAAGTGGGCGATCCTCGCCGTGCAGGGACCGCGCTCACACGACCTCCTGGAGCGCATAGGGCTGCCGCATGAGCATGACTACATGAGTTTCGCGGACGGCCGGTACGACGGCCGCGACGTCATCATCTGCCGAACCGGGTACACCGGCGAGCATGGTTACGAGCTGATCGCGGCGTGGGAGGACGCGCTGCCGCTATGGGATGGGCTCATCTCCGGAGGAGCGCGGCCGTGCGGACTGGGCGCAAGGGACACCCTGCGCACGGAGATGGGCTACCCGTTGCACGGGCAGGAGCTGTCGCTGTCGATCACGCCCAATCAGGCGCGAACCGGGTGGGCGGTGGCCTGGGGCAAACCGGCGTTCTGGGGCCGCGACGTGCTCTCCGCCGAACGTGCCGCCAAACCGGCTCGGGTGTTGTGGGGCCTGGAAGCCTTGGATCGCGGCATTCCCCGGGCCCGGATGCCCGTCATCGCCGACGACGGTACGCGGATCGGTGAAGTGACGAGCGGGACGTTCTCGCCGACACTGCGGCGGGGGATCGGCCTGGCGTTGCTGGACCGCTCGGCCGGCGTGGCCGCCGACGACGAGGTGGCCGTCGACGTCCGCGGCAGGGCTGCGGTCATGCGTGTGGTGAAGCCGCCCTTCGTTGAGTCGCACGTCCGCTGAACCAGTTGTCCCGCTCCGGTACGGCGGGGATAGTCGTGCTGTGACACAGCCCGGGGACGTCCTCGACAGCGGTGCGCCGGCCCGCACCGGCCGGTGGGTAGCCGTGGCGGTTCTGGCGGTGCTCGCCCTCGTCGGATGGAACATCCTCGGTCCGGAACCCGAAACCGACCGGCCGGTCAGCCCGGCCGTGGGGTCGCCGTCGACCGGCTGGGTGGCCGGGCCCGGGTCGGAGCTGCCCGCGAGCCCCCACCGCGCCGACCAGTTGACGTTCGTCGACGACGAACACGGCTTCCTGGTGCAGTACCTGTGCTCCGAGTCATCCGGAGGCGACTCCTGCCCCCGCCGGATCCTCGCAACCGAGGACGGCGGTGGGAGTTGGGAGGGCCGCGCGATGATTCCGCCGTACGCCGATGAGTTCTACGCTCTTGTCGCCCGGTCCGAGTTCGACCTCATCTTGCTCGATAGGGTCTCGGCCGCCAGCGTGGTCCGCTCCTTCGACGGCGGCCGGTCCTGGGCGCAGTTGCCCACCACCCGAGCCGAGCCGGCCCCGGTGCCGGCCGGAGCCGGGCTGGTCGGGGCCGGGCTGGTCGGAGTCCTCGACCCGGCCTGCCCGCAGCCATGTCCCGTCACTCTGTCGTGGATAGACCCGAACACGCTGCAGTTGCACCCCCTACCCAGGCAGCCCGCCGCCGGCGGGAACGTGCTGCCCCAGCCCGCGTCAGTCGCCTCGGATGGGGATATCGCGGTCGCCGCTGCCGCTCCGGCGGCCGGTCTGGTGTCGCTGACCACCGATGGCGGTGCGACGTGGATCGAGAGCAGGTTGGAGGTCCCGCTGCTGGAGGGTCAGGAGGTGGCGCAGGTGGGGGCGCTGGCCGCCGGCGGTGGGCGTGCGTACCTTTTCATCCAGGTCTTCGACGAGTCCGGGGTAGCAGGGAAGTACGGCTTTCGCACCGACGACGGCGGCGCCGGATGGACGGATCTGGGGTTCGAGGATCAGCGGCTGTGGATCCCGGCCGGTGTCATCGACGGTGAGCTCATCTCCACCGATCTGCCCGGGCGGACCTTCCTCAGCGTCGCATTCGGCACCCGCTGGGCCGAAGTGGGCACCGCCCCCAGGAGTCCGTATCTGGCGCAGGTCGCGCCCGACGGCCCGGTCCTCGCGACACTGGTGAACTCCCAGGGCTTCGAGAGCTACCACGTCTCACCCGACGGCCGCCGCTGGAAGCCCATGCAGCTGCCGGAGGTGTGAGAGCGATGTCCGGTCACGGCACCGTGCCCGGGTACGAGGACGTGCTCGACACCGGTACGCCGGGCCGCGTGAGGCTCTGGTCGGGGGTGGCGGTAGTCGCCGTGCTGGCGCTGATCGGCTGGACTCTGCGCAGTTCACCCCCGGGGCCCGAGGCGGCCCCGATCGCCGCAGTGACGACACCGCAGGTCGCGCCGACGGTGCCGGACCGAAAACCTGAGGCCGCCGACCGCGTCGGTGAATTCGCCTTCGCCGATGATCGGAGCGGTTACCTGGTCCAGTACCGCTGTTCGGAGGTCCGCCCCGACGGCTCGTGCCCGCGCCGACTGTTTGCCACCGACGACGGCGGCAGGACGTGGGACAGCCGTGGCTTCCTCCCGACGTACGCCGACTCCTTCTCGCCGGTGCTGGTGGTCTCCGAGCGGGAACTGGTCCTGATCGACAGCGCGGCAGTGGCCAGCCTCGCCCGCTCCATCGACGGCGGCCGGAACTGGGTCCGGCTCCCTGTCAGTCGCGGCGCACCGGCGCCTGCGCCGCCCGGATCGACGGTGATCCAGGAGTTCCCGCAGGCCTGCTACGCGACAGCTTGTCCGCCGACAGCAGTGTGGATAGACGTCGATTCGCAGACGCTGCATCCGCTGCCGGTGCAACCACCGTCGGGTGCCGGCGCCTTCCTGCGGGCAGTGTCGACGTCGACGGACGGTGAGCTCGTCGCGAGTACGGCGACGGTCACGACGGCTCGTATCTCGATGAGCAGCGACGGCGGACGACGGTGGACCGAGGTGGTCCTCGACGTGCCGCTGGACACCGGCGACGTGCTGCTGGACGTCCGGGCGAAGCCCGCAGGCAATGGGCGGGCCTACGCCTTCGTCCAGGTGCAGGTGGGCGTGCGGGACGGAACCGGGATCGACGTGATGCACGGATTCCGCACTGACGACGCCGGGGCCACGTGGACCGGTCTCGGCTGGGAGCCGACATCGGTCAACTGGTTCCCGCAGGCGGTGGTCGCCGGCGAGCTGATCACCACGGACGCTGCCGGCCGCGTACTCCTCAGCAGCGGTGGCGGGACAACGTGGAGGCCGGTGTACGGCGCTCCGACGAACAGCTGGATCCGTCAGATCGTGCCCGACGGACCCATCCTGCTGACGGCATTCGATGACTCGGGCGGCGAGAGCCATCACCTGTCCCTCCACGGTCGTGCCTGGACACTGCTGCGCCTTCTGGACTGACCGGCAGGTGCCGCGGCTCGATGGGGAGCGCGGCGAGCCGCAGATCCCTCTCAGGCCCCCGACAGCTCCCGAGCTGCCCGCAGTACGGCGGGGGACAGCCGCTCGCCGAGCTGGCGGCCCAAGCGGTCTGAGGGCCCCGACACCGAGACAGCCGCGACCACGGCTCCTGCGGCAAACACCGGCGCCGACACCGACGCCACGCCCGGCTCGCGCTCACCCACGCTGGCTGCCCAGCCGCGGTGGCGTACGAGGGAAAGCGTGCGGCCGGTGTAGACCGCCTGCTGCGGTACCAGGGCATCCTCCGACCACGCGGTGAGCACCTGCGCGGCCGAACCGGCGGTCATGGGCAGCCGGGCACCGACAGGGACCGTGTCGCGCAGTCCGCTTGCGCGGTCCACCGCCGCGACGCACACCCGCCAGGGCCCCTCGAGCCGGAACAGCTGCGCACTCTCCTCGGTCTCCGCACTCAACCGGTGAAGCACAGCCGGCGCCGCCGCGAGAAGTGGATCGGAAGAAGCGAGCGCTTCCAACGCGGGTCCGGGTAGCCAGCGACCGGCGCCATCACGTGCCAGCAGTCCGTGTACCTCCAGCGCGGAGGCGATGCGGTGGGCGGTCGCCCGCGGCAACGCCGTACCGGTGACGAGCTCTGCGAGCGAGACAGGTCGGGCGGCTGCGGCGGCGAGGACGGCCACGGCCTTGTCCAGAACACCGATGCCGCTAGACTGTCCCACGAAGCGATACTAGCGTCTCATAGAATGGGATAGTTGGACATGGGCATGACGCTGGCGGAAAAGGTCTGGGACAGCCACCTGGTGCGTCGTTGCGAGGGTGAACCGGACTTGATCTACGTCGACTTGCACCTGGTGCACGAAGTGACCAGTCCGCAGGCATTCGACGGTTTGCGGCTGGCAGGGCGCCCCGTCCGGCGACCGGATCTCACGGTCGCCACAGAAGACCACAACGTGCCGACCGAGAACATCGACCAGCCCATCGCCGATGAAGTGTCCCGGATCCAGGTGGAGACGCTGCGCCGTAACTGCGCCGAGTTCGGCGTCCGCCTCTACCCGATGGGTGATCGTGACCAGGGCATCGTGCACGTCATCGGCCCGCAACTCGGCCTGACGCAGCCCGGGATGACCGTGGTCTGCGGCGACAGCCATACCTCGACCCACGGGGCCTTCGGAGCGCTGGCCCTGGGCATCGGTACGAGCGAAGTGGAACACGTCCTCGCCACCCAGACACTGCTCCTAAGGCCGTTCCGGACGATGTCGGTCACCGTGACAGGGACGCTGCAGCCAGGTGTGACGGCGAAGGACATCATCCTCGCCGTCATCGCCAAGATCGGGACCGGCGGCGGGCAGGGGTACGTGATCGAATACCGCGGGCCGGCCGTCGATGCGCTGTCGATGGAGGCCCGGATGACCGTCTGCAACATGTCGATCGAGGCCGGGGCCCGGGCCGGGATGATCGCCCCGGACGACACCACCTTCAGTTTCCTCAAGGGGAGACAGCATGCGCCGGAGGACTGGGACGCCGCTGTCAGGTACTGGCAGACCCTGCGGACCGACGACGACGCTGTGTTCGACGCCGAGGTGGTCCTCGACGCGAACGAACTCACCCCGTTCGTCACGTGGGGAACGAATCCCGGCCAGGGCAGCACGCTGGATGCCACAGTCCCCGACCCGGCCTCGTTCCCCGATGCCGCAGACCGTGCCTCGGCCGAGCAGGCACTGGCCTACATGAACCTGCAGCCCGGGACCAGGCTGCGAGATATCGCCGTCGACACCGTGTTCCTCGGCTCCTGCACGAACGGCCGGATCGAGGACCTGCGCGCGGCTGCCGCGGTTCTGCAGGGGCGCCGCGTCGATGCGAGCGTGCGGATGCTTGTGGTGCCCGGTTCCATGCGGGTCAAGGAGCAGGCCGAGGCCGAGGGCCTCAACCAGATATTTCTCGACGCCGGCGCAGAATGGCGCAGCGCCGGATGTTCGATGTGCCTAGGGATGAATCCGGACCAGCTCGCAGTCGGGGAGCGATCGGCGTCCACGTCCAACCGCAACTTCGAGGGCAGGCAGGGCAAGGGCGGTCGCACACATCTCGTGTCGCCACTTGTGGCGGCCGCCACTGCCGTGCGGGGGACGCTCAGCGCCCCCGCGGACCTGGAGGATTGACGTGGAGAAGTTCCGCCAGCACACCGGCCAAGTGGCACCGCTGCGCCGCAGCAACGTCGACACCGACCAGATCATCCCTGCGGTCTACCTCAAGCGGGTCACCCGGACCGGCTTTGAAGACGGACTGTTCGCGGCGTGGCGCAGCCAGGAACCGGACTTCGTGCTCAACCGACCGGAGTACGCAGGGGCCAGCATCCTGGTCGCAGGCTCGGATTTCGGCATCGGCTCGTCCCGCGAGCACGCCGTGTGGGCGCTGCTGGACTACGGCTTCCGCGTCGTCATCTGCCCCAGGTACGGCGACATCTTCCGCGGCAACTCCCTCAAGGCCGGTCTGCTCACCGTGGTTCTCGACCAGCCGGTCGTCGAAAGCCTGTGGCAGTACGCCGAAGACGATCCGGCCGCCGAGGTCACCGTCGATCTGGACGCCCGCACGATCCTGGCCGGTGACCTGCGGATCGCATTCGATCTTGACGACTACGCCCGCTGGCGGCTCATGGAGGGATTGGACGACATCAGCGTCACCCAGCGACACGAACACGACATCACTGCCTTCGAGGCGGCTCGTCCGCAGTGGCTGCCCCGCACTGCCTGAACCGCAGAACCGTTGCAGCGCAACGGGTTGACCGGTCGGGGCTGCGTGGTCCCGAGAAAAATTCCTTACCAGTCAAGGCGAAACGGCCTCAGGTCGTTGCCTCGCGGGCGTGTGCCCTCTACCGTTCGCCCGAGTCGGCCGCACCGGCCGTGTGATGTCCTGGGAGGGACACAGTGAACAAATCCGATCTGATCGACACCCTCGCCACACGGTTGGCCGGGGACAAGAAGACAGCAGCCGCCGCCGTCGAGGGCCTGATCGACGTCGTGTACCGGGCGGTGTCCAAGGGCGAGAAGGTGCAGATCACCGGCTTCGGGGTGTTCGAGAAGCGACTCCGCAGCCCCCGGACGGCTCGCAACCCGAGGACCGGCGCCACCATCAAGGTGAAGAAGACCAATGTCCCGGCGTTCCGCCCCGGGCAGCAGTTCAAGGACGTGGTGAGCGGGGCCACGAAGCTTGGTAAGGTCGCGACCGCGCCGGTGGCGAAGGCGACATCGGCCACGCGCACATCGAAGTCCACCACCGCTCAGACTCCGGCGAAGTCCTCGGCCACCAAGACGCCGGCCAAGTCCGCCAAGGCCGCGCCCGCGAAGGCCGGCACCAAGTCGACGTCGGCGAAGTCCACGGCTGGCAAGTCGACGTCGGCGAAGTCCACGGCCGCGAAGTCGACGGCCGCGAAGTCGACGGCGTCGAAGTCGGCAGCAACCAAGAAGACGGCGGCAGCCAAGGCGCCGGCCAAGAAGACTGCGACAAAGCGGTCAGCTGCCAAGAAGTCCGGCTAGACACCTCGGCGCATCCACAGGTTCCAGCGGCATCCCGCTCGAACCTGTGGATGTCGCTGAGCGCACCTGAGCTCAGGCCAGGAACGCGGGGTAGTAGTCGGCGCTGAGGACTCGGCCACCTCGTGCGGTCAGCGCCCACACACTGCCCTTGCGTGCAGGCAGCCAGTCCGCACGCCGACCCGGTGACACGCCGGTGACCGGGACTCCTGCGGGCACCAGCGATCCGAGCAGGTCCGGGATGACGCCGCCCTGGCTGCACAGCGCGGTCACTGACTCTGCGCCCAGCAGACTTACCAGCGCGTTGAGTGCGGCGCCGGGCGCCTCGAGATAGCGCTCTTCCCCGAACACCGACGCCGCGCGCACCGGAAGCCCCAGTCTTTCTGCGAGCGGTTGCACCGTCTGAAGGCAGCGGACCGGATCGGCGGAGGCAACCTGGTCCGGGCAGAACACCGGCAGCACATCTGCCAGCGCGCGTGCCTCGGCCACCCCGCGATGGTCCAGCGGGCGCTGGTCGTCCGGCCCGGACCACTCCTCGCTGGCCCCGGCCCGAGCGTGGCGGACCAGCAGGACCCGAACCGGTTCCAGCGACACCGCGAGCAGATGCTTCACGAGCGACTCGTCGTCGGCGTAGGTCAGCCGGTCCGCGCTCTGATCAGGCGTGAGCCACTCGAGGTCGTCGGTCTCGTCGTTGGCAACGAACTCACCGGTGGCCAGCATGCTCCAGTAGTCCACGGTTTTCAGGCCCGCGACCGAGTGGTAGCTCGTCGGTGGCAAGCGACGCCCGACCACCAGGCTCAGTCCGGTCTCTTCGGTCACCTCGCGTACTGCAGCGAGCAGCGGCGGTTCGCCGTACCGGAGCTTGCCCTTGGGAAACGACCAGTCGTCGTAGCGAGCCCGATGGACCACGCCCAGCCGGAGTTCGCCCTCGATCCACTGCCATGGCACGCCACCGGCAGCGGCGATCTGATCGGCCGGCATGGGTCAGTCGGTTCGGTTCTTGTGCGCGATCATCATCTCGAGTTGGAAGTCCTTGCTGCCCGGTGCGCGTTCCCAGCCACCGTCCTGCCGCAGATCCCAGCCGCTGATGTCCTCGCCCATGGCCATCTCCAGGGTGTAGCGCAGGTGCTCGGCAGCGCTCGGATCGCTGACCTGCAGGAGCACCTCCACCCGGCGGTCGAGGTTGCGGTGCATCAGGTCCGCGCTCCCCATCCACCATTCAGGCTCGCCGCCGTTGGTGAAGCACATCACCCGCGAGTGCTCGAGGAAGCGGCCCACGATCGAGCGGACGCGGATGTTCTCGGACAGGCCGGGCACCCCCGGGCGCAGGGTGCAGATGCCGCGGATCAGCAGCCGAATCGGAACGCCGGCGTTCGAGGCGGCGTACAGCGCGTCGATGATGCCCTCGTCCACGAGGGAGTTGACCTTGATGTCGATGCCGCACTCGCGCCCGGCTACCGCGTGCCCGACCTCGCGCTCGATCCGTTCGAGCAGGCCTGTCCTGATGCCGGTCGGTGCGACCAGCAGGCTGCGGTAGGACGTCTGCCGCGAGTAGCCGGTCAGGGCATTGAACAGGTCGGTCAGATCGGCCCCGACCCGCGGATCCGCAGTGAGTACGCCGAGGTCCTCGTACAGTCTTGCGGTCTTGGGGTTGTAGTTCCCCGTGCCGATGTGGCAGTAGCGACGCAGCCCGCCGCCCTCCCGGCGCACGACGAGGGCGGTCTTGCAGTGCGTCTTCAATCCGACCAGGCCATAGACGACGTGGCAGCCGGCGCGTTCCAGCATCTTCGCCCAGCTGATGTTGGCCTCTTCGTCGAAGCGGGCCTTGACCTCGACGAGAACGACCACCTGCTTGCCAGCCGTGGCCGCCTCCGCGAGGGCCTCGACGATGGGGGAATCACCGGACGTGCGGTAGAGCGTCTGCTTGATGGCGAGCACGTTCGGGTCCGCGGCGGCCTGCTCGATGAAACGCTGCACGCTGGTGGCGAACGAGTCGTAGGGGTGATGCACCAGCACATCCCCCTCGCGCAGCGTTGCGAAGACGCTCTTGGCGGTCTCGCCCTCCATCAGCCGAGGATGGGTGGCAGGAACGAACGGCGGGTCCTTCAGCGCCGGCGCGTCGAACTCGTAGAGCGACCACAGCGCCGAGAGATCCAGCAGGCCGGGCACCCGCAGCACGTCGGTGTAGCTCATGTCCAGCTCGCGCACCAGCAGGTCCAGCATGTGCTGGTCCATCGTCTCGCCGACTTCGAGCCGGACGGCCGGGCCGAAGCGGCGTCGCGCCAGTTCGCGCTCGAGGGCCTGCAGCAGATCCTCGTCGCGGTCCTCCTCGACCTCGACGTCGGCGTTCCCGGTGACGCGGAACAGGTGGTGCTCGCCCACGTGCATGCCCGGAAACAGCTGGGGAAGGTAGGCGGCGATGAGCTCCTCCAGCGGGAGGACGGTCTGCCCGTCGGCCACCGGAACGAACCGGGGGACGTTGTTGGGCACCTTGACCCGGGCGAAGCGTTCGGCGCCGAGCGCCGGGTCGCGGACGATGACAGCGATGTTCAGCGACAGCCCGCTGATGTAGGGGAACGGGTGGGCGGGATCGACTGCGAGCGGGGTCAGGACAGGAAAGATCCGGTCCCGGAAGTACTCGCGCAGCCGCACAGTGTCGTCCTCGGACAACTCCTCCCAATGCAGGATGCGGATGCCTGCCTTGTCCAGCTCGGGCTGTATGACGTCGGCGAACAACCGCGCGTGGCGTTCGACGAGGTCGCGGGTGCGTTCGGCGATCAGCTCCAGCTGCGCGCGCGGTGACAGGCCGTCAGCCGAGCGGACCGACAGTCCGGTGCTCTGCCGGCGCTTGAGCCCGGCGACACGGACCATGTAGAACTCGTCGAGGTTGCCCGCGAAGATCGCGAGGAACTTCGCGCGCTCGAGCAGCGGAGTGTGGGGTTCCTCGGCCAGGGCGAGAACCCGGGCGTTGAAGTCCAGCCAGGACATTTCGCGGTTGAGGAACCGGTCTGCGCCGAGGACGTGCTCATCGGGTGCGGGCGTGACGGTGCTGACCATGACGCGATGATGCCCTAGCCGGGTGAAGGCAGCGTAATAATCGTTATGAGCACGACCCGGTCGTCACGGGTCTCCATCCGCACCCGCTGTCCCGGCCGGAGCAGCCGCAGGCCGCCGGCGGCGAATGCGGCGGCGTCGAAGGCCACTGCCGTGCCGTCGTCGAGAAGCACGGATCCGGTCCGCGAGGTCATGTCGAAGTCGCGGACGGTGCCCTGCATGCCGGGGCGCATCGCCCCAGAGTATGGCCGCCCGCGCGGCGGTGGATCCGACGGACCTCGTGCCTGGATCGTCGGGGCGTCACCAGCGCGGGGGCCAGCGGCAGGTCACCTCACCGCGCGGCATCGCAGCGCGTAGCCCGGTCAACCGACCGCTGTCCACGAGACTCCGGCCGACGGCCGGATACCGCGCGCGTCCTACGGCGTGGTCCCGCACAACAGCGACGACGTCGCCAGCATCCGCTCGGTCGCACCGCCCAGACCGAGCACGTGTGCGGCAAGCAGGTCCTCCAGCGTGTCGACGTCCCGACGTAGTCCCGGCCACTCGCCGTCGAGGCGGGTTGCCCCTGCTCGAGCGTGCTCCTCCGCCGAACCGGGGCCGTATCGCGGATCCAGGCTCCCGTCGCGGCCAGACAGCAGCGTCGTCCCCGTGCCGAGCGCGTCGGGCACGAAGGCCCGCGGATGCAGTGCGGCGGCGACCAGCGCCGCCTGCAGCTGGGCCGCAGTCAGCGCAGGGAGATCGCTCGGCAGGGCCGCCACCGGATGCGGGCCGGCGATCCCCACGGCGTAGGCCGCCCCGCGGCGAACAGCCTCGTTCAGGCCACCCCGTGCTACGTCGGGGCGCGCCAGGCCACCCAGTGCAATGACCGCGGTCCGCACGTCGGAGTCGTCGGTCATAACGATGACCCGGCCGACGGAGGGTGTCGCCAGCGCCGCTGTCACGGTGTCCTGTGCGAAGGCCAGCGCCAGCCCCGGCTGGAACCCCCCGCCCAGCCGGGACTTGGCGACCGCAAGCCGCTTGACGGGTACCACCAGCGACCAGGTCACGACCGGATACTGCCACCCGCGACGTCGCCAGCTCACGACGCGGCGGGCGGCGCGGGGCACGAGGCCCCGGCCCGCCGTACCGATCGCTGCGGCCGACAGATGCCGCGGTCCACCGACGCCTGGCTGCCGACCGTCACGCTGCTCGCGATCGCGCGGTCGGTGGTGGTCAACCGATGCAGAAGCGCACATGCTCGAAGGAACCGGGTGCAGGCCGGGCGCGCTGGTACACCGGCCCTGGTCTGCGGTGTGGCGTTCTCGACAGGGGGGCCGCTGGCAGGCCAGACTCGCCGGGTGGCGAGGGCGGTACGGCGGCAGACCGGGCATGGTGGCCGGGGACCGCTCGGCTTCTGGCTTCGGCTGTGCGTCATCATCGTGCGGCCTATGGTCCGGTTGCTGTTCCGCTTCCGCTTCGGCGGGAAGCAGCACGTCCCCTCCACCGGCGGCGTGATCCTCATCGTCAACCACATCTCATTGCTGGACCCGTTCTCACTGGCCCGCTTCATCTGGGATGCAGGTCGCATTCCCCGCTTTCTGGTGAAGGAGAGCCTGTTCGGCGTCTTCTTCGCCGGTGTGGCCCTGCGCGGAGCCGCTCAGATTCCGGTACGCCGGGGCGCCGACGACGCAGGTACGGCGCTGCACGCTGCCGAGCAGGCGCTGGGGGCCGGCGAGGCGGTCGTGGTGTACCCGGAGGGGACGGTGACCCGCGACCCTGACTGGTGGCCGATGCTGGGCAAGACGGGTCTTGCCAGGCTCTGGCTGGCCACCGGCGTGCCGATCGTCCCCGTCGCGCAGTGGGGCCAGCAGCGGTCCTGGGATTACCACACAGGCAGGCTGCGGGTCTTCCCCCGAAAGCGGGTGGTTGTCGTGGCGGGCCGGCCGGTAGACCTTTCGCCCTTCCACGGCCGACCGGTGACCCCGGAGCTGTTGCGGGCGATCACCGACACGGCCTTCGGTGCGGTGCGGGACCTGCTTGCGGCCGAGCGAGAAGAGGCTGCGCCGGGCGGCTTCTGGGTCGCAGGCCACCCGGCGTTCTCGTGAGACGGGCCGCGATTCTGGGCAGTGGCTCCTGGGGAACGGCGTTCGCCCAGGTGATGGTGCACGCCGGCTGCTCGGTCACCCTGTGGGCGCGGCGGCCCGAGCTTGCCGATGTCATCAACGCGAAGCACGAAAACCCCGACTACCTGCCGGGGATCGCGCTGCCACCGGGATTGACGGCAACCGCGGATCCGGAGCGTGCGCTGGAGAATGCCGACGTCGTCGTCCTCGCCGGGCCGTCGCAGACGGCACGGGAGAACCTGGCGCGGTGGGTCGGGCTGTTGCCGGTGGGTGCCACGCTGGTCAGCCTGATGAAGGGCATCGAGCTCGGGACAGCCAAGCGGATGAGCGAGGTCATCAGCGAGGTGGCCGGCGTACCGATGTCACACGTTGCCGTGGTGACCGGGCCGAACCTGGCGCGGGAGATCGCCGAGGAGCAGCCGGCGGCGACTGTCGTGGCGTGCTCCGACCATGAGCGCGCGGTCGCCTTGCAGGAGTCGTGCCAGACGCCTTATCTGCGGCCGTACACGAACACCGATGTGATCGGCTGCGAGCTCGGCGGCGCGGTGAAGAACATCATCGCGCTGGCGTGCGGAATGGCCGAGGGGATGGGGTTCGGTGACAACACGCGGGCCTCGATCATCACCCGCGGGCTGGCCGAGACCACGCGTCTGGGGCTTCGGCTCGGTGCCGAGCCGTCGACGTTCGCCGGCCTGGCCGGTCTCGGTGACCTCGTCGCGACCTGCTCCTCGCCGCTGTCGCGGAACCGGACGTTCGGCGAGCGCTTAGGGCGAGGGGAGACCCTGGAGCAGGTGTTGCAGGCGACCAAGCAGATCGCCGAGGGAGTCAAGTCCTGCCGATCGGTGTTGGATCTGGCGCAGGCGCACGGTGTGGACATGCCCATCACCGCGGCCGTCGTCGCCATCTGCCACAACGGTGAACGTGCCCCTGATGTCCTGCGCAGGGTCATGCGACGCGAACCGAAGCCCGAATGAGCGGCAGGGAAGACCCCGAGGGCGACGGCACGCGGGTCGTCCGCGCCGGACTGCCAGCGCCGGTCGGCGGGCAGCCGTTCCTGCCCGGCCCGATGTTCGCCGCCCCGTACCACCTCGGCGAGGGCGAGCGGTACTACGCGCGCTACCAGAATCCGACCCTGGAGGCCTTCGAGACCGCACTGTCCACATTGGAGGGCGGGCCTGTCGTCGTGTTCCCGTCCGGGATGGCGGCGATCTCGGCCTTGCTGCTGACTGCGCTGCGTCCCGGTGATCGGGTCGTCGTACCGTCCGACGGCTACTTCGGGACACGCGTCTTCGCGCACCAGGAGCTGGCTCGGTTCGACATCGGGGTCGAGGAACTGTCCACAGTGGATCTCGATGAGGTGGCCGGTGCCGGCGGACTAGAGGGCGTCGCACTGTTGCTGATCGAATCGCCCAGCAACCCCTGCCTCGACGTGTGCGACATTGCGGCGGTCGCCTCGGCGGCCCACGACAGCGGGTGCCTGGTCGCTGTCGACAACACGGCGGCCACACCGCTGGGTCAGCGGCCGCTGGAACTCGGCGCGGACTTCAGCGTCGCCGCCGACACGAAGGCGCTGAGCGGGCACAGCGACCTCCTGATGGGACATGTCGCGGCACGCGATACAGAACGCGCGTCGCGGATACTGGCCTGGCGGACCCGCTCCGGTGCCGTTCCCGGTCCGTTCGAAGTGTGGCTCGCGCATCGCTCACTCGGCACGTTGGACCTGCGCCTGGACCGGCAGGCCGCTAATGCCCGGGCCCTGGCCGAGACGCTTGTCGATCACCCAGCGGTGACGGGCCTGCGGTATCCGGGGCTGCGCACAGACCCGTCCCACGACCAGTTCTCCGCGCAGATGCGGCGCCCGCTGGGCCTGCTGTCCTTCGAGCTCGCCGATGCCGCGACGGTCGAGCGGTTTCTCGCGGCAAGCCGCATTGCCGTCGCAGCTACCAGTTTCGGGGGGTTGCACACCACCGTCGACCGGCGCGCGCAGTGGGGGGGCGACCACGTGTCCGAGGGCTTTGTCCGCGTCTCGTGCGGTTGCGAGGACACCGTCGACCTCGTTGCCGACTTCGTGGCCGCCGCCGACTCGTTAGTGTCGCCACCGTGAAGCCGCCCACCCCGCCTCCCACGGCCGGTCGTGATCATGAGGTTCGACCGGCCCTGACCGGCCGAACCCCATGATCATCAGGCAACGGGACCGGAGTCCGTGAGTGGCAAGCTGCGGGTCGCGGTCGTCTTCGGTGGGCGCAGCGCCGAGCACGCGATCAGCTGCGTGTCCGCCGGGAACGTGATGCGGGCGCTGGACCGTGACCGGTACGACGTCGTACCCGTAGGAGTCACCCGTGAGGGGTCCTGGGTACTGGCCGCCGACGATCCCGACGCTCTGCAGATCCGCGGGACCGAGCTGCCGCAGGTGGGCACGGGCACCGCCGTCGTCCTGTCCGGGGACCCGGGCGCCCGGGGCCTGATCCTGCTCGACGGCCCGGCCGCGCTGAACTCGGTCGATGTGGTCTTCCCGGTGCTGCACGGCAGCTATGGCGAGGACGGCACGATCCAGGGACTGCTGGAGATGGCGGGCCTGCCCTACGTCGGGGCGGGGGTGTTAGCCAGCGCGGCCGGTATGGACAAGGAGTTCACCAAGAAGCTGCTCGCCGCCGAGGGGCTGCCGGTCGGGGATTACGCAGTGCTCCGGGCCGGTGCCGATCTGCCGCCGACCGAGCGCGAGCGGCTCGGCCTGCCGGTCTTCGTCAAGCCCGCCCGCGCCGGCTCCAGCATCGGCATCACCAAAGTCACCGACTGGGCCGAGCTCGCTGCCGCTGTCGCGACCGCACGGACGGTGGACACCAAGGTTGTGGTGGAGGCGGCGGTTATCGGGCGCGAGATCGAGTGCGGCGTACTGGAGGGCGTGGACGGCGGACCGCCAGAGGCAAGCATGCCGGGAGAGATCCGGCTGATCGGTGCCCACGACTGGTACGACTTCGAGGCCAAGTACCTCGACGACGCCTGCGAGTTCGACGTCCCTGCTGTCCTGCCGTCGGAGCTGACCGAGCGCATCCAGGAGATGGCGGGTGCGGCGTTCGAGGCGCTGTCGTGCGAAGGACTCGCACGGGTTGACTTCTTCCTCACCGCCGACGGACTCGTCATCAACGAGCTGAACACCATGCCCGGATTCACGCAGATCTCGATGTTCCCGCGGATGTGGGCGGCCAGCGGGCTGGACTATCCCGCGCTGATGGACCGGCTCATCGCGACGGCGCTGGCGAGGCATCCGACGCGGTGATCGGCGGCAGCCGTTCGTCGATGACCGCGCTGAGCAGCGCAACGGGCCCGGCCGCCTGACCGCTCGGCACCCGCACATCGACGTACACCCCGCGACCGACTGAAGTCCACACGGTGTCGGATCCGGGCTCGACGAACCAGTCGACGCCGTTGACGAGCAACAGTGACGAGTCCGCGGCCAACGCCGCCGGGCGCGGGACTCCACAGCGCAGAACGATGGGCGGATCTCCCCAGGCGGCAGCGTACGCCGACGCTGAGCGCACCGGCCTGGCCGGCGAATCGGCCAGGGCGAGGGGCAGTCCGCCCATCAGGGTGGGGCAGAGCCGATCGGCGTCGGGGGTCACCTCCGGGGTCTCCACCTCCAGGACCGGCAGTTCCGCGCGGGGAGAGGTGGGCGGCGCCGGGGCCTGCGAGGGCTGGTCACCGGCGTTCCAGAGCAGGGCGAGGACGACGAAGAGGGGGACTGCGATCGCCGTCGCGAACGGAGCGGGGCGGATCAGAGGTGCACGACCGGGCAGGTCAGCGTGCGGGTGATGCCGTCAACTCCCTGCACCTTGGCCACTACCAGCTTGCCGAGCTCGTCCACGTTGCGAGCCTCGGCCCGGACGATCACGTCATACGGCCCCGTGACGTCCTCCGCGGCTGTGACGCCCTTGATTTCGGCGACAGAGGTAGCCACGGCGGCGGCCTTGCCGACTTCGGTCTGGATGAGGATGTAAGCCTGTACCACAGCCATCCCTTTCATCGCGCGGGGCGGGGAGCAGAGTGTCGCTAACCTACCTGAAACGTCAGGAGGTCGGTCATCACCGTCGGCGACATCGGAGAGTTCGCGCTCATCGAGCAGGTCACGGGACGGTTGCGCGGTGGCCCCGCCTGCCTGCTCGGTCCCGGAGACGACGCCGCAGTGGTCCGGGCCGGCGACGGACGGGTGGTCGCCACCACCGACCTGCTCGTCGAGGGCAGTCACTTTCGCCGCGATTGGTCCAGCGCAGCGGACGTCGGCGTCAAGGCAGCGGCCCAGAATCTGATCGACGTCGCCGCGATGGGAGCCGTGCCGACAGCCCTGCTCGTGGGCCTGGCCTGTCCCGCCGACCTGCCCGTCGCCTGGGCTCAGGAGTTCACCGCGGCCTTCGATGCCGAGTGCGAGCTCGTCGGCGCGGTGCTGGTGGGCGGAGACGTCAGCCGCAGCCCCACCCTGACCATCGCGGTGACCGCCCTCGGCGACCTGCAGGGCAGGGCGCCGGTGACCCGGGCTGGCGCCGAGCCCGGTGACGTCGTGGCGCTGACCGGCCGGCTCGGCTGGTCCGCTGCCGGTCTCGCGGTGCTGAGCCGCGGGTTCCGCTCACCGGCGCAGGTCATCGCCGCACACCGCCGACCCACCCCGCCCTACGCCGAGGGGCCGGTGGCGGCGACCTGTGGCGCGACCTCGATGTGCGACGTCAGCGACGGGCTGGTCCAGGACCTGGGGCATGTCGCTGCCGCCAGCGCTGTACAGCTGAGGATCGAGACCGCGCGGCTGGACGTCGGCCCCCGGCTGCAGGACGTCGGCCGCGCGTTGAACGTCGACCCGCTGCGCTGGCTCCTCACCGGCGGTGAGGATCACGCTCTGGTGGCGACGTTCCCTACTGCGTCGTCCGTGCCGGGCGGCTGGACAGTGATCGGGCGGGTCGGCGAGGGTGAGGGAGTGCTGGTCGACGGGGCGGCGTACCCGCTGCCCGGCTGGGACTCCTTCCGCGGTTCCCGCGCGTGATGCGCCATCGGCCGGTGCGCTGTAGTCGGGCAGGGACACCACAGCGGATAGCTGACATGATCCAGGTCGCAGGTCACGGGTAGGCGGGTGCCAATGGGAATCGTCACGATCTCGGCGTCGTACGGCGCATCGGGCAGTCAGGTCGGGCCGGAAGTGGCCGAGACCCTGGGCCTGCCGTTCGTCGATCGCGCCATCCCCGCCTCGGTGGCGCACAAGCTCGGGGTCTCACTCGATGACGCCGAGGCAAAGGACGAGACGGTGGCCAGCGGGCTGTGGCGGGTGATCTCCTCGATGGCACTGGTCCCGGACCTGTCAGGGGCGGGACCGCTGGCCTATGCACCGGCGCCGGACGAACGCGCCTTCCGGGAGAAGACCGAGGAGGTGCTGCACGAGGTTGCCGACAGCACCGGAGGGGTCATCCTCGGCCGGGCGGGTGCGGTCGTGCTGGCCGACGTACCGGATGCTCTGCACGTGCGCCTCGACGGCCCGCCGGCAGCCCGGCTGGCTCACGCCCGGAGGTTCGCGGAGGCCGAGGAGCGGATAGACATGGACACGCTGCGGGAGAACGACGCCGCGCGGATCGCGTACTGGCGGCACTTCTACCGACTGGATTGGCACGACTGCCGGCAATACCACCTTGTGCTGGACTCGACCGCGTTGCCGCACAACACCGTCGTCGGCCTGATCGTCACCGCCGCCCGATCCCGCGGGATCAGCGCCCACGGCACCTGAGGTCGGCGGGCGTGGGCAGCGGCTAGCCGCGGACGACCTTGCCGGCTTTCAGGCAGGACGTGCACACATTCAACCGGCGGCGGGTGCCTGGCTTGACCAGGGCGCGCACGGTCTGGATGTTCGGGTTCCAGCGGCGGCTCGTACGGCGGTGGGAGTGGGAGACCGACATCCCGAAGCTCGGACTCTTGCTGCACACATCGCAGACGGCTGCCACGTCGATCCACTCCTGAGAAAGTCGTTGCCAGGGCGATCCGCCGGGCACTGCCCCTCAGGGTAACCGAGGCCGCGGGCGTGTGCCCAATCGCGTCGGTGTCCCCTATTAGGCTCGGCAACCATGGTGAGGACGCTGGATGCTGCCACGCTCCGGCGCTGGTGCGCGGCATGTGTCGATGCCCTGGACTACCACCGCGAGGAGATCGACGCCCTCAACGTCTACCCGATCCCGGACGGGGACACCGGCACTAACATGCTGTTGACGCTGCGCGGAGCTGCCGACCTGCTCCGGCGGGAACTGCCCGACGGGACAGCTCAGACGGCGGCGGTGATCGCGCGCGGTGCCCTCCTCGGCGCCAGGGGCAACTCCGGGATCATCGTGAGCCAGATCCTGCGCGGGCTCGCCGAGCGGGTCGCCGTCGAGATGCCGCCGCAGGGCCATGCCTTTGCCGACGGGCTAGCCCACGCCGTCGCCCTGGCCTACGGTGCCGTGGCGGAGCCGGTGGAGGGGACAATGCTCACCGTCGCTCGGGCCGCCGCCGAGGCCGCCAAGGGAGCAGGCAGCGACGAACTGACGGCTGTGGTCACGGCGGC